>NZ_JADPAA010000002.1:381876-435636 GCF_015669365.1 Clostridium sp. 1001283B150210_160208_E6 | reverse complement strand
GAGGTGTAAGTGCAGTAATGTATGTAGCTGACTGATACTAATAGGTCGAGGGCTTGACCAAGTTAAAGATATTTCAATGATTATGTGCAATTTTCAGAGAACAACTCTGATTAAGGAATACAATCCTAAGGGATTGCATACCTTCCAGTAACCAAATATAAAATTTGGAATGTCAGGCATTTGGTGATGATGGCATAGAGGAAACACTCCTTCCCATACCGAACAGGAAAGTTAAGCTCTATAGCGCCGATGGTACTGCATGGGAGACCGTGTGGGAGAGTAGGACGTTGCCAAGTTATAAAAAGAATAGCAATAGCTATTCTTTTTTTTGTTATGGAACAAGGAAAATAAATATTTACTCCACTTTTTTACAAATAAAAATATGTACAATAATAGATAATATATTATATGATATATAATTGAATGAGAAATACATAATTAATAAAGGAGGATAAGAAGAAGATGAAGCTGATATTGAAGTATTTAAAGAATTATAAGTTATTAGTAGTTATTAATGTTATATCAGTATTTGGATTTGCCTTAGTAGAGTTAGGAATACCAACTATAATGGCAAAAGTAATTGATAGTGGAATAGCTAATAAAGACATTCAATATATAAAAAGGATGGGTGGAATTATAGTAATTATTTCAATTCTAGGTGTTGCAGGAACAATTCTTTTAGGATATTGTTCAGCTAAAATATCCACCGGAATTACTAGGGATATAAGAAATGATATTTTTAAGAAAGCTCAAGAATTTTCTCATAGTGAATATGATAAGTTTGGTATATCATCAATGATTACAAGAACTACAAATGATGCATTTGTTTTACTGCAATTTGTTAATACCCTTTTAAGGACGGCAGTATTAACTCCTGTTATGTTTGGAATTAGTCTAGTGCTAATACTTAGAACTAGTGTAAAGCTATCAACAGTACTTGCTATTACTGTACCATTTATAGTTATAGGGGTTATTATTATTGCTAAAATATCTGAGCCATTATCTGAAACTCAGCAAAAAAGACTAGATAAATTAAATAGAATATCTAGAGAAAATCTAACAGGTATAAGAGTTATAAGGGCATTTGGTAATGATAATCATGAAAAAGAACGTTTTGAAGATACAAATGAAGCATATGCAAGTGTATCTAAAAAGTTATTTAAGCTGATGGCAGTGTCACAGCCATCATTCTTTTTGTTACTTAATGTAGCAATCTTAGCAATATTCTGGGTTTCCAGTAATATGATAGATTCTGGTACTCTTCAAATAGGAGAGCTAGTTGCATTTATAGAATATTTATTTCATGCAATGTTCTCATTAATGTTATTTTCAATGGTATTTGTAATGTATCCAAAAGCACAGGTATCTGCTAATAGAATTGAGGAATTATTAAATGAAGAACCTTTAATTAAAAATCCTGAAAATGGAGTAAAGCAAACAGAAGTAAAGGGTGAAGTTGAGTTTGATAATGTAACATTTGTTTATCCTAATGGAGAAGAGCCAGTACTTAAAAACATATCTTTTAAATGCAAGAAGGGAGAAATGATTGCATTTATAGGAAGTACAGGAAGTGGTAAAAGTACATTAATAAATCTTATACCTAGATTTTATGATGTTACTGAGGGGAGTATAAAAGTTGATGGTGTTGATGTAAGAGATTATGACCTTAAGGCTTTAAGAAAGAAAATAGGTTTTATACCACAAAAGACTTTATTATTTACAGGAAGTATATCTAGCAATATAAAGTTTGGTAAGAAAAATGCAAAAACAGGTGAAGTAATTCATTCTGCAAAGGTAGCTCAAGCATATGATTTCATATCAAAGAAACCTAAACAATTTGAAGAAATAATAAGTGAAGGTGGTAAGAATGTTTCTGGAGGACAAAAGCAAAGATTATCTATTGCTAGAGCATTAGTTAGAAAGCCAGAAATATATATATTTGATGATAGCTTTTCAGCCTTAGATTTTAAGACGGATTCAATACTTAGGGAAAGACTTAAGGAAGAAACAAAAGAGTCTGTTGTGTTAGTGGTTGCTCAAAGAGTTGGATCTATAATGGAGGCAGATAGAATTGTAGTTCTAAATGAAGGAGAAATAGTTGGAATAGGAAAGCATAAAGAGTTATTAAAAACTTGTACAATTTATAATGAAATTGCATCATCTCAATTAACAAAGGAGGAATTAGAATATGAATAAGTTTAAAGTTATAGTTAAGAAAATTTCTCCTTTTATAAAACCTTACAGATGGGCATTTTTTGGAGCCATAATTTTTATAATTTCAGCTGCAATATTTAATGCATTAGCTCCAGTAACTGAAGGATTAATAATCACTCAATTAACTGAGGATTCTTTCAATATAATGAAGGGAATTGAGGGCGCAGGAGTTAATTTTAGATACGTAATAAAGGTAATGATAGTCTTAGGAGTAGTTTATGTTTCAAGTACTGCTTCAACTTATATTGCAAGTTTTCTTTTAACTAATGCAATTCAAAATACAGTAAAAGGACTTAGAAATGCTGTGCAAGATAAGATAAGAAGGTTACCAATAAGCTATTTTGATGGGAATAGTTATGGAGATGTATTAAGTAGAATAACTAATGACGTAGATACAATATCTAATGCCCTTCAACAAAGCTTTGTGCAAGTTGTAAATTCATTTCTATCAATTACTCTTGCACTTATAATGATGTTTACTATAAATATAAAAATGGCATTCATAGCTATTTTTATAATTCCGTTAAGTATATTAGTATCAAGATTTATTGTAAGTAAATCACAAAACCTATTTTATAGACAACAGAAGGCACTAGGAAAGTTAAATGGTAAAGTACAAGAAATGTATACTGGCTTTAATGAAATAAAGCTTTATGGAAAACAAGAAGATTCTATAAAAGAGTTTATGGAAACCAATGATGAACTTTGTAAAACTGGATTTAAAGCACAGTTTATATCAAGCACAATGTCTCCACTTGTTTCATTAGTTAGTTATATCGGCATTGCTATAATAGGGGCAATAGGAGCTATAGATGCAATTAGGGGAATAATTACTACAGGAAATTTACAAGCCTTCATAAGATATATATGGCAAATAAACCAACCTTTATCGCAAGTAACTCAATTATCTTCTGCTATGCAATCAGCAGTAGCAGCTATGGAAAGAGTAATAGAAATCTTAGATGAAGAAGAACAAATAAAAGACAAAGTAGATTCAATTACACTAAAGGACCCAAAGGGAAATGTAAGCTTTGATCATGTTAAATTTGGCTATTCTGAAGATAAAACTCTTATTAAAGATTTGAATGTAGATATAAAAAGCGGTCAGATGGTTGCAATAGTTGGACCAACTGGTGCAGGAAAAACAACAATTATCAATCTACTAATGAGATTTTATGAGATTCAAGGAGGATCTATTAAAATTGATGGTGTAGATATTAGAGATATGAAGCGTGAAGCCTTAAGAAAGATGTTTGGAATGGTACTTCAAGATACATGGCTTTATAAAGGCACAATAAAAGATAATATTAGATATGGAAGATTTGATGCAAGTGATGAAGAAGTTATAAATGCAGCAAAAGTTGCAAATGTACATCATTTTATTAAAACACTACCAGATGGATATGATATGATTCTAAATGAGGAAGCCTCAAATATATCTCAAGGTGAGAAACAATTACTTACTATTGCTAGAGCAATATTAGCTGACCCTGCTATTTTAATACTTGATGAAGCTACTAGTTCAGTAGATACAAGATTAGAACTTATGATTCAAAATGCAATGAAAAACGTAATGAGTGGTAGAACAAGTTTTGTAATTGCTCATAGATTATCTACAATAAGAAATGCAGATTTAATATTAGTTATTAATGATGGAGATATTGTTGAAAAAGGTACACATGAAGAACTAATGAATTATAAAGGGTTCTATGAAAAATTATACAATAGTCAGTTTGCAAATAAATAATAAAAAAGACTCAATGAATAATCTAAGGTTATTTCATTGAGTCTTTTTTGCTTGAATTATAATAATGTAATTGTTAAAAAATGAATTGACAAATTAATATAAAGAATTGTAAAATTTATAACAAAATATTAAATTGCTAAGAGTACCATGTATTTTTATATTAAACTATTAAAAATATAAGAAATTTATTGAAGAATATTGACAAAGGACAAGCCACCTACTATTATATTAATTATATGGTACAATTTTGGTAACTAGGTATTATAAGGAACGGCTAGATAACAATGGGGTGATTAGACGTAATTAACTTGTCTGATACCCTTTTATTATAAATACCTTAGTAATGAATATAGTCAGTATATTTATAAAAAGATTAACATAAAATGTTAGTTAATATGAATATATTGAATTATATAAAGCAATAATCATACATAAAAAATAAAGGGGGATAAAAACATGAAACGTAAAAAAATAGCTATTGCGTTATCAGCAGCTCTTTCTGTATCTGTATTAGCAGGATGCGGAGGAAGTGATAACGGAGGTAATGGTGGTACTACAGATTTATCATCAGATGTTGTTACAACATATGAAGCTAAGGATATGACTAATAATCCTGAAGTTGCAAAAAATAGAAAGGATACTTTAGTAATTGGTACTATTGTACCAGATGGAGTATTTAATCCATTGTACGCAGAAAGTGCATATGACATGTATCCAACTGAATTAATGTTCGGTGCATTAACAGTACCTCAAGCTGATGGTTCTATGGGAGAATACCTAGCAGGATTACCAGAAATTTCAGAAGATGGTCTAACTTATACTTATAAGATTAAGAAAGACGCAAAGTGGTCTGATGGAACAGATGTTACTGCAAAAGATGTAGAAATGGCAATAAAGATAGCTTGTGATAGTAGCTACACAGGGATTGCAGACTATAGAACAGGAAGAGTAAAAATTAAGGGAGCTCAAGAATATTTTGAAGGAAAAGCTGATTCAGTATCAGGTGTTGAAATAGTTGATGATAAAACTGTTAAGTTTACATTAGTAGAAAAGAGCTCTTCAGCTGAAATAGTATTAGGAGGTACTCAACCAGTTAATGCAGCGTACATGGCTAAGTACTATTCTCAAGGGCATACAGATAAATTAAAAGATACATTTACAAATCCAGGTCCAACATCAGGAGCTTATAATTTCAAGAGCTACAAGAAGGGACAAGAATTAGTTCTAGAAGCTAATGATAACTTTGTTCTTGGAAAACCTGGAATTAAGAATATAGTTTATAAAGTTACTACTGAAGCTACAAAACTTCAAATGTTAGAAGCTGGTAATATTGATTTTGTTGAATTATCAGTAAGTGAAGATAATGTAAGTCATAGTGAAGAATTAGGATATCTTGGATACAAATTATATCCAACAAATGGTTACGGATATATTTGCTTTAATCATAACAAACCACAATTTAAAGATCCAGCAGTTAGAAAGGCATTAACAGTTGCTTTAGATAGACAAACTATAACTTCTTCAATCTTTAATAAGTATGCTGAAGTTATAAATGTTCCACAAACAAAAGCTTCATGGGCTTACTATGAGGGTGATAATAAATACGAATATAACTTAGAAGAAGCTAAGAAAATCTTAGACGAAGCTGGTTGGAAAGTAGGAGCAGATGGAATCAGAGAGAAAGATGGAGTTAAATTAACAATTAACTTTACTGGTTCTGCTGATAATGATGTTGTAGATTCAATACTTTCAGTATCTGATAGTGACTGGAAAGCATTAGGAGTTAAGTACACTAATGAAAAGATGGACTTCACTGCTATGAGAGAAAAGCAACAAGGTAATGATTGGGATATGATGTTCATGGCTTGGGGATTAACTAATGACCCTAACGACATGGATGTTTATGGAACAAATGGTTCTCAAAATAAGACAAATTACAGCAACGAGAAGGTTGACAAATTATATGATCAAATTAATAAAGAATTAGATAAAGAAAAAGCTAAAGAGTTATATAAGCAATTATATACTGAATTAAATAATGATTTACCATATATATTTGTATATCAAAGAAGTGATATGTGGGCTTACAATGGAAGAGTTAAAGGATTAGAAAACTCACCATTTGTTCACTATACTTGGAACCTTTATAAGGCAACTTTAGCAGAATAATAGTTCACTAATTAATTTGTGAGGCATTTCATAATGAAATGCCTCTAATAATTAGAAGAATAAATTAGTTTATTTTTCTAATTATTCAAGTAAATGTAATTAACGAGCTGAGAAATGGGGAGAGAAAATGTTACAATATACAGTAAAAAGAGTATTGAAAATGATACCGACGTTGTTAATAATCTCTTTATTGTTATTTAAGGTTATTGATTTAGCACCAGGAAATTTCCTGGATACTAAGGTTAATCCTAATATGACAGTAGAAAAGTTAGAACAGTTAAAAGAGGTATACGGATTTGATAAGCCTTTTGGAGAAAGATATGTAAACTGGCTTAAAAAAGCAGTAAAAGGAGATTTTGATGAGTCTCTTAAGTTAAGACAACCAGTAAGTGAAATTATAAAAGATTATGCTTGGAATTCATTTGTTTTAGCTGGAACAGCATTTTTATTATCTATATTAATTGCTATTCCATTAGGTATAGTATGTGCAACAAAACAGTATTCATTTGCAGATAAAGCAACTACAATACTGACATTTGTTTCTATATCATTGCCATCTTTTTTACTTGGACTTATGCTTATAAATGCATTTTCATTAAAGATTAAATTATTTCCTATAGGGGGAATGACTACAGCAGGCTCTAGTTTAACAGGAGCTGCTCATTACAAGGATGTACTGATTCATATGGTATTACCAGTTGTTAGTTTAACTATCTTACAAGCAGGGTCTTTAATAAGATACGTTAGAACAGCTATGCTTGAAGTAATTAATCAAGATTATATAAGAACAGCTAGAGCCAAAGGTCTAAAAGAGAAGGTTGTTATTTATAAACATGCTTTAAGAAATGGATTGATTCCAGTCATAACTTATATTGGTATGAGTTTACCTGGTTTATTTGCAGGTGCACTTATTACTGAAACAATATTTGTATGGCCAGGTATAGGTAGGATAGGATATGAAGCAATATTAAATAGAGATTATACTTTACTTATGGGCTTTAATATGTTCATGGCTGTACTTACTTTAATGGGTAATTTACTATCAGATATTCTTTATGCAGTGGTTGATCCACGTATAAAACTAAAGTAGGAGGGGAAACAATGCTAGATAAATTAAAGAAAAACAAGCAACAAATAGAAGCAAAAGAAATAGATGAATCTAATGTTGAAAAAAAACATGCAACAAATTATGAAATTGAATCCCCTGGAAAATTAGTTTTAAGAAGACTAAAGCAAAATAAATTTGCAATGATAGGGTTGGCTTTATTAATATTTATGTTTGTATTTTCCTTTATAGGACCTTTATTATCTCCATATGGTTATAATGATAGAAGTGCCTTAGTTAAAGCAGCACCATCTCTAAAACATTGGTTTGGTACTGATTATCTTGGAAGAGATGTACTTACAAGAGTTATGGTTGGTGGAAGAATTTCAATAGCAGTTGGTGTAGTATCAGTTGTTATATCAGTTGTTGTAGGTACTTTAGTAGGTTCTATAGCAGGATATTATGGTGGGAAAATAGATTATTTCTTAATGGCATTTACAGATATATTCTTATCAATACCATTTTTACCAATAGTAATTTTAATGGGAAGTATGTTGTCTGATTTAAAAGTAAATCCTAATATGAGAATAGTAGCATTGATGTTTATGCTTGGTTTACTTTCTTGGCCATCTATTGCAAGGTTGGTTAGAGGAGAAATATTATCTTTAAGAGAGCAAGAATTTATGCAAGCTACAGAATCATTAGGACTTAAAGATACTAGAAAGATTATAAAACATTTAATTCCAAATGTTATCCCTACAATAATTGTTAATGCTACACTAGGAGTTGCATCTGCAATACTTACTGAATCAGCATTAAGTTATTTAGGTATGGGGGTAGTTGAACCTACACCATCATGGGGAAATATGATTTCAGCATCAAATAAAGCAATTGATTTACAAAAAAGACCATGGCTTTGGATGCCACCAGGTGCTTGTATGGTAATTACAGTAATGGCAGTTAATCTATTTGGGGATGCCCTAAGAGATGCACTTGACCCTAAGAAGAGAAGATAGGAGGAAGAGGTATGAGTGAAAATTTAATAGAAGTAAAAAACTTAAAAACCTTTTTCAAAACAGAAGCAGGAATAGTTAAAGCAGTAAATGATGTTTCTTTTAAGGTCAAAAAAGGTGAAACTGTATGTGTAGTTGGTGAATCAGGATGTGGTAAATCAATTACAGCTATGAGTATTATGGGATTAGTATCTAAGGATACTGGCTTTAATGATGGTGGAGAAATACTTTTCGAAGGAAAAGATTTAGTTAAAGCAACTGATGCAGAAATGAGAAGTATTAGAGGTAAGGATATCGCAATGATATTCCAAGAACCAATGAGTTCTCTTAACCCAACATTTACAATAGGATTTCAAGTTATGGAACCTTTGATTTTACACGAAGGTTTAGATAAGAAAACTGCTAGAAAGAGAGCAATAGGATTATTAGAAGAGGTAGGAATACCTAGAGCTAATGAAATTGTTGATTGTTATCCGCATGAACTATCAGGTGGTATGAGACAAAGAGTTATGATAGCTATGGGGCTTGCTTGTAAGCCAAAGCTCCTAATTGCAGATGAACCAACAACAGCATTAGACGTTACAATACAAGCACAGATTCTTGATTTAATGAGAAAAATAAAAAAAGATCTTAATACATCAATCTTATTAATAACTCATGATCTTGGGGTTGTTGCAGAAATGGCAGACTATGTTGTTGTTATGTATGCAGGTAAGGTTGTTGAAGAAGGTGGAGTTATGGAGATATTCAAAAATCCATCTCATCCATATACAAAGGGACTTTTAAAGTCAAAGCCTATAATTACTGAAAGAAAAGAGGAATTATATTCTATACCTGGACAAGTTCCTAATCCTGTTGGAATACCAGATTCTTGTTATTTCAGTGAAAGATGTGAATATTGTAAGCCAGAATGTAAGAATACAATACCACATTTAAGATTAATAGAAGATAACCATAAGGTAGCTTGTTGGTTATATGAAGAAAATGCATCAAAGGAGGAAAATTAGTAGATGGAACAAGAAGTTATACTAAAAGTAGAAAATCTAAAAAAATATTTTCCAATAAAGGGTGGATTTTTTTCTAAGACTATAGGTAATGTAAAAGCTGTTGATGGTGTATCTTTAGAGGTAAGAAAAGGAGAAACTTTAGGAATAGTTGGAGAATCAGGTTGTGGTAAATCTACAACTGGTAGAGCTATACTTCAATTACTTAAGCCTACAGGGGGGAAAGTATACTTTAAAGACCAAGACTTAAGTAAATTAAGTAAAAAGGAAATGAGAGCACTTAGACCTAAGATGCAATTAATATTCCAAGATCCATATTCTTCACTAAATCCAAGAATGACAGTTGGACAAATAATTGGGGAAGCTTTAATAGATCATAAAATGGCTACTAAAGAAAACTTAAGAGCTAAAGTTTTAGAAGTAATGGATCTATGTGGGCTTGCTGAATATCAAATAGATAGATTTCCACATGAATTTTCAGGTGGACAAAGACAAAGAATAGGTATTGCGAGAGCACTAGCACTTGATCCAGAGTTCATTGTTGCTGACGAACCTGTATCTGCACTTGATGTATCTATTCAAGCACAAATTATAAATTTATTAGTAAAGCTACAAAAAGAAAAAGGATTCTCATATATGTTCATATCACATGACTTATCTGTTGTTGAACATTTATGTCAAAGAGTTGGAGTTATGTACTTAGGATCAATGGTTGAACTTGCAGATAAGGATGAATTATTTGATAATCCATTACATCCTTATACAAAGGCATTACTTTCTGCTATTCCAATACCAGACCCAACAATTAAGAGAGATAGAATTATATTAACAGGAGATATACCTTCACCTGCTAATCCTCCAAAGGGATGTAAGTTCCATACAAGATGTCCATACGCTACTGATAAATGTAAGGAAGAAGCGCCTGAATACAGAGAGATTAAAGAAGGACATTTTGTTGCTTGTCATAGAGTTGGAGAAATATAAAATTTAAATAGATTATAAGGGGGCGCTTTAGTGGCAATATTTGAGAGAAACATAGAAAAGATAGAAGATAAAAATAGAAAGAAGCGTGAACTAGAGGAAGGCATAAAGAAGCTTAAAGCGGAAAATCTTCCTGGAAGAGATATCATAGCCCTTATAGTTGCAATGTTTCAATTAGTACTACCATTTGTGTTAGGAATATTATTAATTTATTTTTTAGTAATGTTGTTTCTAACTCAGGTTTGGTTATAGCTTTAATTAAGTCTCGGAGAATTAATTTTCTTCGAGGCTATTTTAATTATTATTAAGGGGGAAAAATATGGACTTAAAAATTCAAGAAAAGTTAGAAGAAGTTAAAAAGTACAACCAAAGAATAAGTGAACTTGGTAAACTAAGCTCCTTAGCATATTGGGATATGAAAATGAGTATGCCATCTAAAGCAACTGAACAAAGAGCGAGCACTTTAGGATTTTTATCTGGAGAAATATTTAAGATGGTAACTTCAGATAAGGTTAAAGAATTTATTGATTTCTTTGAACCTATTATGAATGAATTAGATTTAGTTGATAGATCTATGATAAAAGTATTAAAAAAGAGTTATTATGAAATAAAAAATATTCCACAAGATAAATTTGAGGAATATACAGTAGCAACATCTTTAGGAGAAGCAGCTTGGGAAGAAGCAAAAGCTAAAAAGGATTTTGAAATATTTAAACCAAAGTTAGAAAATATAGTTTCTTTATTAAGGGAATTTACTGAATATTATGGATATGAAGAAAATAGATATGATGCATTACTAAATCAATTTGAAGAAGGACTTACAGTTAAAAAGGTAGATAAGTTATTTAATGAGTTAAAAGAAGGAATTTTAAATCTATTAAGTAGAATTAAAAATAGTAATAAGGTAGTTACTAGTGAATTATTAGAGGGACTATATTCTATAGAAGCACAAAAAGAATTAAGTGAATATTTGCTAGATGTAATAAAGTTTGATAAAGAAGCTGGTAGATTAGATGAAACTACACATCCATTTACTTTAAATATGGGAAATAAGGATGTAAGAATTACTACACATTATTATGAGGATAATTTATTATCTAATATCTTTAGTATTATACATGAAGGTGGACATGCATTATATGAACAACATATTCCAGATACTCTTATAAATACAGGGCTTGATGGTGGTGCTTCAATGGGAATTCATGAATCGCAATCAAGATTTTATGAGAATATAGTAGGAAGAAGTAAAGAATTTTTAAGCTTTATTCTACCTCATATAAAAGAAAAGTTCCCAAGTTTATCAGATATAACTTTAGAGGGGTTTTATGAGGGGGTAAATTGTGTTAAACCATCTCTAATAAGAATAGAGGCAGATGAATTAACTTATAGTCTTCATATAATAATCAGATATGAAATTGAAAAAGCACTTATAAATGGAGAAATAGAGGTGGAAGATTTACCTAAGGTGTGGAATAAAAAATATGAGGAATATTTAGGGGTTTCACCAAAGGATGATGAAGAGGGGGTTCTTCAAGATATGCATTGGTCTGCAGGTAATATAGGATATTTCCCAAGCTATGCTTTAGGTAACCTTTATGGTGGACAGTTCCTAAATACAATGTTAAAGGATAATCCAAGGGCTATAACAGAAGTGGTTAATGGAGATTTAACGTATATAAATAACTGGTTAAAAGATAATATTCATGTTCATGGAGGAATATATACTCCTGATGAATTAGTTAGGAAAGTAACAGGAGAAGAACTTAAAACAAGGTATTTCTTAGACTATTTAGAAGAAAAATATACAAAGTTATATGATTTAAAATAGGTATAAAAATAGAGCATTACTTATAAAAAGGTAGTGCTCTATTTTTTGTTTCTTATTAAATTTTATATATCATAGGTCTACTAGTATTATTAACAGTTCATCTTAAAAATATTCTTTGATAAATAAAAAGATTATTGTTAGAAATACTAAATATTATAAATATATTTATTAATATTTGTAAAAGATATATTTGTTGAATTAGTATATAAAATTTTAAAATAGAAAGAGGGAACAGTATGAGGAAAATGAAAACAATGGATGGAAATACAGCAGCAGCTCATATCTCTTATGGGTTCACTGAAGTTGCAGCAATCTATCCAATTACACCATCAACACCTATGGGAGAAACTGTTGATGAGTGGGCTGCAAAAGGAAAGAAAAATATATTTGGAGAGCCAGTAAAAGTTGTAGAAATGCAATCTGAAGCAGGGGCAGCAGGTGCATTACATGGGTCGCTTCAAGGTGGTGCTTTAAGTTCAACATATACAGCTTCTCAAGGATTACTTTTAATGATACCTAATATGTATAAGATGATGGGAGAAAGGTTACCAGCTGTTATACACGTTTCAGCAAGAGCAATAGCTACATCTTCTTTAAGTATATTTGGTGATCACCAAGATGTAATGGCAGCAAGGCAAACAGGATTTGCTATGCTTTGTGAAGGTTCTGTTCAAGAGGTCATGGATTTATCAGGGGTGGCACATTTAACAGCTATAAAGAAAAGAATGCCATTTTTAAATTTCTTTGATGGCTTTAGAGTATCTCATGAACTTCAAAAGGTTGAAGTTATTGAGCAAGAAGAACTTGCAAAACTTATAGATTATGAAGCATTAGAGGATTTTAGAAATTCAGCTTTAAATCCTAACCATCCTGTTACTAGAGGGACAGCACAAAATCCAGATGTGTATTTCCAAATGGCTGAGTCCATTAATAAATATTATGAGGATATACCAGATGTAGTTGAAAACTATATGAGCGAAATAACAAAGCTTACAGGAAGAGAGTATCATTGCTTTGACTATTATGGAGCAAAAGATGCAGATAGAATTATTATCTCAATGGGTGCAGTTTCCGAGGTTGTTGAGGAAGTAGTTGACTATTTAAATAAAAATGGAGAAAAAGTAGGATTAGTTAAGGTTAGGTTATATAGACCTTTTTCAGTAGAAAAGCTTCTTAAGGCTATACCTACTTCTGTTAAGAAAATCGCTGTATTAGATAGAACAAAGGAGCCAGGATCAATTGGAGAGCCGTTATACCTAGATATTGTAAAAGCATATAATGGAAAAGAAAGTGCTCCTATGATTATTGGCGGAAGATTTGGCCTTGGATCAAAAGATCCTACACCATCGGATATTGCAGCTGTATTTAAGAATCTTTCAGAAAGTAAGCCAAAGGATAGATTTACTATTGGTATCATAGATGATGTTACTAATCTTTCACTAGAACCAGTTAAGGATATAGATGTAGCCCAAGAAGGTACAACAGCTTGTAAGTTCTGGGGCTTAGGTTCAGATGGTACAGTTGGTGCTAACAAGAGTGCTATAAAAATTATAGGGGATCATACAGAAATGTATGCTCAAGCATATTTTTCATATGATTCAAGAAAATCTGGAGGAGTTACTGTATCTCACTTAAGATTTGGAAAAACTCCAATTAAGGCTCATTACGAAGTTGATAGAGCAGACTTTGTAGCTTGTCACAATCAAGCCTATGTATATACATTTCCAGTATTAGATGGCCTTAAAAAGGGTGGTAAATTTGTTTTAAATACTATTTGGTCACCAGAAGAAGTAGATGAAAAATTACCTGCAAATTTAAAAAGATACATAGCTAATAACGATATTGAGTTCTATATAATAAATGCTGTTAAGATTGCTCAGGAAGTAGGGCTTGGTGGAAGAATAAATATGATAATGCAATCAGCATTTTTCAAAGTTGCTAATATAATTCCAGTAGAGGATGCTATTAAGTACTTGAAGGAAGCTGTAGTTAATACATATAGCAAAAAAGGTGAAAAGATTGTTAAAATGAATCATGCGGCTATTGATGCAGGTTTAGATGCTATAGTTAAAATAGATATTCCAGATTCATGGAAGGATGCAAAAGAAGATGGAAAAATTGAAGAAAATATGGATGTTCCAGACTTCATAAAGAATATTTGTGAACCAATGAATAAGCTAGAAGGTAACAAACTACCTGTATCAGCTTTTGTAAATGCTGATATGACAGACGGAACATTTATGTCTGGAACAACTGCATATGAAAAGAGAGGTATAGCAGTAAATGTTCCTGAATGGATACCTGAAAATTGTATTCAATGTAATCAATGTTCTTACGTATGTCCACATGCAACAATTAGACCATTCCTTATAAATGAAAAGGAAAAAGAAAATGCTCCTGAAGGTATGAAAATAATACCTGCTAATGGATTTAAAGGAGAGGCAATGTATTACATGATAGGTGTATCTCCTTTAGACTGTACTGGTTGTGGTAACTGCGTAGAAACATGTCCAGCACCAGGTAAGGCATTAGTAATGAAGCCTCAGGATAGTCAACATGAACAAATAGAATGTTGGAACTATGCTGTAGAAGAACTTTCTGTAAAACCAAATCCTATGAAGAAAACTACAGTTAAGGGTAGCCAATTTGAACAGCCACTACTTGAATATAATGGCGCTTGTGCAGGATGTGGTGAAACACCTTATGCTAAGTTAGTAACACAACTATTTGGAGATAGAATGATGATATCCAATGCTACAGGATGCTCATCTATATGGGCTTCTGGGGGAAGTGCAATGGCATATACAGCAAATAAAGAAGGAAATGGTCCTGCTTGGGCTAACTCTTTATTTGAGGATAATGCTGAATATGGATTAGGTATGTTTATAGCTGTAAAAACAATAAGAACTAGAATAGCTAATAACGTTAGAAAAGCATTAGAGTCTGATATGTCTGAGGAAACCAAAGCTGTATTACAGGATTGGTTAGATAATATGAATGTTGGTGAAGGAACAAGAGAGAGAGCTAATAAACTAGAAAAAGTTCTTCAAAAGGAAAATAGTGAGATAGCTAAAAAGATACTTAATGATAAAGAATTCTTTGTTAAGAGATCCCAATGGATATTTGGTGGAGACGGTTGGGCATATGATATTGGTTATGGAGGACTTGATCACGTTCTAGCTTCCGGAGAAAATGTTAATGTATTAGTTTTTGATACAGAAGTTTATTCTAATACAGGAGGGCAATCATCAAAGTCAACTCCAACAGCAGCAGTAGCTAAGTTTGCCGCATCAGGTAAGAGAACAAAGAAAAAAGACTTAGGAGCTATAGCAATGACATATGGATATATTTATGTTGCTCAAGTTGCTATGGGTGCTGATAAGAATCAAACTATAAAAGCTATTACAGAAGCAGAAAGCTATGATGGACCATCATTAGTAATTGCTTATGCACCATGTATAGCTCATGGAATTAAGATAGGAATGTCAAATTCACAAGAAGAGGAAAGAAGAGCAGTTGATTGTGGATACTGGACATTATATAGATATAATCCAGAACTTCTAGGAAAGAAGAATCCATTCAGCTTAGATTCTAAGGAGCCAAAAGCAAACTTTAGAGATTTCTTAATGGGAGAAGTAAGATATGCATCATTAGCACAAACATTCCCAGAAACAGCTGAAAAGTTATTTAAGAAAACAGAAGAAGATGCATTAGAAAGATATAATAAATATAAGAAATTTGCAAGTGAAGAATAATAAATTAGAAGGTTGCATTGTTATGATGCAGCCTTTTTTCTTTAAAAACATGTTACCTTAAAAAAATTTAAGGCAACATGTTAATTATTTACAAATACTATAAAAGGTAGTAAATTATAATGGAGGAGGGGTATAATGAAAAAGAAAATATCAATATTAATGTCTTTAATACTTTCAATTTTCTTATTAGTAGGGTGTGGAGGTAGTAAAGGCCCAAAAGAATATGTAACTGACTATTTTAAAGATGTAAAAAGTGGAACTGAAAGTAAGATAGCACAACAAATGATAGCTGCACAGTTATCAGATGAGGACATGCCTAAAGAGGCTGCAGATGCAATGATAAATATGTTAGGAAAATTAGAGGTTTCACCAACAGATGAAAAAATTGATGGAGAAAAAGCTACAGTTAATGTAACTATTAAAGGGGTAAGTTTTAAAACTGTAATAGGTAACTTCATGGGAAATTTAATGGCAGAGGCTATGAAGAGTGGTGCTGCTAATATGACTGATGAAGAAACTGAAAAATTAGTTACTGATGTATTAGTAAAATCAATTAATGATGCACCAGTAGAGGAAAGAACTGGTGTAGTGAATCTAACAAAGTCAGGTGATGACTGGAAGGTTGTAGAGGATGATTCGCTTTTGGAGGTTATTTTAGGTATTACAGAAGCAGATATGAATAGTTTATTAAAATAATAATTGACAAAATTTAGATACACATATACAATGAAATAAATGGTAAAAATATTTAAAAGGAGGTAGGATTATGTTTAATTTAATTAGTGTAAGTATAAGAATAAAAGAATATTTCTATAGTCCTATCTTATTTGAGAAGATTAAATAAGATTTACCTTTATTGGTTTATTTTGAAGTATTAGAGGTCATGGACTATAGTTCCATGACCTTTTTGTATAACTGCAGCAATGTACTTTTAGGTCATGGTATTACCATGACCTTTTTTTATTCTTTAGAAGAATAAATCAAAAGTAGATGGACAAGAAAAAGGGGATGTGACATCATGAAAAGAATATTAAATTATTTGCTCAAGTATAAAGTGAGCATAATTATTGGAAGCCTCTCAATGTTAGGGGTAATTGCAGTAGATTTATGTGTTCCTTATCTTCAAAAAGTTTTTTTAGATGAAGGGATAATAGGTGGGAAAAAGGAATTATTTGTACCGATTATAGTATTGCTAGTGGGAATATCCGTAGTTAAAGCAATTTTTGGATATTTAAAAGAATATTTATATGATGTATCTAGTAGTAAGGTTAGTGAAGAACTAAAAAACGATTTATTTAACCATATACAAGAGCTAGAGTTTCAATACTTTGATGGTATGAATACCGGTGAACTAATGTCAAGAATAGGTGAAGATACAGATACTATATGGGAAACCATTGGATATGGACTAAGACTGTTTGTAGAAAATATATTTTATTTTGTTTTATCTACAATTATACTTTTTTATCTTAATTGGAAACTTGCTTTAGCTTGCTTTGTAGTTATGATTCCTATTGGAGTAATAGCTATAAAGGTTGAGAAAAAGTTTGGGGAATGTTATGACAAGATAAGTGATAAAACAGCAGAAATTAATACAACAGCTCAAGAGAATATTGCAGGAGTAAGATTGGTAAAAGCATTTGCTAGGGAAAAGTATGAAATTAAAAAGTTCTATAAATTAAATAAGTCATACTATGATTTAAATATGGAACAGGCAAAGATAATGGGAAATCACTTTCCTCCAATTGATTTTTTAACAAATATATCTTTAGTTATTATGATTATTTTAGGGGGATACTTTGTTTTAACTGAAGAAATAACTTTAGGCGTATTAGTAGCTTTCAGTGGTTATATTTGGAACTTGATATGGCCTATGAAAATGCTTGGGCAACTTACAGACTTATTATCAAGAACTATTGCATCAGCAAAAAAAGTATTTAAGATTATGGATAGAATATCTAATATCCAAGGAAAAGAAGATGGATATTTCCCGGAAAATATAAGGGGAGATATAGAGCTTAGAAATGTGTCATTTAAGTACAATGAAGATTTAGTACTAAAGAATATTAATCTTAAAATACCAGCAGGAAGTACAGTAGCAATTATGGGGACAACAGGCTCTGGTAAGTCTAGTTTGATGAATTTAATTGGTAGATATTACGATGTTTGCAATGGAGAGGTTTTAATTGATGGAGTTGATATAAGGGACTATAACTTAAATAAATTAAGAAGTAATATGTCTATAGTTCCACAAGATGTCTTTCTATTTTCAGATACTGTTATAAATAATATTAGATTTGGTAATCTTAATTCCACAAAGGATGAAATAGATAAAGCATGTAAAGATGCTTGTTGCTATGAATTTATAGAGGATTTACCACAATCTTTTGAAACTGAAATTGGTGAAAGAGGGGTAGGATTATCAGGTGGACAAAAGCAAAGAATATCAATAGCTAGAGCTTTAGTAAGGAAAGCCCCTATATTAATTTTAGATGATTCTACATCAGCCTTAGATATGGAAACAGAGCATGAGTTGTTAGCAAATTTAAGGAAAAGGGAAAGTAATTCTACAACATTTATAATAGCTCATAGAATTTCAGCAGTAAAAAATGCAGATATAATAGT
This sequence comes from Clostridium sp. 1001283B150210_160208_E6, assembly GCF_015669365.1. NCBI lineage: Bacteria > Bacillati > Bacillota > Clostridia > Eubacteriales > Clostridiaceae > Clostridium > Clostridium sp. 1001283B150210_160208_E6. The sequence goes on along the minus strand of NZ_JADPAA010000002.1, from coordinate 417,252 downwards.
ATATTTAGAAAATGGTGAAATAAGAGAAATAGGAAAGCATAATGAATTAGTAAAGAAAAAGGGAATATACTATGATATTTACCGTGAACAATTTAAAGATTTTGAAGCCTTAGAAAGTGAGGCGATATAATGGCTAAAAATAGTACAAAACAAGATGAAAAGGTAACGAGAAGAAGTAAAAAAGATATAATAATTAGATTATCAAAATATTTAAAACCATATAAAAAACAATCTGTTATAGTAATTTTATTAATGTTTTTTGTAATGCTATGTTCAGTTATCAATCCTTATCTTTTAAAGGTAGCTATTGATGATAAAGTTGTTAATAAGGATGTTAGTGGATTAGTATTAATAGGAGTGGTTTTAGTTGTTTTAAATCTAATTGCATGGGTATTTTCAAGAATAAGATGGAATATGATTTCAGAAATAACTAATAATATTTTAATTAATATAAGACATGAACTATATTCTCATATACAAACTTTATCTTTTGAGTTTTTTGATAGTAGGCCAGTTGGAAAAATACTAGCAAGAGTGGTTGGAGATGTTAATGCATTAAAAAATTTATTTAATCAAAGTATTCAATCATTAATCCCTGAATTATTAAGTTTTATTTGTGTTTCAGTAGTAATGTTATTTTTAAATGTAAAGTTAACATTAGCATGTATGGCTTTATTACCCTTGCTAGGTGCTGCAATGGTGGTTATTGATATAGTTTCTAGAAAGCGCTGGGAAGTTTATAGAAATAAACGTTCAAATTTAAATGCTTTTACTCATGAAGATTTTTCAGGCATTAAAGTAGTTGAAGGATTTGCTAGAGAAGACCATACTAGTAATAAGTTTAAAGAGCTAGTTCATCAAGTGGTAGAAGCCTTTATAAAGGCTGTAAGAATTAATGATTTTTTCTGGCCTTTATCTGAACTTGCTTGGGGAATTGGAACAGTAGTGGTATTTGCAGTTGGATATAATCTAATCATTAATGGAGAAATAGAAATTGGTACCCTATTAGCTTTTTCTATGTATGTAGGAATGTTCTGGAGACCTATAATGAATATATCAAGCTTTTATAATACTTTTGTAACTAACTTATCAGCTGCAGATAGGATTTTTGATATTTTAGATATTAAAGGAAATATAAAAAATAAGGATAATGCAAAAGTTGTAGAGGATATAAAAGGCGATGTGGAATTTAAAAAAGTATACTTTGCATATGAAGATGGAATAAATGTTTTAAAGAATGTTAGTTTTAAAGTTGAATCAGGAGAAAGAATAGCACTAGTAGGAAGTACAGGAGCTGGTAAGTCTACAATAGTATCTTTATTAAGTAGATTTTATGATGTTACTTCTGGAGAAATATTAGTTGATGGTAAAAATCTAAAAGATTTGGATATAGAGTCTTTTAGATCTAATATGGGAATAATGCTACAAGATACTTTCTTGTTTTCAGATACAATTATGGAAAATATAAGATATGGTAGGTTAGATGCTACTGATGAGGAAGTAATGAATGCAGCAAAGGCAGTTAATGCACATGATTTTATTATGAATCTTGAAGAGGGATATAATACTGAAGTTAATGAAAGAGGCTCAAGATTATCTCTTGGACAAAGGCAACTTATATCATTTGCTAGAGCACTTCTTGCAGATCCAAGAATTCTAATATTAGATGAGGCTACATCTAATATAGATACAAAGACTGAAAGGTTAGTGCAACAAGGTATTGAAAAACTATTACAAGGAAGAACTTCCTTTGTAATAGCCCATAGATTATCTACTATTAGAGACTGCGATAGAATTATGGTTGTTGAAGATGGTAGGATTATAGAGCATGGCAATCATGAAAGTTTAATGGCTATTAAAGGAAATTATTATAATTTATATATGTCACAATATGAGTTCTTAAATGAAGGAGCATAAAAAAGAAAGGCGTAATGCCTTTCTTTTTAAAATTTTGTAGGGACCTGGAATGCAGTTTTACTTGCATGTTCCCCTCTAGTGTAAGAGTATTCTGAGGTTGGCGTATTAAATGACTTCATAGACGATGGAAATCTAATTTCTGATGAATTAATTACTCCGTCTGTTCTATGTTGTTTTTTATTTCCCATGGTTCATCAACTCCTTACATTTATAGTTTGTCTAAAAATCTTGAAGAGATACTAGTTAAATAAAGATACATTTGTAGGTTATAGGTTAGATTTATATTCTTTAAATAGTTTTCTACATTTTGTGATTTTTTAATATAATAAATATCTATTATTTATTGTTGAATACAGTTAAAGAATTTTATATAAAATAAATTAATTGGAATATTATGTTGAAAAAATAATAAAAGTGTATTAAAATGGTAGTGCAAACGTTAGTGGGAGGAATTAAGTTGTCAGATACATTCAGATGCATTATCAAAAAAGAAAAAGGAAACTTTTTTATTGGTGAAGATTATAACGGTAAAAAGTACAATATAGAAAAGAATACTAATATACGATGCAAAGTAGGGGATGATTTTTATTTTTATGCACGTAGAGTAAAAGGGTTTTTAAGAGACACGTTAATACCTATATCAGATGAAGAAGCTGGAGTGAGAATATAATAAATATAAAATAAAAAAAGGCGAGATATCTCGCCTTTTTTATTATCTTCTCTTAGTAGCAACTTCTACATTAACTTTTCTTTTGTTAATTTTATTACCAGAACAAGCTTCTAGAACTTTTTGTGATACATCTTTATCAACAGTTACAAAGGAGAAGCTTTCTAATATATCTACTTTATTAACTTTCTTTCCGCTAATATTAGCTCTTTCAGTTATATAAGTAACTAATGCCTTAGGAGTAAGTTTATCTCTCTTACCGATAGAGAAGAATAATCTTACGTCATTGCTTGATGGAGCCTCTAAAGCATTCTTACTATAATCAAAGCTCATTTCTTTATCAAATTGCATCTTCATAAGGGTTGCAACTACTTCAACAGGATTATTATTTTCACATAGTTCATTTGCAAGTATTAGATACTTACCAAAGTTACCATCGTTAAGTTCTTTTAATATTTCTTTAGACTTACTATTGAACTTTGAGTCAATAATTTGTTGAACTGTAGGAATTGGTAACTTAGGAATAGATCCTTTAGTTACATTCTTTATTTGCTTAATCATTGAATGTTCTCTTGGAGTAACAAAAGAATAAGCTGTACCTTCTCTATTAGCTCTACCAGTTCTTCCTATTCTATGAACATATGATTCAACATCTTGTGGTAAATCATAGTTAAATACGTGAGTAACACCATCTACGTCAATTCCTCTTGCAGCAACATCAGTTGCAACTAAGAAGTTTAATGAACCTTCTTTAAATCTCTTTAAAGTTCTCATTCTGTGCATTTGAGACATATCTCCATGCATACCTTCAGCAACGTAGCTCTTAGATTGAAGTGCTTCAACTAATTCATCAACACCCCTTTTAGTTTTACAGAATATGATTGATGATGCTGGAGTTTCTAAATCTAACACTCTGCAGAAGGCTTCAAACTTAGTTTTTGGATTAACTTCAAAGAAACCTTGAGTAATCTTTGAAACAGTCATTGAAACTTTCTTTATATTTACTACTTTATAGTCCTTCTTTAAATAGTTTTGAGCTAACTTTTTAATTTGTTGTGGCATTGTAGCTGAGAATAATAAAGTTTGTCTTTCCTCTTGAGATGGTAATTCCTTTATTATTTCTTCAATATCATCAATGAATCCCATATTTAACATTTCATCAGCTTCATCAAGAACTAAGAATTGTACATGTGATAGTGGAAGAGCCTTTCTGCCAATCAAGTCTAATACTCTTCCTGGAGTACCAACAACTATATCTACTCCTCTTTTTAAGTCTTTAATTTGTCTTGTGATTGAATCTCCACCATATATAGGAAGAACTTTTAACTTATCGTATTTAGAAAGTTTGTTTAATTCTTCATATATTTGGATAGCTAATTCTCTTGTAGGAGTTAATATTATAGAAGATATATCTTTTCCTCTTTTAATATTATTAATTATTGAGCATCCAAAAGCTGCTGTCTTTCCTGTACCTGTTTGAGCTTGCCCTATTATGTCATATCCTTCTATTGCTAAAGGAATAGCCTCAGCTTGAATTTGAGAAGGATTAATATATCCTAAGTCATCAATTGCGCTTAATAATGTTTCTTTTAATTTTAAATCTCTGAATGTAATTTCTTTCATGTAATTTTCCCTTCATGTATATATTTAAATAAATTTATTGTATCGACACTAACTTTCTAAGTATAGCTTACTTTGAACAATAATGCAAAGTATTTTAATTAGTAAATCTTTCTCTTGACTAAGGAAGAGTAACTTTGTATTCTTATAAATGAATTAAAGATAAAGTAAGGATAGGTGAATCATGGTGATAGTTGTTGGAGGGATGATAGGCTTAGGAAAAAGCTCAGTATCAAAGGTTTTAGGGGAACATTTTAATTCGGAAGTATTCTATGAAAGTGTAGATGATAATCCATTACTACCCCTTTTTTATAGTGAATCAGAAGAGGAAATTCAAAAAAAGAGATATCCTTTTTTGCTACAACTTTATTTCTTAAATACTAGATTTAAGAGTATTAAGGAAGCATTATACGCTGATAATAATGTTTTAGATAGATCTATTTATGAAGATTGGTATTTTGCTAAAAAGAATATGGAACTTGGTAGAATATCAGAATTAGAAATGAAGATATATGAAGATCTTTTAGAAAATATGATGGAGGAGTTAAAGGAAATACCAAAGAAAGCTCCAGACTTAATGGTTTATTTAAAGGGGTCATTTGATACTGTAATAAATAGAATAAAGCTTAGAGGTAGAGAATTTGAAGTAGATGATTCCCTAATGGAATATTACAAGTTCCTTTGGGAAGGGTATGATTACTGGGTTAATAATTGTTATAGTGCTTCAGATGTTGTAATTATAGATATGGATAAGTTAGATATAGTAAATAGTGAAGAAGATAAGAAAGAACTTATTAGATTAGTAGAAGAAAAATTAAAGAATAGGCAATAGTAGCAAAAGAGAAAAAAGTTAAATTTGTTATTATTTATTTAATATTATGTAAAAAAAAGTATTGGATTCAATACTTTTTTTTATTTACTTTTATATCCTAAGTCATAATAAAAATGTTAAAATGATATCATCGAGTTTTTAAAGTATAGAGGGATGGTGTGGGAATGTTATCAAAATTCAGTGTAAAAAAGCCACTAACAATTATAGTATCAGCAATATTAGTAAGTATATTAGGATTTATTTCATTTTCGAAAATGACTACTGATTTACTTCCAAGCATGGATTTGCCATATGTTATTGTTATGACTACTTATCCGGGTGCAAGTCCTGAAAAGGTAGAGTTATCAGTTACAAAACCACTAGAACAAGCCTTAGCAACTACAAGTGGAATCAAGGGGATAAACAGTATATCTAGAGAAAATTCTAGTATGATCATGTTAGAATTTGAGCAAGGTATAAATATGGACAGCATCATAATTGAGATGAATAGTAAACTTGATATGGTAAAGGGACAATTAGGAGATGAAATTGGAACTCCTATGTTCATGAAGATGAATCCAGATATGATGCCAATTATGGTTGCTAGTGTAGACTATAATAGCAAAGATGTAAAAGATTTATCTGAGTATGTAAGCAATGATGTTATTCCAGAATTTGAGAGAATTGAGGGAGTAGCATCAGTAAGTGGAACAGGATTAGTTGAAGAAAGCATAAAAGTTCAATTGAATGAAGATAAAATAAACCAGATAAATAATAAGGTTTTAGCTACAGTTGATAGTTCATTAGCAGAAGCTCAAGCCAAGTTAGACCAAGGTAAAAAGCAAATTGCAGAAAGTAAAAAATTATTAGAAAAAGAAACACAGTTAAAGACAGAGGAGTTAGTGGAAGGTAGCTTAGCTATTCAGGATGGAAAGTTAAAGTTAGAAGATGCACTAGAGAATTTACCCAAAACTAAGGAAGAGTTAATAAGTCAAAAAGAACAATTAATAAAACAAAAGGAAGTTTTAGATAAACTAATAGAATTTTTTAATGGGTTAAATATTCCTGTTAGCGATGAAATAAAAGCTTTCTTAAATCAAATATCAGCTGGAGTAGATACTATTGATAAAGCAATAGCTTCAATTAATGAAAAAACTCCAGATTTAGAAAAACAATTAGAGAATTTAGTAGAAACTCAAAAGCAAATTGAAGTGGGGAAATTAACTTTAACAAGAGAATTAACAAAAGCTTCAATTACTTTAGATAATGCTGAAGCTGAATTAAATAAAGCCTATGAAGAATTTGAAAAGTCAAGAGATGAAGCTTATAAAAAGGCTGGTATAGGTAGTGCAATAACAAAGGATACTATAAGCAAGATATTAATGGCAGAAAACTTTAGTATGCCTGCAGGTTATTTAGTAGAAGGGGACGAGCAAATTCTTGTAAAAGTAGGAGATGCATTTACAAGTTTAGATGAATTAGAGAATTTGGTATTATTTAATGTTCCAGTAGATAATGTTGGAAACATTAAGTTAAAGGATATAGCAAAAGTTGAAATGGTAGATAACTCTAGTGATATGTATGCAAAGATAAATGGGAATGATGGAGTTATTCTTGCATTTCAAAAGCAAAGCACTTCATCCACAGCAGAGGTATCAGACAAAGTAAATGAAAAAATAGAACAGCTTCAAGAAAAGGATAGCAGTCTACATATTACTCCTCTTCAAGACCAAGGGGTATATATCAATATAGTAATTAGTTCTGTATTAAATAATCTTGTTTTAGGTGGATTATTAGCAGTAGTAATATTATTTGTATTCTTAAGAAATATAAAACCAACAATAATAATAGCTTTAAGTATTCCAATAAGTTTATTATTTGCAGTTGCAATGATGTACTTTAGTGGAGTTACAATGAATGTTATATCATTAGCTGGACTAGCTCTAGGTGTTGGTATGTTAGTAGATAATAGTATTGTAGTTATAGAGAATATTTATAGATTGAGAAATGAAGGCATGGGTATAAAAAAGGCAGCAGTACAAGGGGCATCACAAGTAGCAGGTGCAATAGTGGCATCAACCCTTACAACAATCTGTGTATTCTTACCTATAGTTTTTACGGATGGATTATCAAGACAGTTATTTACTGATATGGGCCTTACAATTGCATATTCATTAATAGCAAGTTTAATAGTAGCTTTAACTTTAGTACCTACAATATCTTCAAAGGTATTAACCAATATTGATGAGAAAGAGCATGGATTATTTGATAGATTTGTGAACTTTTACGAAGGTTTACTTAGGAAAGCTCTTAGATATAAGTGGGTAGTATTAGGTTCAGTAGCTATATTACTGGTTATAAGTTTTATTGGTGTTATGGCAAAGGGAATGATATTAATGCCAGAAATGGATAGTCTTCAAATTTCAGTTACTATGAGTATGGAGAAAGATACTCCTCAAAGTGATTTGAGAGAAATGAGTAATAAGGTAATTGAAAGAATTACAGAAATAGATGACGTAGAAACTGTTGGAGCTATGGAATCAGGAACAGGAAGCTTGATGGGAGGACAAAGTAAATCTATTTCTTATTATGTTCTTTTAAAAGAAGATAAAAAAGCAACAAGCAAGGAAGTATCAAAAGAAATTGCAGAAAAAACTAAAGATTTAAATTGTGAGCTAAAAATAAATTCGTCTACTATGGATATGTCTGCTTTAGGGGGTTCTGGTGTCGAAGTAAAGATAAAGGGAGACAACCTAGACACATTAAAATCAATGGCTAAAGATATAGCTGGAATTCTGGAAAGCGTAGAAGGAACTAAGGAAATTCAAAATGGATTAGATGAAAGTTCTATGGAAACTAAGATTACTGTAGATAAGAATAAAGCTATGGAACATGGATTGACAGTAGCACAAGTATATCAAGATATAGCTTCTGCCATAAAGAGTGAATCAAATTCTACAACTTTAAATTTAAATTCTAAAGAATATCCTGTGGTATTGGTTAATGATGATGCAAAATCATTAACTAAAGAAAAGCTAAATAATTATGAAATAACTTCAACTGTTAATGGCGAAGAGAAGAAGATAAAACTAACTGATATTGCAGTTATAAGTGAAGAGGAAAGTTTATCAAGCATAAATAGAGAAAATCAAGTTAGAAATATATCTGTAAAAGCTGGAGTTGATAGTGATCATAACGTTGGATTAGTTAGTGATGATGTAGAGAAGAAATTAAGCACTTACAATGTTCCAGAAGGATATACAGTAGAAATGGGTGGAGAAAAGGAATCAATGGATAGCACATATTCAGACTTAGTAAGTATGTTATTACTTGCAATAGTATTTATCTATGCTATCATGGTTGCTCAGTTCCAATCATTCTTATCACCATTTATAGTTTTATTTACAATACCATTAGCATTTACAGGTGGATTACTTGCATTATTATTAACAGGTTTCAACTTAAGTATGATAGCAATGCTTGGATTCTTAGTTCTTGCAGGTGTTGTAGTTAATAATGGTATAGTGTTCGTGGATTATGTAAATCAATTAAGATTAGAGGGAGTAGATAAAAAGGAAGCCCTAATAGTTGCTGGTAGAACAAGAATTAGACCTATTCTTATGACAGCATTAACAACAATACTTGGATTATCAACTTTAGCTATGGGAATTGGAATGGGATCAGACATGATTCAACCTATGGCAATAGTAACTATAGGTGGATTAACATATGCTACAATTCTTACTTTATTTGTAGTACCTATAATTTATGATATTCTTCATAAAAAAGAGTTAAAACCTATAGAAGTAGATTAAGGATAAAAAAGATAAGAAGGATAATAGGGATAAACGAGATAATAAGGTTAAGAAGGTACAAGGTACTAGGTAAGAAGAGTAGTAGGGATAAAAGAGATAATATTGAATAAAGATAAGAGAGATAGGAGGAATCCAGCTGGGCTGGATTTCTTTTTTTGTATTTTGAATACCACCTGCTACGCTGGTGGTTCTAAAGAGCTTTTAGCGGTGAGTAGAAAATAAAAAACCTCCAATGGACAATAGTAGTTTAGTGCATAGCAAATGGAATTGTAAATATCATATACATATGCTTGTTAGTATACCACTGAAATTGAGCGTAGCTTAATTTATGGGATATCTAAAAGGTAAGAGTTCGTTGATGATATTTGATAGACATGCAAACTTGAAATATAGATATTGCATATGAGCAATTGAGTTTTAAATAATATATTGACCCGTTTACGGGTGAGCTGGTAAAAGGAAGCAAAAAATAAAGCACCTTTTAGGTGCAGAGCAAACCACCCGTTTTACGGGTGGTCCTTTTTATCTTTATTAACTTTTTTATCCATATTATCTTAAACTTATTTCCATGGTGCTGCATCTGATGGCATTCTCCAATCACCTCTAGGAGAAAGGGATATACTACCAACCTTTGGTCCATCAGGAAGAGCGCTTCTCTTAAATTGTTGAGTGAAGAATCTCCACATAAATTTGTCTAACCATTTTTGAATTTCTTCATCACTATAATCATCTTTAAATGCTTCTTTTGCTAGGAAGTATATTCTTTCCTTTGAAGAGCCATGTTTAATAAAATGATATAGGAAGAAATCATGTAGTTCATATGGTCCAACTATATCTTCTGTCTTTTGGGCAATTTCACCCTTTGCATCCTTTGGTAAAAGCTCTGGGCTTACAGGAGTATCTAAAATATCAAGTAAAGTCTCAGAAACTTCTTTGGAAACTTCCTTTTCAGCAACATATCTAACAAGATATCTTACTAATGTTTTTGGTATAGAAGGATTTACTGAGTACATTGACATATGATCACCATTATAAGTACACCATCCTAATGCAAGTTCTGATAAATCACCAGTACCAATTAGTAATCCACCTTCTTTATTGGCAATATCCATAAGTATTTGAGTTCTTTCTCTTGCTTGAACATTTTCATAAGTTACATCATGGATATCCTTATCATGGCCAATATCTTCAAAATGTTGAAGAGCAGCTTTTACTATATTTATTTCTCTTAAATCGCAACCAAGTTCTTTACATAGAGTAAGAGCATTATTATAAGTTCTATCTGTAGTTCCAAAACCAGGCATTGTAATAGAAATTATATTTTCCATAGGTAGATTCAATAATTTAAATGTTTTAACCACTACAAGTAAAGCTAGGGTAGAATCTAGACCACCTGAAATTCCAATAACAGCTTTCTTTAAACCAACATGTTCAAATCTTTTTGCTAATGCAGCAGACTGGATATCAAATATTTCCTTACATCTTGTTTCTCTTTCATATTCATTAGAAGGAACAAAAGGATGCTTATCTACAAATCTATCGAAAGATTTTAGTTCTGTATTATCATAGTTAAATTTTATGATTTTAGGTTCAATATTAACTTGTTTTGAAGAGTCTCTAAAACTTAAGTTCTTCATTCTTTCAGCTTTTAATCTGAATAAATCGATTATTCCATAAATTACTTCATTATCTCTTTGGAATCTCTTATTTTCTTTTAATAAGGTACCATTTTCACTAATTAATAAATGTCCACTAAATAAAAGGTCAGTGGATGATTCATGAACACCTGCAGAGGAGTATACATAGGAGCATAAAGCTCTAGCGCTTTGATTAGATATAAGAGATTTTCTATATTCCATCTTACTAACTAATTCATTTGATGCTGAAAGATTTCCTATTATATTAGCACCCATTAAAGCTAAATATGAGCTTGGAGGTATAGTAACCCACAAATCTTCACATATTTCAAAAGCATAATTAAAATCTTTACATGAGAATATTAAATTAGTTCCAAATGGAATATCTTCTTGGAAAGGAAGAGATACAACCTTATCTCTAATACCTACTCCTTCTGTAAACCATCGTTTTTCGTAAAACTCACTATAATTAGGAATAAATGACTTAGGCACTATTCCTAATACCTTACCTTTAAATAAAACAAAAGCACAATTGTACAGTGTAGCCTTGTGCAAGAATGGTGCACCAACAGCTATTAAAATATCTAAGTCTTTTGTAGATGAAAGTAAGTTCTCTATACCCTCTAGAGATTTACTAAGCAAAGTATCTTGAAGAAAAAGGTCTCCACAGGTATAAGAAGTAATAGATAGCTCTGGAAAAACTATCATTTTTGCATTATTAGATACAGCATCATTAATGCAAGTCAGGATGTTTTTAATATTAAATTCAACATCACTTACTCTAGTAACAGGGCAAGCTGATGCAACTTTTATAAAATCCATAATAATTCAACTCCAATTAATATATTCTTACTAGTGTATTATTTGAAAAAATCTAATTATATAAACATAATAAGATGAAAATATTAGAAAATCAATGAAAACAAAAGAAATGGAGAGAGATATTTTATAATACGGTATTAAATAACTCTTAAAGGGTAAAAATAAACTTTGTATAAGGTTAATAGTTCTCGTATAATAAAAGCATAAAGTAAATAATATATAAATAAAATAGTAAAAGTGGTATAATAATATCATGTATGGGAGTAAATCCCAGAGGAGGAGGGAAAATAATGATACCTGCTATTATATTATGGTTGGTTATTGGCGTAGGGGTAATACTACTTGATATTGGTACAAGTTTATTCTTATTTGTATGGTTTGCAATAGGATCTGTAGTTGCAATTATTGCTGCTTTAGCTGGTTTAAGTTTTGCGTGGCAACTAATATTGTTTGGAATTTCAAGTATAATTGCAATTTCAATAGGTTATCCTTGGTCAAGGAAAAAGTTTAAGAATACTGTTAATCGTACTAAGCTTATGGAAGAAGAGTATATAGGAAAAACTTTTATCGCCTCAGAGGATATAGAGGATAGATATAGATTCAAGGTTAGTGGAATCTATTGGACAGGCGAAAATAAAGGAGAAAAAATATTAAAAGGCCAAAAGTTCCAAGTAGTTGGAATTGAAGGAAATAAATTAGTTATTGAAGGAATAAGGGAGGAATAATAATGGTTGGATTAATATTATTAGGGGTAGGATTATTAATAGTTCTTATAATAATTCTATCATCAATTAAAATTGTTAATACTGGATACTTATATGTAGTTGAACGTTTTGGTCAATTCCATAGGATATTAGAGCCAGGTTGGCATTTTACAATACCTTTTGTAGACTTTGTTAGAAAAAGAGTATCTACAAAGCAACAAATTTTAGACGTACCACCTCAATCAGTTATTACTAAGGATAATGTTAAGATATCTGTTGATAATGTAATATTCTATAAATTACTTAATGCAAAGGATGCAGTATATAATATAGAAGATTTCAAATCAGGTATAGTTTATTCTGCTACAACAAATATGAGAAATATATTAGGTAATATGTCACTTGATGAAATATTATCAGGCAGAGATAAGATTAACCAAGATCTATTAAGTATTATTGATGAAGTTACAGATGCTTATGGTATAAAGATACTTTCAGTTGAAATTAAGAATATAATTCCACCAGCTGAAATTCAAAATGCTATGGAAAAGCAAATGAAGGCTGAAAGAGATAAGAGAGCTATGATTCTTCAAGCAGAAGGTCAAAGACAATCTCAAATAGAGAAAGCAAATGGTGAAAAGCAAGCTAAGATTCTTCAAGCAGAAGCTGAAAAAGAGGCTAATATTAGAAGAGCTGAAGGTTTAAAAGAGTCTCAATTATTAGAAGCAGAAGGTAAAGCTAAGGCTATAGAACAAATAGCTATTGCAGAAGCAGAAGCTATAAGAAAGGTAAACAAAGCTATTATAGAATCTGGAACTGATGAAAGAGTTATTGCGTTAAAGCAAGTTGAAGCTCTTAAAGAAATGGCTAATAATCCAGCTAACAAGCTTATTTTACCAAATGAAACATTATCATCTCTTGGTAGCATAGCAGCAATAGGGGAAATGCTTAAAGGAGAAAAATAAGAATTATTTAAAAGTACTGTAGATACTACAGTACTTTTATTAAAATTAAGTTGTTTTTTGAAAAAGAGGTTCAATAAAGATTAATTGTAATCACAAATTTTGTGGTTACAATTTTTTTTGTTAAAAATGTTGATTTTATTGCTTTAGTATGATAAAGTAATAAATAGATAAAGAAAATAAATTGGGGGTATAAATATGAGTTTAAAAAAAATAGTTAAAAAAGGTTTGTTACTTACAATGATAGGGGCTATGGCTTTAGGGCTAGTGGCTTGTGGCGATAATAAGGAAAGTGAAACAAGTTCCTTAGATAAGGAAGAATTAGTATTGGGATTTGATGATACTTTTGTTCCAATGGGATTTAAGGATAATAATGGGGAATATACAGGTTTTGATATTGAAATGGCAAAGGAAATATCAAATGTTATGGGTAAAAAAATAAAGTTCCAACCTATAAATTGGAATATGAAAGAATCAGAACTTAACAATGGTAATATAGATTTTATATGGAATGGTTTTTCTATTACTGATGAAAGAAAGGAACAAGTTGAATTTTCAAAACCTTATTTAAGAAATAGACAAGTTATTGTAACTTTAGTTGGATCATCTATAAAAACTAAGGAGGATTTAAAGGGTAAGGTTGTTGTAGCTCAAAGTGAATCTAGTGCTATTAATGCTATTGGAGATTATAAGAACAATTTTAAGGAGTTAGTTACATTTGATACTAATGAGCAAGCTTTAAGAGACCTAGAGGCGGGAAGAGCTGATGCTATTGTAGCAGATGAAATTTTATTGAAATATTATACAAATAAAAAAGGTTCAGATAAATTTAATTTTCTAGAAGACAACTTTGGTGAAGAAGATTATGCGGTAGGTATGAAAAAAGGCGACACAAAGCTTGTGGAAGCATTTAATAAGGCTTATGACCAAGTTGTAGAGTCTGGAAAGGCATCAGAAATTTCAAAGAAATGGTTTGGTGATGATATAGTGGTAAAATAATTAATTTAAGGAGGAGTACTCTATGGAGACTATGATAGTAGAACTTATGCCACAGTTAGTTCAAGGCTTTGGAACGACATTAAAAATATTTATATTAACCTTAATTATGTCTATTCCGTTAGGGTTAATAATTGCATTAGGAAGAATATCAAAGTTAGGTTTTATAAGATGGATAACTGGAATTTACGTTCTTATAATGAGAGGTACTCCTCTAATGCTTCAAATTATATTTATATTTTTTGGATTACCTTTATTAGATATAGGAATATCAAGGTTTCCAGCAGCTATATTAGCATTAGTATTAAATTATGGGGCATACTTTGCAGAAATATTTAGATCTGGAATTCAATCTATAGATAAAGGACAGTATGAAGGAGCATATGTATTAGGATTATCAAATAAACATATATTTTTTAGGATAATACTTCCTCAAGCTTTTAAGCGAATATTACCGCCAGTGTCAAATGAGATAATTACTTTAGTTAAGGATACTGCTTTAATTTATGTTGTAGGATTGGACGAGCTATTAAAGGTAGGGACTATAGCCTTAAATAGAACAGCATCATTATTTCCACTAGTAATGGTAGGGGCAATTTATCTATTATTTATTGGATTATTAACTAAGATATTATCAAATGTAGAAAAGAAATTTAGTTATTATGAATAGAGGTGGTATTTATGCTAAAAGTTAGTGGGTTAACTAAGAGCTTTGGGAAAGTAGAGGTTTTAAAAGGGGTAGACTTAGAAATTAAATCAGGAGAAATATTAGTTGTTGTGGGGCCTTCTGGTGGAGGTAAAACTACTCTTTTAAGGTGCATTAATGCATTAGAGGAAGCAGATTCTGGAGACATAGAAATTAATGGGAAAGAGTTGTGTCATAGTAGTAAGTATATAGATAAAAAGGGGCTTAAAGATATAAGAAGAGATATAGGGCTGGTTTTTCAGGGGTTTAATTTATTTCCTCATATGAGTGTTTTAGAAAATTTAATAGAGGCACCTCAAAAGGTATTGGGGATAAAAAGAGAGGTTGCCATAAATAAGGCTACGGAAATTTTAGGATTTTTAGGCCTTGAGGATAAAATTAATAGTTATCCATTTCAATTATCAGGTGGGCAAAAGCAGAGGGTTGCAATAGGAAGAGCATTAGCATTAGAACCTAAGCTTATATGTTTTGATGAACCCACATCAGCTTTAGATCCAGGGTTAACAGATGAGGTGGCAAAGCTTATAAAAAGTTTGAGTTTGACTGGAATGGCTACCCTTATAATAACACATGATATGGATTTTGCTAAAAAGGTAGCAGACAGGATTGTATCTATGGATAAAGGAAAGTTAATTGAAGGGTTAATTTTTGAACAAATTAATTAGAGTTGAAGAGAGGAGTTATAATATAATCCTCTCTTTTTTTATAACGTAAACTTTAAGTAACAACTTATTAATAAAGGTAAGTTGGTATAAAAAAGTAAGAAAAATATACGAAAAATCGACAAAATGATATGTAATTTCAGGATTTATTTATAAAATGAGAATTATAATCGTGGAAAAAAGTCGAAAAATTAGTTATAATAAATTAAATTAAGCTTGTACAAAAGAGAAGGGATTGATTAAAAGTGGCTTTAATTGGAATATTAATTATTATTGTTGGGTTCGCATTAAAACTTAACACAATTGCAGTAGTTATATCGGCAGGTGTTGTAACAGGTTTAGTAGCTGATATGAGTATTGTAGAAATACTTAGAACTTTAGGTGAAACTTTTGTAGCAAAAAGAGAAATGTGTTTATTTCTTTTAACATTGCCAGTAATAGGTCTGTGTGAAAGATATGGATTAAAAGAAAAGGCAATTATGTTAATTAAAAAAGCGAAAGGATTATCTACTGGTAAGATAATAAGTGGATATTTATTTGTAAGAGAAATAGCTATTACACTATCAGTTAAATTAGGTGGACATCCTCAGTTTGTAAGACCTCTTATAAATCCAATGGCTCAAGGAGCAGCTATAGCAGAGTACGGAGAAATTGATAAAAAGGACGAAGATAAGATAAAAGCTTATTCTGCAGCATCAGATAATATAGCTAACTTTTTTGGACAAAACGTATTTATGGCTAACTCAGGAGTTTTATTAATTGCAAGTACACTTGGTACTTTGAATTTACCAGGACTTGGAGAAACTGTTGATACACTAGCAATAGCTAAGGCATCTATTCCGGTTGCAATAATAGCCTTTATATTAGGTGTATTACAAAATTATTTATTAGATAGAAGCTTAAAGAGAAAGTACGGAATAAAGAAATAAACTAAGGAGGAAAATCTAAATGGATATAAAAGCACTTTCAGATATATTATTGAACATATTCTATGTCATGGTTGGATTAATGATGACATTAACTATGATATATACATTAAAAGATAAAAAACATAAAACTAGATATGGTACAGCGGCATTTTGGGGAATATTAGCAGTTATATTTATATTTGGACAGTTTATACCAGCTGAAGTAGTTGGAGGGTTGATAATAGTTATAGCTGTATTATCAGGATTTAATCAAGTTAATATGGGTACAATTAAGCAGTTAGATAATACTTTTTCTAGGATTAAAGCTGAAAAGATAGGGTTAAAAATATTCTTACCATCATTAGTTATAGCTTTCGTTGCACTTGCAATTGCTCAATTTACACCTATATCTGGGGTGGCAGCTATAGGTATTTCAGCAGTAGCAGCTCTTATATTAACGCTTATAATTACTAAATGTTCAGTTTCTGAAGTAGTGGAAGATAGTGATAGAATGCTTCAATCAGTAAGCTCTACAGCAATTTTACCTCAATTACTAGCAGCATTAGGTGCATTATTTACAGCAGCAGGTGTTGGAGATATTATATCTAATATGATTTCAAATGTTATTCCGGAAGGTAATATCTGGCTTGGTATTACAGCTTACTGTGTAGGTATGGCATTATTTACAGCAATAATGGGAAATGCTTTTGCAGCATTTACAGTAATAACAGTTGGTATAGGTGTTCCTTTTGTATTTATGCAAGGTGGAGATCCAATAGTAGCTTCAGCTCTTGCAATGACAGCAGGATTCTGTGGTACATTAATGACTCCTATGGCAGCAAACTTTAATGTTTTACCAGTGGCACTATTAGAAATAGAAGATAAAAATGCAGTAATAAAAGTACAATCTGTATATGCTATAGTTTTACTTGCAATACATATTCCATTAATGTATTTCTTAGCATTCTAAAGATAAAGGAGAGATAGATATGAAAGTTTTAATAACAGGATTTGATCCATTTGGTGGAGAAAAAATAAACCCTGCCTTAGAAGCAGTTAAAAAGTTACCTAATGAAATTTCAGGAGCTGAAGTTATTAAGTTAGAAATACCTACAGTTTTTAGAAAGGCATTAGAAAAGATAGAAGAAGCGGTGCAAAAACATAATCCAGATATAATAATATCTATAGGTCAAGCTGGTGGAAGATTTGGAGTTACTCCTGAAAGAGTAGCAATTAATATGGATGATGCTAGAATAGAGGATAACGAAGGAAATCAACCAATTGATATAGCTATATTTGAAGATGGAGAAAATGCTTATTTTTCTAACTTACCTATTAAGGCCATGGTTAAGGAGATGCAAGAAGGTGGAATTCCATCATCTGTTTCAAACTCAGCAGGAACATTTGTATGTAACCATGTAATGTATGGTGTATTATATATGATTCATAAGAAGTATGCAGGTAAGAAGGGTGGATTTATACATGTACCATATATTCCATCACAAGTAGTTACAAAGCCAAATACTCCAGCAATGTCCTTAGATGATATAGCTAAGGGATTAGAATTATGCATTAAGGCAGCTGTTGAAAATGACACAGATGTAAAGGCTGTTGGAGGGACTATCTGCTAATGAGTCAAATAAAAATGTTTGCTTATGGAAGTTTAAGAGAAGGTTTTTTCAATTATGATAAATACTTAAAAGGTAATGTTATATCTAATAGAAGGGCTAAGATTAAGGATGTAGTACTATATCATATGCCTTATAAAGGATATCCAGCTGTTTTAAGTGGGTTAGGTGAAGTAGTTGGGGAAGTTATGGAACTTTCTAATTATGATGAAGTAATGGCAGCAGTTGACAAGATGGAGGGAGTTCTTGGAGAAGGAAACCCTAACAATGAATATAATAAAGTCTTGGTTGAAGTAGAATTTGAAGATGGTACAAAAGAAAAGTGTTATTCATATTTTTATAATAAAAGTATTGATACAAGATTCCATGATGAAGCAGTTCTAGTTGAACATGGAGATTGGAAAAAACATATGACAGAATAGAAAGAACTTTAAAAAAGGTCTTTCTTTACTAAGAATATTCGTAAGAAAAAAATCTTACGAATATTCTTTTTTTATAATAATTTAGTTAAATACTAAATTCATATATAATTTACAACAATAAAATGAAAAAAAATACAAAATAGTATAAAATGTATAGTGGACTGTTGTAACGGCTTAGGAGGAAACAAAATGAGTAATAAAAAAAATGGAATATCAGAAATAATTAATCACAGAAATAGTTTAAGATTTAAGTTGGTTGGAGAAGCCACCATTATAGGAGCTTTAGTTGGAATAGTAATTGTATTAAATAGAATATTAATTACTAAATTATCTCCTTTATTCAAAAATTTATATAGTGATGCTAGTGGTAGTTTTTTGAATGTATTAAAAGTTCTTTGCGTTGTAACGGTAGTTGGAATAATAGTAGGAATTATGGTGAAGAAGGAGCCTATGATATCTGGAAGTGGGATACCACAATTAGAAGGTGTTTTAGGGAGAAAAATAAAGATAAATTGGTTGAAGGTATTAGTTTATAAATTCTTAGGAGGAATTCTTAGTTTGTCTGCTGGACTTTCAGTAGGAAGAGAAGGTCCATCTGTGCAAATGGGGGGAGCTGTAGGAGAAGGATTTTCTAAAGTTTTTAAAAGAATAAATATTGAAGAAAAGTTTTTAATAACAAGTGGTGCAAGTGCAGGACTATCAGCAGCATTTAATGCTCCACTATCAGGAGTAATATTTGCATTAGAAGAGGTGCATAAAAATTTTTCTCCATTAGTTTTATTGTCAGCTATGGCATCATCTCTAGCAGCAGATTTTGTTTGTAAACAGTTCTTAGGATTAGAACCAGCTATGAGTTTTAAAAATGTAGATGTTTTTCCATTGAAATATTATTGGCTTTTATTGATTATGGGAGTTTTTGTAGGTATTTCAGGAATGATATTTAATAAGGGATTGCTTAAATCTCAAGATATATATGGAAAACTAAAAAAAGTACCTGTAGAAGTTAAGGTTGCTATTCCTTTTCTTTGTGCAGCAGTGGTTGGAATAATATCCCCTATATTATTAGGTGGAGGACATGATTTAATAATGTCTTTAGTTAATGAAGGTTTTACACTTAAAATTTTAATTATATTTCTTTTGGTAAAGTTTATTTTTACCTTTGTTAGTTTTGGATCAGGAGCACCTGGAGGAATTTTCTTTCCATTATTAGTATTAGGGGCCTTGGTAGGAAATATATTTGGAGTTATTGTTTGTAATGTCTTTGGATTACCAAGTGAATATATTGTAAATTTTATTATATTAGCTATGGCTGGGCACTTTGCTGCAATAGTTAAAGCACCAATAACAGGGATAATTTTAATTACAGAAATGACAGGCTCTTTTGAGCATATGTTAGCGCTAGCTTTTGTAGTTATTATTTCTTATTTAACAGCTGATATACTTAAATCAGAACCAATATACGAAAGTCTTTTAGAAAGAGTATTAAAAAATAATAAAAGAGAAGCAGTTCTTCAAAAAGGAAATAAAACGCTAATAGAAGTGGCTGTATTCATGGGAAGTATTATTGAAGGTAAATATTTAAAAGAGGTAGATTGGCCTGCAGATTGTTTATTAGTGGCTATTAAACGAGGTGATAAAGAAATAATACCTAAAGGTAATACAAAGATAGAAAGTGGAGATTTTCTTGTGGTTTTAGTTGCTGAAGATAGAGTTAGTCAAGTTTTAGAGGAAATAGAAAGAATAGCTACTAAGGTGGTTGGCTAAAGAGTGGAGAGAGATATGGGTAGTGTGCTTAGGTTAGAAGGTATTAGTAGAGAATTTAATAATAAGGAAGTATTAAATAATATCAATTTAAATATTAAAGCTGGAGAAGTATATGGATTAGTTGGAATTAATGGCTCTGGAAAGAGTACATTGATGAAAATTATCATGAATACTTTAAAAGCAACTAAAGGAAATGTTTATTTATTTGGTAATAAGGTTACTGGATACGATAAAGATGTTTACAAAAGGATAAGTGCAATTATTGAAACACCAATATTTTATGAGGAGCTTACCATAGAAAAAAATCTTGAAATAGTATGTAGATATATGGACTTAAATCATAAAGAAAGAATTGAAGAAGTTAAAAAGCTTGTTGGATTACATGGAGTATTAAAGAAGAAACCAAAGGAGCTTTCTTTAGGTATGAGAGAAAGGGTAGCAATAGGAAGAGGTTTATTAAATAGACCTGATTTATTTATTTTAGATGAGCCTACTAATGGGTTGGATATTATCAAAATTAAAGAAATTATAGATTTAATAACTAATTTAAAAAGAGAAAATGAAACCTCATTTTTAATATCTACACATATGCTTGATAAATTAGAGGTTGTAGCTGATAGGGTGGGCTTCTTATATAATGGCTCTATTGGCTATGAGTTAGGTGGATATGATTTAATTGATGAAAAGAGAGATTATGTAAAGATTGTTTGTGACGATGTATCTAAAGCTGCATTTGTAATTGAAGGAAAGTTGGGGATAAAAGGATATAAGGTTATAAATAATAATGTTATTAGGCTGTATGATTTAAAGGAAGATTATAATAAAGTAATTTTTGAATTAATAAAATCTGGCGTTTTTGTTGAGAGCTTCAATAGGAATAAAAGAAAATTACAAGAATTTTTTATGGATATTATATCGGGGGGGCAATATTCATGATTAAGTATATAAGAATTGAACTGGGAAAAATAGAAAAGAAGAAGTATACATATGTAATGCTGGCTATTGCATTAGTAATAACAATATTAGGGATATACTTTTATCATAGTATAAATAAGTCTAATAACGCTTTAGGAATTAGTGTTAATCCTTTTTCTTATGATGGAGTGCCGGGAATAATTGATGTTTTGTATAGAGGTGTAATGATAATAATTGGGGGACAATTATTAAATAAAACTATTATAGATGAATATGAAAATGGAACAATCAACATACCATTTACCTGTGGAGTTAATAAAATAAAGTTTTTGGTAAGTAAGATTATATTGGCTTGGTTTTCTATTTTAATGGCAACTATTTTAGGACAAGTAATATCAACAATTATATCTTCATTTATAGCTATAACTTTTAATTTTGCAAGTGCTTCTTTAATGTTTTCAGAATTAAAAGAATGTATTGTTATGACTATTTATAATGATTTGTGTTTTTCCTTTATAACATTTATTCCACTATATGTAGGAATGGTTAAAAAATCTTCAAAGGCTTTAACTGGATTTTCAATATTAATATTTTTAGTTACAACAACAGGGTATGAACAAGATTATTTCAAGATGTTTTCTATAGGAATACCTGCTATTCCTTTAATAATAGGTATAATTGGTATTGTATCCATAATATTATCAGTAAGAAGAGGAATAAAAATATAAAAATATATAGGGCAGTCAGAAATGACTGGCCTTTTTTGTATTATTTTTATTTAAATATCCATACTAAGTGGGTAAGGATGGTGTATATAATGGGAAAGAAAAATTTAAAAGAATGTAAATGGGGAGAAAAAATAGAAGTTTCCCTTATGATAAACAAAATTTTAGATAGAAATGAGAATATGCTTTGGGCCTATGCAGGTGATAAATTTAAAGAGATAAAATGTTTGTTTTCTTCAGATGTGTTATTAAAGGAAGGGGATGTTGTTCTATTAAAGGGTCATTACGGAGAGCCTTTTAAACCTGATAAAGTTGAATATGTTAAGGAGTATAACATAGAAGATTATTTACCTACAGTAAAAAGACCTATTAATGACATAATGAGTGAATTAGAAAGTATGACAAAAGAAGAAGTAACTTCAGAGGAAGGCAAGGCCTTAAATGACTATTTCTTTAAGAATGAGAATTTTGTAAGTAAATTTAAAAAAGCAATAGGAGGAGTATATAATCATCATAACTATTTAGGTGGTTTAGCTGAACATACATTAAATGTTATGTATTTAGCTAAAACCTTAGCTTATAGATATGATATAAGATACAAAGAGATTGCAATACTAGGGGCAAAGCTACATGATATAGGGAAAGTGTATGAGATGAGTTATAATGGACCATTTTCATATACAACAGTAGGAAGCCTTCAAGGACATATTGTAATGGGAGTAACAATGATTGAAAAAGCTTTTATAGAAAGCGGATTAGATTTTAGTGAGGATTTTAAGAATAGAATAAAAGGAATTATTGTACAACATCATGGTAAGTTGGAGTATGGTTCCCCTATTCAACCAAGAACTGTAGAATCTTATGTTGTACATTATGCTGATTATGTTGATGCAACTATGAATAAGTTAGATATAATTGGAGAAGGAATTGGAAAAGGGGAATGGAGTAGGTTTGACAAGAGGATTGAGGGAAGAGTGCTTTATTAATAATCTATTTTTAAATATACAATAACTTTTAGTAAAATAAATAAAAGGAGCTATCGCTAGCTAATTTTTTTATCTGCTAATGCGATAGCTCCAATGTTATTTCAATAACTCTTTAACGTAGTTTGGTAAAGCAAAGGATGCTTTATGTACGTCTTTGTTATAATATCTATCATTTAAGTTTAAGCTGTTATAAAATCCTTCATCAAAATCATTAACTGGATGAAGCTTTTTTGAAGCAAATCCAAAGAACCAATAGCCAGAAGGATAAGTTGGAATCATATATTGATATACTTCACAGATTGGAAATATATCTTTCAACTTCTCGTTGGATCTTTTCATTTCCTTCTTATTCATATCATAATATGGACTTTCTCCTTGATTAACAAGAATACCTTTATCTGTTAATGACTCATAGCAATTTTTATAGAATTCTCTTGTAAACAAACCTTCACCAGGTCCTATAGGGTCTGTAGAATCAACTATTATTAAGTCATAAAGATTTTTTTTGTTTTCTACAAACTTTATTCCATCTTGAAAATATAGGTTAACTCTAGGATCATCTAATTTACAAGAAGTAAAAGGTAAATATTCCCTTGCTGCTTTAACCACTTCTTCATCAAGTTCAACCATATCTATTCTTTCGATTGAATTAAACCTAGTAAGTTCACGAACTGTACCACCATCTCCAGCTCCTATTACTAAAACATTTTTTATATCTTTATTCACCATCATAGGAACATGAGTTATCATTTCGTGATATATAAATTCGTCTTTTTCAGTAATCATAGTCCATCCATCAATTACAAGGACTCTTCCAAAATCATAGGTGTCTATTACATCTATTTGTTGAAATTGACTCTTTTTAGAATAAAGAGTTTTCTTTACTCTCATTGAAAATTTAACATTATCTGTTTGATTCTCTGTGTACCAAAGTTCCATATTGTTCTCCTTTCTAAGCTGTTGGTTTATGAGTTACTTGTTCAAAAGTTGTGTGGGAAAAATTTTTGATTTTTTCTACCATGCCTCTTGCAACTTCTGTTGACTCACTTCTCTCAGAGCATAATTCTTTTTCGAGATAGTCAAAGCCTATCCATGGATTAACTGAATCTCCACAAGTGTATAGATCTACTGATGCATATCCATATTCAGGCCATGTATGGATTGTTAAGTGTGACTCTTGTATAATTACAGCTCCACTTACTCCCCAAGGATTAAATTTGTGAAAACAACTAGTTACTATGGTTGCGTTTGACTTAATTGCTGCTTCACACATAATTTTTTCAATTTTTTCGTGATTCCCTAAAATATCAGTATCACAATTATAAAACTCTACTAAGATATGTCTTCCTAACTGTTCAAGTTTCAATTTAAAACCCCCTTAATTTTATATTTCCCTTAGAATAGGTAAGAAAAATTATGAAAAAATTTTGCAAAAGTTTAGTTAAACTAAACTTAAAGTTAAACAATATTAAACTTCACAAGATATAGTATACATAGATGGTTTGTTTTGTCAATAAAAAATTTTGGTCACATTTAACAGATTGGAAGGATTTAAGTAATGTTTAATTTAAACTTTGATAAGTAGAATATTATTTATTTAATCAATCAACAAGAATTGGAAATAAAAAATAAGAGAGAATTTTCTATAAAAGTTTTAAGTAAGGTTGGAGTGAGAGATTATAATAATATTTATTAATAATGTGAATATGTATCGGATTCTTAGATAATAATATAAATGACCTTTTAGGTTGCGTAGGTTTCTTTGCCGGTAGTTTTATCTATCGGTATTTTTTTGTGCATAAAAGTTATGCTTTTATAAAAATCTATAAGTAAATATTCGTTAGTGCGTATATTTAAAGGATAATTGCATATTAATATACGGATATATACGAATGTTATTACTTATAATTATAGTTAATATTGACAATGAATACAATGAGTGTTAATCTTAAAATATAAATACGAAGTATAAAATTAAATATAGATATAATATTCGGTATGACAATTAATGGGTGGAGGTATTTAAATGATGAATATCAGATGTGTATTCGTTGAAAAGAAAAAAGGTTTTGACGTAGAAGCACAAAGTTTATTAAATGACTTTAAGAGCAATTTAAGAATGGACAACCTACAAGAAGTAAGAGTTATTAACAAATATATTTTAGGGGCAGTTTCAGAAGAGCATTATAAAAAAGCACTAAATACTATATTTTCTGAATTAACTGTAGATAGGGTATATGAAGAAACATTACCACTTGAAAAAGGAGATATTGCTTTTGGAGTAGAGTACCTACCAGGTCAATACGATCAAAGAGCAGATTCAGCATCTCAGTGTTTTCAATTATTAACTAGTGGAGATAGAGTAGAAGTAAAATCTTCAAAGGTTATAATTTTAAAGGGAGATTTATCAGATAATGATGTAGAGAGAGTTAAAAACTATTATATAAATTCTGTTGATTCTAAAGAAGTTGCTATAGATGATAGAACTATAGATACACAACTTAGCATTCCTAATGATGTTCAAATCTTAGAAGGGTTTAATGAAAAGAGTCTTGAAGCTTTAAAAGAGTTCCACAGGGAACAAGGCCTTGCAATGAGCATTGATGATTTAAAGATGATTCAAGAATACTTTAAAAATGAAGAAAAGAGAGACCCTAGCATTACTGAAGTAAAGGTTATTGATACTTATTGGTCAGACCATTGCAGACATACAACATTCTCAACAAAAATAGAAAAAGTAGAAATTGAAGAAAATAAATATACAACTCCTATAGTAAAAGCTTATGACGCCTACATTAAGTCAAGAAATTTTGTATATGGAGAAAATACAGATAGAAATGAAACCCTTATGGATATAGCTTGTATCCTAGTTAAAGAAATGAGAAAGAAGGGCATGTTAGAGGATTTAGATGTATCTGAAGAAATAAATGCATGCTCAATAAACATAGATGTTGAAACAGATAAAGGAATTGAAAAATATCTTTTAATGTTTAAAAACGAAACACATAACCATCCAACTGAAATAGAGCCTTTTGGTGGAGCTGCTACTTGTTTAGGTGGAGCAATAAGAGATCCACTATCAGGAAGAACTTATGTATACCAAGCAATGAGAGTTACAGGTTCAGCAGATCCAACAGTTCCTGTAGAAAAAACTTTAAAGGGAAAATTACCACAAAGAACTATTACCCTGGGAGCAGCACATGGATATAGCTCATATGGTAACCAAATAGGTCTTGCTACTGGACAAGTTACAGAGGTTTATCATCCAAACTATGTAGCAAAGAGAATGGAAGTTGGTGCAGTAATTGCAGCAGCACCTAAGGAAAATGTAGTTAGAGAAGAACCTAGCTTAGGCGATGTTGTTATCTTATTAGGTGGTAGAACTGGTAGAGATGGTGTTGGTGGAGCAACAGGTTCATCAAAGGAACATACTACAGAATCAATAAATACATGCGGTGCAGAGGTTCAAAAGGGTAATGCACCTACAGAAAGAAAGCTTCAAAGATTGTTTAGAATTCCAGAAGCAGCAAAGATGATTAAGAGATGTAATGACTTTGGTGCAGGTGGAGTATCAGTTGCAATTGGAGAATTATGCAGAGGATTAGATATAGATTTAGATAAGGTTCCAAAGAAGTATGAAGGGTTAGATGGAACAGAACTTGCAGTATCAGAATCTCAAGAAAGAATGGCTGTTGTAGTAGAAGCTAAGGATGTAGAAAGATTTATAAAGTTTGCTGAAGAGGAAAACTTAGAATCTACAGTTGTTGCAGAGGTTACTGATAATGAAAGATTAAGAATGTACTGGAGAGGCAATAAAATAGTAGATATTCATAGAAGCTTCTTAGACACAAATGGAGCAACTCAAGTTACAGATGTAAAGGTAGTAGCACCAGAAAACTTCCCATATAATGTTGGAACAGTTAACGTCAGGGATAAGTGGGTTGAAAACTTAAAGGATTTAAATATTGCATCACAACAAGGATTAGTTGAAAGATTTGACTCAACAATAGGGGCAAGATCAGTACTTATGCCATTTGGAGGTAAGTATTCAAAGACTCCTTCAGAAGGTATGGCAGCTAAGATTCCAGTTATGAATGGAGAGTCAAAGGATGCTTCACTTATGACATTTGGATATAATCCTAACTTAGGTACTTGGAGTCCTTTCCACATGGCATTCTATTCAGTAATTGAATCAATTACTAAGATAGCAGCTATGGGTGGAGATTACAGAAAAGTTAGACTTACATTCCAAGAGTATTTTGAAAGATTAGGTAAGAAGGCTGAAAGATGGGGAAAACCATTTGCAGCATTATTAGGTGCATATAAAGCACAAGTAGATTTAGGAATACCAGCAATAGGTGGTAAGGACTCAATGTCAGGAACATTTGATGATATTGATGTACCACCAACATTAGTGTCTTTCGCTGTGGGTTATGAAAAGGCGGAGAGAATTATTTCACCAGAATTTAAGAAGGTTGGGTCAAAATTAGTTCTTCTTATGAGTGAAAAATTAAGTGATGGAACAATAGATATGGACAAGTTCAAAAAGAACTTAGAAGTATTATATTCACTAATAGGAGATAAAAAGGTTATATCAGCTTCTTCATTGAAATTTGGTGGAGCAGCAGAAGCGCTTACAAAGATGTCTTTAGGAAACAGAATAGGTGCTCAATTCTCTAATTTAACTTTAGAAGAGTTGTTTGGATTAAACTATGGAACACTTTTACTAGAAGTAGAAGGAAATGTTGATGTACCAACTGAATTTGCTGGTACAAGCTTTAAGGTAGTAGGTGTAACAATTAGTGAAGAAAGAATAATTTCAGGAGATTATGATATAGACTTCTCCATTGAGGAACTAGAAAATGCTATAGAAGGAAAATTAAATGGAGTATTTAAGATAGGCACTGAGAAGAAGGAAGAAAAGGTTGAATCAAAGCTTTATACTGAAAGAAATACATCTAAACCAAGGGAAAGAATAGAACATCCAAAGGTTGTTATTCCAGTATTCCCAGGAACAAACTGTGAAGATGATTGTACAAGAGCCTTTAGAAAAGAAGGAGCAGAAGTTGTACAAGTTCTAATTAGAAATTTAAATAAAGAAGCATTAATAGAATCAGTTGATAGATTAGAAAAAGAAATTAGAACAGCTCAAATAATTATGCTTCCAGGTGGATTCTCAGCAGGGGATGAGCCAGATGGATCAGCTAAATTTATAGCTACAGTATTTAGAAATGAAAAGATAAAGGATGCTGTAATGGATCTTTTAAATAATAGAGATGGATTAATGTTAGGTATCTGCAATGGCTTCCAAGCATTAATTAAGCTAGGTTTAGTACCTTATGGTGAAATCAGAGATATCGAAGAAGATATGGCCACATTAACTTATAACAATATTAATAGACATATGTCTTCAATAATAAGAACAAGAATTTCTTCAGTTAAATCACCTTGGTTCAGTGAAGTAAATGCAGGTGATATTCATAATGTAGCAATTTCTCATGGCGAAGGAAGATTCGTAGCACCAGAAAGTTTATTAAAGGAACTTGAAGAGAATGGACAAATAGCAACTCAATATGTTGACTTTAATGGAGAAGTATCATTAGATATGCCATACAATCCAAATGGATCAATGTTAGGTGTTGAAGGTATTACAAGCAGAGATGGAAGAGTCTTAGGTAAGATGGGTCACTCTGAAAGAATTGGAGAAAACTTATATAGAAATGTTCCAGGAGAATTTGATCAAAAGATATTTAAATCAGGAGTTAATTACTTTAGAAAATAAAGTAGTTAAAAATATATAAATATAAAAATAAAACAATATATAAATATACCAATATATAAATATAACAATATGTATTTATATAAATATGTAGGAAAAATGCTGGTTGAAGGTAATAGATTATTAATTAACTTAAGGAGGGAATTTTAAATGAAGGTAGCAATATTTTTTGGTAGCAAGTCAGATACCGATGTGATGAAGGGCGCAGCAAATGCCTTAAAAGAATTTGGAGTAGATTACAAGGCTTATATTTTATCAGCTCATAGAGTTCCAGAAAAGTTAGCAGAAACAATTGAAAAGATTGAAAAGGATGGTTGCGAAGTAATAATAGCAGGAGCAGGTCTTGCAGCACATTTACCAGGAGTTATAGCATCACAAACTACTTTACCTGTAATAGGAGTTCCTGTTAAAGCAGCAGTTGAAGGGATGGATGCATTATTATCAATTGTACAAATGCCTAAATCAATTCCAGTAGCAACTGTTGGAATTAATAATAGCTACAATGCAGGGATGCTTGCAGTACAAATATTATCATTAAAATATCCAGAGATTAAAGAAAAATTAGTTGATTTTAGAATTAACATGAAAAGAAAGTTTATAGAAGAAAATGGAGAAGGAGTGGAACTATAATGGAAAAGTTAGAAATGATGTATGAAGGAAAAGCAAAGAAGATTTATGCTACAGAAAATGCAGAAGAGGTTATCGTATATTACAAAGATGATGCAACAGCATTTAATGGAGAAAAGAAAGATCAAATAAATAACAAAGGTATCTTAAACAATGCAATAACTTCAATGATATTTGAAATGTTAAATGAAAATGGTATAAAGACTCACTTTGTTAAGAAGCTAAATGACAGAGAACAACTTTGTAAGAAAGTTGAAATAGTACCACTAGAAGTTATAGTAAGAAATGTAGCAGCAGGAAGCATGGCTAAGAGATTAGGACTTGAAGAAGGGTACAAGCTAAAGACTACAGTATTTGAATTCTCTTATAAAGATGATGAGTTAGGAGATCCACTAATAAATTCTTATCATGCAGTAGCAATTGGAGCTGCAACTTTTGAAGAAATCAAAACAATATTAGATATGACAGCTAAGATAAATGACTTATTAAAGGAATTCTTCTCTAAGTTAAATATTAACTTAATAGACTTTAAGATTGAATTTGGTAAACTTCCAAATGGAGAAATTGTTTTAGCAGATGAAATTTCACCAGACACATGTAGATTCTGGGATGCAACTACAGGAGAAAAGTTAGACAAAGATAGATTCAGAAGAGATATGGGTAACGTAGAAGAAGCTTACATTGAAATTTTAAACAGAATTAAAGGGGAATAGTTAGGATGAAAAAAGCTGACTTTCAATTAATACTAGATCCAAGTCTTGATAAATTTAAGGATGAATGTGGTGTGTTTGGGGTTTATTCAAACTCACCTATGGATGTATCAGGTATGACATATTATGGATTATATGCACTTCAGCATAGAGGACAAGAGTCTGCAGGTATTGCAGTAGGAAATGGGACAGAAGTAGATATTCATAAGGGATTAGGTTTAATAACTGAGGCTTTTACAAAAGATGACTTAAATAGATTAAAGGGACATATAGCAATTGGTCATGTTAGATATTCAACAACAGGGTCAACTAAGGTTGAAAATGCACAACCGCTTCTAGCATCATCAAAGCTTGGTCATATAGCAATGGCTCATAATGGTAACCTAGTTAATGCGGATGTTATAAGAGATTTATTAGAAGATGGTGGACATGTATTCCACACAACAATAGATTCAGAGGTTATAGCAACATTAATAGCAAGAGGTGCTAAGAGAGGTATTGAAAGAGCTGTTGTAGATGCTATACAAGCAGTTAGAGGAAGCTTTGCTATGGTTATAGCAACAAAGGATAAGCTTATTGGAGCTAGAGATCCACATGGTATAAGACCTCTTTGCATAGGTAAGGTTGATGACGCATATGTAATGTCATCAGAAAGCTGTGCATTAGATGCAGTAGGAGCTGAATTTGTTAGAGATGTTGAACCAGGGGAAGTTGTGGTTATTGATGAAGATGGAATAAAATCTATAAAGTACTCAGAAAACACATTGTGCCACACTTGTGCATTTGAATATATTTATTTTGCAAGACCTGATTCAGTAATTGATGGACTAGATGTTCAGGTTACAAGAGTTAAGGCAGGGGAAGAGTTATATAAGGAACATCCTATTGAAGCAGATATAGTATCAGCAGTACCAGATTCAGGTATACCTGCAGCTATAGGATATGCAAGAGCATCAGGAATTCCATATGACACAGCCTTTGTAAAGAATAGATATGTAGGAAGAACATTTATTACACCTTCTCAAGAAATAAGAGAGAAGGCTGTAGCAGTTAAGTTAAATCCTTTAAAGGTAAATGTAAAAGGTAAGAGAGTTATCTTAATAGATGACTCAATAGTTAGAGGAACTACTTCAAAGCATTTAGTTGATTCTTTAAGAAGAGCAGGGGCTAAAGAAGTACATTTCCTTGTAGCGTCACCAGTAGTTAAGTTCCCTTGTTACTTTGGAATTGATACTCCATATAGAAGTGAACTTATAGGTGCAAATCACTCTATAGAAGAAATGGCAGATATGATAGGGGCAGATTCTTTAGGATATTTAAGCATGAATGGAATGTACAATACATTCAAAGGTAAAGAAGGATTCTGCGTTGGATGCTTCAATGGAGTATATCCAGTATCAACACCAATAGAAACTTCAAAAGATCATCTTGAAAGGTAGTGGAGAGAAAATGATAACTTACAAAGATTCAGGGGTTAATATAGAAGAAGGTTATAAATCAGTTAAGCTTATAAAAGACTATGCAGCAAGAACAATGAGCAATTATGTTTTAAATGGTCTTGGAAGCTTTGCAGGAATGGTTGAACTTCCAGAAGGGTACAAGAAACCAGTTTTAGTTTCTGGAACTGATGGGGTTGGAACAAAGCTTGATATAGCTTGCAAAAAGAAAAAGTATGATACAGTTGGAATTGACTGTGTTGCAATGTGTGTTAATGATATTCTTTGTCATGGAGCAAAGCCACTATTTTTCTTAGATTATATAGCTTGTGGAAAGCTTGAAGCAGAAGTAGCTGCAGATTTAGTTAAAGGTGTATCAGAAGGATGCCTTCAATCAGATTGCGCTTTAGTAGGTGGAGAAACAGCAGAAATGCCAGGTTTCTATAAAGAGGGGGACTACGATATAGCAGGATTTGCTGTGGGGATAGCAGATAAGAACGAAATAATAGATGGTTCAAAAATTGAAGATGGAGATGCTTTAGTGGGGATAGCATCTTCAGGAATTCATTCAAATGGTTTTTCTTTAGTTAGAAAGCTGTTTACAAACTTAGATGAAGAATTTAATGGAGAAGAAGTTTGGAAAACATTAATTACTCCAACTAAGATTTATGTTAAACCAGTTTTAAAGCTTATGGAAAGTTTTGAAGTTAGAGGAATGGCTCATGTAACTGGTGGAGGATTTATAGAAAATGTTCCAAGAATGTTTAATGGCAGAGAGTTAACAGCTGTTATTAACAAGGGTAGTTATCCAATACCAGCTATTTTTGATAGAATGGTTGAACTTGGAGTTGATAAAGACCATATGTATAACACATTTAATATGGGAATTGGATTTGTTTTATGTGTTAAAAAAGAGGATGCTGAATCAGTAACAAAAGCTCTTATAGAAATGGGAGAAAAGGCTTATGTAATTGGTCATGTAACCTCTGGAGGTGAAGGTATTTGTTTAAGATAGCAGTTCTTGTATCAGGGGGAGGAACAAACCTTCAGTCCATAATAGATGCAGTTAAAGTTGGGGAATTAGACTGCAAAATAGAAATGGTCATAAGTAGTAAAAGTTATGTCTATGCCTTAGAGAGAGCAAAGGAAGCAGGTATAGATACATATGTAGTTAGTAAGAAAGAATATGGGGAAAATCAATCAAATAGAATTTTAGAATTAACTGAAGGAAAGGTAGATTTAATAGTCCTTGCAGGGTATTTATCAATACTAGATGGGGAAATTTTAGATAAGTTTAAAAATAGGATTATTAATATACACCCTTCCTTAATACCTTCATTTTGTGGCCCTAAAATGTATGGACTTCATGTACATGAAGCTGCAATTAAGAAGGGAGTTAAGGTTTCTGGCTGTACAGTTCATTTTGTAAATAATGAAGTAGATGGGGGAGCAATTATTTTACAAGAAGCTGTACCAGTATATTTTGAAGATAGTGCGGAAGATCTTCAAAAAAGAATATTAGTAAAAGAGCACCTGTTACTACCAAAAGCAATAAAGTTGATTTCAGAAGGTAAAGTTAATGTTATAGATGGAAGAAGTAAAATTTATTAAATTGGAGGCCAAGTTAATGAAAAAGAGAGCGTTAATTAGCGTATTTTACAAAGATGGAGTATTAGAATTTGCTAAGTTTTTAGAAAAAAGAGGAGTTGAAATTCTTTCAACTGGTGGAACTTACAAGCATTTAAAAGAAAATGGAGTTAATGTTATTGAAGTAAATGAAGTTACTAACTTCCCAGAAATGTTAGATGGAAGAGTAAAAACATTACATCCACTAGTTCATGCAGGAATCTTAGCAATAAGAGATAATGAAGAACATATGAACACTTTAAAGGAAAGAAACATAAACACAATAGATTACGTTGTAGTTAATTTATACCCATTCTTTGAAAAGGTTAAAGAAGACTTAACATTTGAAGAAAAGGTTGAGTTTATTGATATTGGTGGTCCAACAATGTTAAGAGCAGCAGCTAAGAACTTCCAAGACGTAGTTGTAATTTCAGATAAGAATGACTATGGAAAGGTAATGGAAGAAATAGAGGCAGAAGGTGAAGTTTCTTATAATACAAAGAAGAGATTAGCTGGTAAAGTATTTAACTTAATGGGAGCATATGATGCTGCTATTGCTAACTTTATGTTAGAAGGAGTTGAAGAATATCCAGAATATCTATCAGTTTCATTTAAGAAAAAGCAAGGTTTAAGATATGGTGAAAACTCTCATCAAAGTGCAGCTTTCTATGAATCTACAACAGTAGAAGGTGCTATGAATACATTTGATGTATTAAATGGTAAGGAGTTATCATACAACAATTTTAAGGATATGGATATTGCTTGGAAATGTGTAAATGAATTTGATGAACCAACTTGTTGTGCATTAAAGCATAATACTCCATGTGGTGTTGCAACTGGTAAGGATGCTTATGAAGCATATATGAAGGCTTATGAAGTTGACCCTACATCAATCTTTGGTGGAATAGTTGCTTTCAATAGAAAAGTAGATAAGAAAACTGCTGAAGAAATGGTTAAAATATTCTTAGAAGTAATAGCAGCTCCAGAATATGATGAAGATGCTTTAGAAGTATTAAAAACTAAGAAGAATTTAAGAGTTCTTAGAATGCATAACACTCCAAAGGATGAAAGATACATGGTTACAGTTGATGGTGGTATCTTAGTTCAAGAAGAAGATAAAAAGTTAATTGAGGAAATAAAAGTTGTTACAGAAAAGGCTCCTACTGAAGAAGAAATGAAGGATTTAATTTTTGGTATGAAGGTAGTTAAGTATGTTAAGTCTAATGCTATAGTGGTAGCACATGATGGAATTGCACTAGGAATTGGTGGTGGACAAGTTAATAGAATTTGGCCAACAGAAGATGCATTAAAGAGAGGTAAGGGAGCTACAATATTAGCTTCAGATGCATTCTTCCCATTTAGAGATGTAGTTGATCAAGCAGCTAAAGCTGGAATTAAGGCTATAATTCAACCAGGTGGATCTTTAAGAGACCAAGAATCAATAGATGCATGTAATGAACATGGAATAGCTATGGTATTTACAGGGCTAAGACACTTCAAACACTAATTAGTGAAGAATTAATAGTTTTTGGGAGGATAAATATGAAGTTATTATTAGTTGGGTCAGGTGGAAGAGAACATGCTATTGCTTGGAAGCTTGCACAAAGTCCAAAGGTAGATAAAATATATGTAGCGCCAGGTAATGGTGGAACAGCTTTAGAAAATAAATGTGAAAATATCAATATAACAGATATAGATAAATTAGTAGAGTTTGCAAAAAATAATGATATACATCTAACAGTGGTTGGACCTGAGGACCCTCTTACTAAAGGAATAACTGATAAGTTTAAGGCAGAAGGATTAAGATGTTTTGGACCAGATTCTGAAGGTGCAAAACTTGAAGGAAGTAAGAGTTTTTCAAAGTTCTTTATGAAGAAATATGGAGTTAAAACTGCTGAATATGAAGTATTTACAAACCCAGAAGAGGCTCTATCATATCTTTATGATTGTCAATATCCAATAGTTATAAAGGCAGATGGACTTGCAGCTGGAAAGGGTGTAGTTATTTGCGAAAGCAGAAAAGATGCTATGAAGGCTGTGCAAAACCTTATGATTGATGATGCTTTTAATGGAGCAGGGCAAAAGATAGTAGTGGAAGAATTCTTAGAAGGTGTTGAAGCTT
Source organism: Clostridium sp. 1001283B150210_160208_E6 (assembly GCF_015669365.1). NCBI lineage: Bacteria > Bacillati > Bacillota > Clostridia > Eubacteriales > Clostridiaceae > Clostridium > Clostridium sp. 1001283B150210_160208_E6. The sequence continues at coordinate 382,285 of NZ_JADPAA010000002.1, read as the reverse complement.
CAATCCTTTCTATATGTGATGGAAAAAGAATAATCCCATTTATATCTGCTAAAGATCATAAGCAAATATATGATGGTGGTAAGGGTCCTAATACTGGTGGTATGGGAGTTCTTGCACCAAATCCATATGTTACTAGCGAAGTAATGAGAGACTTTGAAGATAACATTATGGCTAATACTTTAAGGGGAATACAAGAAGAAGGCTTTGACTTTAAGGGGATTATTTTCTTTGGTCTTATGATAACTAAAAAGGGAGTATACCTACTAGAGTACAATGTTAGAATGGGTGACCCAGAAACTCAATCAGTGCTTCATTTAATGGAGAGTGACTTATATGAAGTTATTGAGGCTGCAATGGATGAAAGATTAAATGAAATTCAAGTAGAGTGGAAGGATGAAGTTTGTATAAA
>NZ_JADPAA010000002.1:82571-381779 GCF_015669365.1 Clostridium sp. 1001283B150210_160208_E6 | reverse complement strand
TTATATGAAGTTATTGAGGCTGCAATGGATGAAAGATTAAATGAAATTCAAGTAGAGTGGAAGGATGAAGTTTGTATAAACGTAGTTCTTGCATCTAGTGGATATCCAGGAAGTTTCCAAAAAGGATTCACAATTACAATAGATGAAAGTATAAAGGATAATGTCTTTTTAGCAGGAGCAAAGCTTGAAAAGGGAGTTTTAAAGACTAGTGGAGGAAGAGTTCTTTCTGTAATTGGTACAGGTAAGACTTTAGAGGAAGCTAGGGAAGAGGCTTATAGAAATGTTGAGCTTGTTGACTTTATGGGAGCTTATTATAGGAAAGATATAGGAATATTTGAATAGATAATAGAGATTAGGAGGAAATCTAGCGATTGCTGGATTTCTTTTTTTGTGTTTTGAATACCATCTGCTACGGAGGTGGTTCTAAAGAGCTTTTAGCGGTGGGTAGAAATGTGATTTTTTTCGTATTTTTATGTAGATTATCACTATTTTTATCTTTAATAAAAATATTGTGTATTATTTATAGGCTATCTGTATAAAAAAAAATTAAAAATCAATATACAATATTGATGAGAAAATATATATTATTGTAAAAATTTATAGTAAAACGTGAGGAGGAGTAAATAAAAAAATATATATGTGTGTTAAAAATGAATTTAATGTATAGAAAATGCTATTTTGTTCAAAAATCTCATTTGATGATAGAAAATACAAAATCTATAATATAAGTGTAAATTACATACAAGGAGGTAACATATGAATACAGAAACAATTGCAATGACTTTGATTGCTTATTCTGGAGATGCAAGAACTTTAGCATTTCAAGCACTACAAGCTGCAAAAAAAGGTGATTTTGATAAAGCAGATTGCTTAATGGAGGAAAGTGAAAAAGCATCTACACAAGCACATAAAGCCCAAACAGATCTTTTGGTGGCAGAGGCTAATGGAGAGAGGGCAGATATAAATGTTCTATTGATTCACTCACAAGATCATTTAATGACAGGTATGTTAGCACAAGAATTAATTAATGAAATGATTCAAATGTATAAACAACAAAAAAATAAATAGGAGGAAATAAAAATGAGAGTTTTATTAGCATGTGGAGCTGGATTATCAACAAGTATTTTAATGAAAAAAATGGAGAAATATTGTGAGGGAATAGGGGAAGAATTAAAAATTGATGCTGTTCCTGTAAATAATGTAGAAGGATATCAAAATGATTATGATTGTGTATTGATTGGTCCTCAAGTTTCTTATCGTTTAGATGAATTAAAAGAAATTTTAACTATCCCTGTGGCAGGAATACCTTCGTTAGATTATGCTATAGGAAATGCAGAAAATGTTATGAAATTAGCTCATAAGATTACAGGAAAATAATTTAGGAGGAGAGAATATGAATAATAAATTAGAACAATTTGCTAATAGCGCATTTATGAAAAAGATCCAAAAAGTAAGTGTGAAATTATCTAAAAGTCCTGCCTTTGGCACAATTAGTCAAGGTATGGGAGGAACAATGGGACTTATAATGATTGGTGCTGTTGTACAAATTATTTGTGCTGTTGGTGGATTGGTATTTGGCTGGAAAGCTGGTCATCCAATTTATGATGTATTATATATGCCTTATGAATTAACAATGGGATTGTTAGGACTATTCATGTCATTTACATTAGCATATAACTATGCAAAACGTTTAGGAGTAAAAGCAACAATTCAATCTGGATTTACATCTATGGTGTGCTTTATCTTAGTTTGTTCACCACTTATTTCAACCAAAACAGAAGCAGGTGCTACTATTCGTTCTTTAAATGTTAGTGCTTTAGGTGCAAACGGAATCTTTTGTGCAATTTTAATTGGTTTATTATCTGTTCGTATTACAAAATATGCTGTAGATCATAACTGGATAATTCGTATGCCAGATGTAGTCCCTGAAGGAATTTTAAATAGTTTTAACTCTATTATACCTTCCGGATTAAATATTATAGTTTGGTATGGTTTAGCTGTTGCAATTTCTAACTTTACCAATGGAGCAATGACATTAGGTACATTAATCACTACAACGATTGCGACACCTTTATCTTACCTTGTATCACCATTAGGAATGATTGTAATTGTTATGGTTTTCTGCTTGAGCTGGTTTTTTGGTATTCACGGTGGTAGTGTTGTATTTACAGCAATTATGCCAATTTATATTGCTGCATATGCAACAAATGCAGAAGCTGCAGCTGCAGGACAACCTCTTGTATTTAATCCAATATTCTTATATGGTTGTTTAACTGTTCTTGGTGGTTCTGGAAATACATTACCGTTATGTATTATGGGATTAAAGAGTAAATCTAAACAGATAAGTGCAGTTGCGAAAGCATCTTTGGTTCCAGGTCTTTTCAATATTAATGAGCCTGCAATTTTTGGATTTCCGATTATGTATAACCCAGTTCTATTGATTCCATTTGTTTTGAATTCCTTAGTTGTTATGCTTTTTATGTACATCGGATACTCATTCAATTTAATGGCATTGCCTCAAGTATTGATTATGACAACTTTACCTGTTGGAATTCAACAATTAATGTCTTCTTTGGATTGGCGTAATGTTATATTCTGTGCTTTAATGTTGCCAATAGTATATCTAGTGTATCTTCCATTTTTTAAGATTTACGAAAAGCAATGTATTGCAAAAGAAGAGGCAGAAGCTGCTGAACTTGGAGAGTAATTAAGAAGCGATCCTATTGTCAATTAAAAGGAAAAGAGAAACTTCCGTAATAAAAAAGGAGGAAATGAATATGAAACATGAATTGGGGATTTCTGTATATCCAGATTTAATGCCTTTAGAAAAAATTGAAAGCTATTTTGAGTTGGCAAGTCGTTATGGTGTGTCTAAAGTGTTTTCAAGTATGTTTTCAGTAGAAGGAACAAAGGAAGAAGTTTTAGATTATTTTAAGAAATTGATTGTTGCAGCACATAAAAACAAGTTAAAAGTATCTTTAGATGTTAATCCTATGTGCTTTGAAAAAATGGGAGCTAAACCAGATGATTTAAGTGTATTTAAAAGCATTGATGTAGATTTTTTACGAATGGATTTAAGCTATGGTCCAGAAAATGATGCAAAGTTGGTAAGAAATCCATATGGAATTACAATAGAATTTAATAATTCTCCTGAAATTGTTAAAGGTTTAATAGAAAATGGTATTGATCCAAAAGATTTTTTGGTTTGTCATAATTTTTATCCACAGAGATATACAGCAATGAAATGGAATAAATTTATAAATAAAAATAAAGAATTGAAAGCTTGTTCAAGAGATGTTCGTATAGGTGCTTTTGTTTCTTCAACAGCACCTAATACACATGGTGTGTGGAATGCAATATATGGACTTCCTACAGTTGAAAAGTTGCGTATGCTTCCAATTGATTTGCAAGCAAGAATGTTATTAGCTACAGGAGATGTAGATGATATTTTAATTGGAAATGCTTTTGCAAGTGAAGATGAGTTTAAAAAGTTGCAAGAAGTATTGCAGGAAAATGATAAGTTGAGTAAAGAATTGGATCCAACTTTAAAAATGTTGGTTAATCATGGAATCATTAGTTTAGACAAGCCTATAAAAAGATTACGTGTAACACTAGATGAAGAAATTACAGAAAAAGAGAAGGAAGTATTATTTAACTTTTTCCCACATTTGGAAATGGGGGATAGTTCAGAGTGGATTTGGCGTACAAGAATATCTCGTTTTAAATATAGTCAACCAAATGAGATTTTAACACCACGACATTATGATAAAGAAATGTTTGAGGTTGGCGATGTTGTTATCGTAAACGATAACTATAAACATTATGCTGGAGAAATTCAAATTGTAAAAATTCCTATTGTTAATGATGGAACAAGAAACAGAATTGGACATCTTGACTCAGATGAGTATCAAATGATGGAACTTGTATATGATGGGGATTTAGTTGAATTTTTAGAAAAGTAGATTGGAGGATATTTATATGAGTTTTCCAAAGAATTTTATGTGGGGTGCAAGTTCTTCTAGTGCACAAATAGAAGGTGCTTATGATGTAGATGGAAAAGGACTTACAACATGGGATTATGATAAGAAACGCATAAATTCAGGGTGCTGTTCTTTCAAATATGCCTCTGACTTTTATCATCATTACAAAGAAGATATTGCACTTATGGCAGAAATGGGATTTAAAATGTTTAGAATGTCAATTTCTTGGGCAAGAATTTTGCCTGATGGTGAAAGTGATGTAAATCCTGAAGGTATTAAATTTTATAAAGATGTATTTAAAGAATGCCATAAATATGGAATAGAACCATTGGTTACTATTTATCATTTTGATTTGCCAGCAGCTCTTGAAGAAAAATATAATGGTTGGCATTCTCGTAAAACAGCAGAAGCATATTTAAAGTTTTGTAGAGTTATTTTTGAAAATTTTAAAGAAGATGTCCATTATTGGTTAACGAATAATGAATATAACGTAATGATTTATTATGGTGCAGTAGATATGCTGACAGGGAAAGCAAATGATTTAAATGCTTTATACAATACAGGTCATATTCAGTTGGTAGCGATGGCAAAAGCTATTTCACTATGTCATGAAATGTGTCCAGATGCAAAAATTGGACCAGCACCTAATTTATGTGCCTGCTATCCAGCAAGTGCAGATCCTAAAGATACGATTGCTGCTATGAATATGGAAGATCTTCGTAACAATATGTGGGTAGATCCATTAGTTTTTGGTAAGTATCCAAAATCAATATATCATTATTTTGAATTAAATAATATAGTATTAGATATTCAAGATGGTGATATGGAGGCTTTGAAAAATTGTAACCCGGATTTTATCGGTTTTAATTGTTATGGAAATGAAACAATTGAACATTGCGACTATTATGAAATAGATTGGAATAGTATGGTTGGTGCTGATAATCGAGATATGAGTTATTTGGTTAAGTTAACAGAGAAACCAGGAGTAGGAAAAGCAGTATCTAATCCATTCTTTACCAAAGGAGAGGATGGACATAAATTTGATCCTAGTTGCATTCGTGTGACAGCGCGAAAATTGAGTGATAGATATAATTTACCTTTGATTATAACTGAAAATGGATATGGACGTCCCGATAAGTTGGAAGATGATGGAAGTGTTCATGATGGTTATCGAATCGAACATTTAAAAGGTATGATTTCTGAAATGGGAAAAGGAATTGATGAAGGTGCTTTATTATTTGGTTATTGTCCATGGAGTGCTGTTGATTTGGTATCTACTAGGGAAGGAATTTCAAAACGCTATGGATTTATTTATGTAGATAGAGATGAAGATGATGAGAAAGCGATGCATTCGCCAATGAAACGTTATAGAAAAGACAGCTTTTATTGGTATAAAAAAGTGATTGCATCAAATGGAAAGGATTTAGGTGAATAGCAATGGGATTTTCAAAAAATTTTATGTGGGGGGGAGCAACTGCTGCTAATCAATGCGAAGGAGCATGGAATGTAGGCGGTAAGGGAATGACTGTTTCTGATGTTAGTACTGCTGGAACGGTATCAGATCCTAGATATACAACGTATATTACTAAAGATGGTAAGCCAGGAAAGGCTATTATGTTTCAAGAATTACCTGAAGGGGCTCATCGCGCAGTTTTAGATGAATATTATTATCCATATCATGAAGGAATTGACTTTTACCATCATTATAAAGAGGATATTGCCTTATTTGCAGAGATGGGATTTAAGATTTTCCGTATGTCGATTTCATGGGCTCGTATTTTTCCAAAAGGAATTGAAAAAGAACCTAATAAAGAGGGGTTAGCATTTTATAGACGTGTATTTGAAGAATTGAAAAAATACAATATTGAACCATTGGTAACTATATTCCACTATGATATGCCTGTTTATTTGGAAGAAGAACTTGGTGGATGGGGAAATCGAGAATTGATTGACCTTTTTGAAAAATATGCATGTGTATTATTCAATGAATATAAGGGCTTGGTAAAATATTGGCTAACATTTAATGAAATCAATAGTCCTATTTTATTGAGAAACTATATCCCCAATTATCCAAAATCAAGAATGAAAGAAGCACTTCAAATATTACATCATCAATTTGTTGCTAGCGCTAGAGTTGTACGTGCTGCACATGAAATCTCACCAGATATGAAAGTAGGAGCAATGTTAGGTGGAGTATGTAGTTATCCATTGACATGTAATCCAGATGATGTATTAGCAACCCAAAAACGTCAACAAGATGATTTCTATTATTGTTGTGATACAATGGCTCGTGGAAAATATCCATATTATGCGCAAAGATTTTGGGAAGAATATGATGTGAAACTTGAAACAAAAGAACAAGATTTTATAGATATTCAAGAAGGTAAAGTTGATATGATCACATTCTCATATTACTCTACAGGTTGTACAACAGTAGATGAAAATGCAGAAAAAGCAAAAGGAAACTTTACAACTGGCGCCAAAAATCCATACTTACAGTACAGTGAGTGGGGTTGGAGCATTGATGGAAAAGGTTTACGATACTTTTTAAATGAATTATATGGTCGTTACCAGTTACCACTTATGGTTGTAGAAAATGGATTAGGTGCTGTAGATCAGCTTGAAGCCGATGGAAGTATTCATGATCCATATCGAATTGCTTATACAAGAGAGCATGTCAAAGCAATGAGAGATGCAATTCATGATGGAGTAGATTTATTAGCATATACATATTGGGGGTGTATCGACCTTGTTAGTGCATCTACTGGAGAAATGAAAAAACGTTATGGATTCATTTATGTTGATAGAAATAATGATGGATCAGGAACTCTAAAACGATATAAAAAAGATTCATTTTATTGGTATAAAAAAGTTATTGAATCCAATGGAGAGGATGTGGATTAAAAAAGGCGAAAGATATCTTTCGCTTTTTGTTCTATTATGATAAATACAAGGACAAAGAACTATGGAATTATTTTAATTGGCTCATTTTTATTTTGTGCAGGATTAAATTGGTTTATTGTTCCATTAGGACTTTATAATGGAGGAACAGTAGGGATTTCTCAAATTATCCGTACGTTATTAGATATGAATATTGGTTTTGACATTGCGGGAATATTAAATCTTATGTTAAATATTCCATTGTTAATGCTGGCTTTTGTACATTTTGGAAGATCATTATTCTTTAAAACATTTTTTAGTATTATAACACAAACCATTATTTTTACTTACTTACCAATTCCTACTCAGCCTATCATAGAAGAATATGCTGTTTCATGTCTTATGGGTGGAATTTTAGCAGGAGCAGGTGTTGGAATTACGTTAAGAGCTGGTGGCTCTGGAGGTGGTTTAGATATATTAGGATTGTATTTTGCTAAAAAGAGTAAAGATTTTAGTGTAGGACGTTTTGCATTGATTATTAACGCAATCATATATAGTGTATGTGCTATTTTATTTGAATTACCTGTTGCTATTTATTCTATTTTGTATTCTATGGTTTACTCCATGGCAATTGATAAAACACATTTACAAAATATAAATACAAGCGTTATGATTTTTACAAAAAATAAGATTATTTGCGAAACAATATTACATGAATTAAATCGTGGAGTAACTTATTGGAAAGGGGTAGGCGGGTATACAGAAGTTGATACCTATGTTTTTTATAGTGTACTGTCAAAATATGAAGTAAGAATATTGCAAGAAAGTTTAAAGATACAAGATCCAGATGCATTTGTTGTTGTGACAGAACAAGATCAAGTATTAGGAAATTTTGAAATAAGATTGTGATAAAAGAAAGGTGTGTGAATAATGTGAAAAAATTATTTTATAATGGAACAATTCTCACTATGGATGAAAAAATGCCCAAAGTAGCTGCTGTTGCAATTGAAGAGGAACGAATTATACAAGTATATAATGAAGTCCCATTAGATTGGAAATATGAAAGCTGTGATTTAGAGGGAAAAACACTTCTACCTGGATTTATCGATGGACATTCTCATTTAGTTGGTTGTGCTAATTCATTGGCACAATGTGATTTATCCAAAGCCAAAAATTTTTATGATATTGTGGATATTATGAAACAATTTATAAAAGACCGAAATATTCCAAAAGGAAAATGGGTCGTCGGTATCAATTATGATCATAATTTCTTAAAAGAAAAACGTCACCCAGATTGTAATGTCCTTAATGAGATCAGCAAAAATCACGCTATTCTTATAATACATGTTTCAAATCATATGGGTGTTGTAAATTCATTTGGACTATGTAAAGAAAATGTATATGATGATGTAAAAGATCCGCAAGGTGGTAGATATGGTAGATTTGATGGGACAAATACTTTGAATGGATATATGGAAGAAAATGCTTTTATTAATTTTCAAAAATCTATATCTTCCTTGGATATAGAAATGATGAGAAAAAATATAATTTTAGCGCAAGAATTGTATGCAAAATATGGTATTACAACTATTCAAGATGGTTTTCTTACCGATTCCTTATATTCTTTGTTAAAACTATTTGCGGAAGAAAAACTTTTAAAAATTGATGTTGTTGGATATGTTGATTTAGAAAACTATCGTAATATATATCAAAAGCATTCAAAAGATTATGTATATAATAATCATTTTCGTTTAGGCGGATATAAAATCTTTTTAGATGGATCTCCACAAGGAAAAACTGCATGGATGAAGGAACCATATGAACATAGTAAAGAAAGGGGATATCCAGTTCATTCAGATGAAGATATATATGAATTGATCAGCAATGCTTTAGAAGATCATGCACAGCTATTGGCACATTGCAATGGTGATGCTGCAGCTGAACAATATGTGAAACAATTTACAAGAGTTATGGAAAATCATAGTTACATAGATTCTTATCGTCCAGTTATGATTCATGCTCAATTGGTAAGAGAAGAGGAATTAAGAAAGATGAAACGAATCTCTATGATTCCAAGTTTTTTTGTTGCGCATACATATTATTGGGGAGATATTCATTTGGCTAATTTGGGAAAAGAAAGAGCCTCTCGTATTTCTCCTGTAAAAGACGCTATTCGTACAGGTCTTACATATACATTCCATCAAGATACACCTGTATTATTTCCTGATGTAATGAAAACAATCAGTTGTGCAGTTAATCGAATTACAAAAAATGGAATTGGATTGTCAAAAGATCAAAGTATTAGTGTTATGGAGGCTTTAAAAGCCGTAACAATATATGCAGCTTATCAATATCATGAAGAAAATAGTAAAGGAAGCATTGAAAAAGGGAAAAAGGCAAACTTTGTAATTTTAGAAAAAAATCCTTTAGAAGTAGAGTTAAGTGAGTTAGAAAACATACAAGTGGTTGAAACAATTGTAGATGGTGTAACAATATTCAAAAAATGATATAATGTAAAGGTATTCGCGATTTAGAGAAAAGGAGAGATTATGCGTTGAAATTAAGCAAGGATATAGTTTTAGAATATATACAAAATCAATCATTACATCAATCAGAGGATGTTCATTTTACAACTCAAGAACTTTCAGATGTTTTACAGATGCAACGTTCAAATTTAAGTAAGCTATTAAATGAATTGGTAAAGGAACATCGCATTAAGAAAACTAATGGTAGACCTGTTTATTATTCATTAGTAAAAGAACATGAAGAATCATGTTTTCATGCGATGATTGGTTATAATTCAAGTTTAAAGCAAGTTGTTCAGTTAACAAAAGCAGCTTTGCTATATCCAAGCAATTCATTGCCTATTTTAATTACAGGATCAGATGGATCAGGAAAAAGTTTATTAGCAAGGCTGATTTATGAATTTGCAAAAGAAACTAACATTATTAAACAAGAGGCTCCATTTATTAAAATTAATTGTCGATACTTAGTTGAAGAATCTAATGAGAAAATTAGAGAAATTTTCTTTTCAAAAGATTATGGGGCGATGAAAAAAGCACAAGGAGGTATCCTATTTGTTGACCACATCAATCGATTATCTCATGATATTCAAAGTGACCTTTTAAATTATGTTGAGATAGCACAAATATCTTTAAGTAATATGATTTTAGTTTACTCTGTTGATGACTCTATCAACCCTTCTTATTTGAGTCTATATTCTTCAAAATTTTCAATTGTTGTGGATTTACCAGCACTATCCAAAAGGAGTTTTGAGGAAAGATTTGATATGATTCAACTTTTTTTTCAAAAAGAAGCAGAATGTATTCAAAGGGATATTAAGATTAATGCAGAGGTATTACGTTGTCTAATGCTGTATCCATGTCAATCTAATGTAAAACAGTTGAAAAAGGATATTCAGTTAGGTTGTGCAAATGGTTATGCTAGAAGTTTTGACAAAGAAGACAATCAAATGGAGCTTTTTATTCATGATTTTCCGAATTATGTTCGAAAAGGTTTTTTATCATATCGTAAATATCGTACAAAGATTGAACAAATAATACCAGATAATTATTTGTATATTTTTTCAGCCCAGGCAACAAATGCTTGCCATGATAATAATACAAAACAATCCGATGGAAATTTTTATAATATGATTGATCGAAAAGTAGAAGAACTGAAACAACATGGAATAGATGAAGAAGATATCATGGGAATTATTCAAGCTGATCTAGACTATAATTTTAAACAAATTAATTCCAGTATTGAACAAAAAGAAATTGATAAAGAACTGATTTCTAAGATTGTTGATTCTAAAATTATTGGGATGGTTGATACGTTTCTTAAAGAGGCATCAATACGATTTGAACGTATTTATCCAAACTCACTTTTTTATGCGATTTGTTTACATTTATCTGCGATATTAGAAAGAAAAGGAAAATCACAAAAATTATCCAATGAACAAATTGTTATGACAATAAAAGAATTTAATGAAGAATACATTTTTTGCTCTAAATTTACAACTACACTAGAAAAAGAATTTAATGTACAATTTTCTATTTATGAAGTGGTATTTTTAACAATGTTTATAACACAGGACAATTTTAGTGAAACATCAAAAAATAAACCAGTTGTTTTGGTAGCAATGCATGGAAGTAGTACTGCATCTAGTATTGTTGAAGTAGCAAACACATTGGTTGGAGATGGAAATATTTATTCCTTTGACCTTTATTTAGATAAGGATATGCAAAAGGTTTATGAGGAATTAAGCCAAACAATTTTAGAAATTCATCAAGGAAAAGGAGTATTGATGTTATATGATATGGGTTCTTTAAGGTCTATGGCAGAAATGATAAGCTTAGAAACTGGAATTGATATTAAAACTGTTTGTATACCAGCTACTCTAATTGCTTTGGATTGCTCTCGTAAAGCAAGCTGTTATAATTCGTTAGATGATATATATATATCAGTTATGGACTCTTATCAACAAATGTATCCAGAAATTCAACAATCTTATCAGAAACAAGAGAAACCTCAAGTTATTATTACTTTATGCATGACAGGAGAGGGAGCAGCAATACAAATAAAAAATTATATTGAACAACATATTTATTTGGAAAATACAGATATCATACCTTTAGCTATTTCTGATCATGAATATCTGTTAAAAAAAGTAAATCAAATTCAAAAAAGTCAAAAAATTGCTTGCGTTATTGGAGCTTATAATCCAGAGTTATATGGAATACCATATATTCCTATTTCTAAATTGTTTGATACTTCCCCAGATAAACTGGATATTTTACTATCTTTAGAGACAGCAGAATCCGTTATGTCAGTCAACTATGATGCTATTTATGCATATCTTCAAGAGCAGTTAGAGGGATTTGATTTTAAATCATTAAAAGAAGTTTTACCAAAGGTCATTCGCCAAATAAAGAAAATAGTGCATGGTCTATCATCTGATCAAGAAGTAGGTTTATTTATGCATATTGCTTGTTCTATTTATCGTTTGCAAAATGAAAATAAATCTGTAAAAAATGGACAAACTAAACACATTATTTTGAAAAATAAACGTCTATACAATGATTTGAAAGAGCTTTTACATTTAATTGAAGAAGAGTTTTGCGTGGAATTTAACGATGATGAATTGGCAAATATAATTCAAATTATAAGACAATGTTGAGTGTATGAAAACTGGTTCTTTCAGAAAATTAAAAATAAAAAACTATGAGTTAAGAAAATTTAGCAGCATAACACGATATGCTGCTTTTTATATTTTATGATTTCATTAAATTTGTCCTTGATGTAGAAAATCAATACATGCTGTATAGATTAATACAGGAGTATACCTGCTAGAGTACAATGTTAGAATGGGTGACCCAGAAACTCAATCAGTGCTTCATTTAATGGAAAGTGATTTATATGAAGTTATTGAGGCTGCAATGGATGAAAGATTAAATGAAATTCAAGTAGAGTGGAAGGATGAAGTTTGTATAAACGTAGTTCTTGCATCTAGTGGATATCCAGGAAATTTTACAAAAGGATTCCCAATTACAATGGATGAAAGTATAAAAGATAATGTCTTTTTAGCAGGAGCAAAGCTTGAAAAAGGAGTTTTAAAGACTAGTGGGGGAAGAGTTCTTTCTGTAATTGGTACAGGTAAGACTTTAGAGGAAGCTAGGGAAGAGGCTTATAGAAATGTTGAGCTTGTTGACTTTATGGGAGCTTATTGTAGGAAAGATATAGGGATATTTGAATAGGTAAGAAGGTACGAGGTACAAGGTAAAAAGAGTAATAGGGATAATAAGGATAAGAGAGATAGGGGGAATCCAACTGGGCTGGATTTCTTTTTTTGATTTAAATAAGAGGGTAAAAAGGGTGATGGGTGAGATAATAAAATAATAGAGTCTTATATTTATAGAAAGGGATGGATGTAGTGTACGCTTCGCCTCCACCAATAAATCCACGATAGAAATGTCGTGGATTTATTTAGTTAGAACTAATGAGTTTATCTGTAATGTTCATATTTAAAAGAAAAAGAAGAAGTATTTAATATTATTTGAAAAGATAGGAGGTATAGAGTTTATATAAAAAATATGTAGCTCTATACCTTTTTTTGTATGTGCAATTATGAACTTAATTATATACAACAGAATCATACTGAAGTTATAGAAATGTATAAAAAGGATAATAGAAATGCCTGAATATTAATATATAGAAAGTACTTTGTGAGTAATAAAAATTAAGGTGGAAATCCAGCGTTGCTGAATTTCTTTTTTTAAAGTTAAAATGTATAAAATCAATGATAAAAATTGTAAAGATTAAAAAAGTATGGAATGAGATAATTGTAAATAATGGGATAGGTTTTATTTAATTAAAATCTATTATTTGTAGAAAGGGGAATTTTATATAAAAGGAGGGATGTAGTAAGTTATAATCAAATTTATAGATTTTAAAAGAAAGGAGAAATTATGAGAAAGAGATTTTTTAAGATTTCAATTGGATTAATTGTTACATTTATCATGAGTATAATGCCAGTAAATATACAATATATATTTGCTGCAGAGAATGAAATGCTTGTTGATGACACTGTAACAACTGGTGTACATTATTTTACGTATACTGAAGAAACAGATACTAGCGGAAAAAATGGATGGGCATCAGATAAGAAATCATCAATTAAAGGTGAAGAGTATGCGCAGACACAGCACTGGGTATGGAATAATGATTCTAAAGAGGCTGCAAAGCATACTTATACATTTACCTTTGAGGGGACTGGAGTAGAGTTATGGGGTGTAAAAAGTGATGAATATAACATGTTCCAGTTAGATAATGGTCAAATAGAGAAGGTAAAAATTGAAGGTGAAGCTGATACACCAACAAAATTATATAGTAAGACTGGATTAACAAAAGGCAAGCATACAGTAAAGGTTACTTTAGCAGAAGAGGGTAAAGGTTTACAGGTGAGCTATGCAAAAGTAATTGGAGCGTCTCATGACAATCCTGATAATCAAATAGAGAAAATAATACCTACTAAAGTAGATGGAACAACAAATAAGTTTACTTATAATAATCCAAATGGTTTTAAGTGGAGTTTTTCTAGCAGCGAAGCATATATAGATACAAATGGTGATGTATCTAAGGCAGAAGAATGTTACTATGAGGTTCCGTTTTATGGAAATGGAATTGAGATATTTGCTAATAAAAATCATAACCATGGTATTGTGAAATTTACTATAGATGGTAAATACGATAAAGAAGTAGATCTTTATAATTCTACTAGAACACAAGCACAATCTGTATATAAAATTAGTGGTTTAGAAGAAGGAAATCATACATTAAAAGCAGTTATGCAAAATAAAAAGAATTCAGGTAGCAGTAACTATGTTAATCAAGTAGCATATGCAGAGATTTCTCATGCTCCTTATGTTATAAAAGATATTATATTAGCAGAAAAAAGCTATGAAATGTCAGAGGGAGCAATGCAACAAATAGAGTATACATTAACACCAGAGTATGTAACAGTAAATGATATAGTTTTTGAAAGCCAAAATAAAGATATTGCTACAGTTAACAGTAAAGGTGTTATTACAGCTGTAAAAGAAGGAACTGCAAAAATAACTGTATCTAGTGAAAAAGCAAATATTAAGAAAGAAATAACAGTAAATGTAAAGAAAGCTGTTCCAGGAATTGGAGGAAGTATTGTTGACGTAAATACTCAGTATACACAAGATCGCTATGAAGAGGTTAAGAAACTAGGAACTACGTCTGCAACTCTTACAGCATGGAAAAATGATAAGGCAATTAGTGAAATATCATTATATTCAAAAGACAGCAAATTAAGTAATGTAAGTATTTCAGTTAGTGATTTTAAAAATGGTGAAAAGATTTTAAAGTCGGATAATATAAAAGCCACATTTATTAAGTCTGTAAAAGCTTATAATGGTGAATATTTAGGATATGGTGATAAAAATCGTAAAGTACCAGCAGAAACTGAAACAAATCGTAGTGAATCTAATGATGTGTTATACCAAACAACACCAATAGAAATTGGATTCAACAAATTACAAAATGTTTGGGTTGAAGTTAATGTACCAAAAGGAACAGAGCCAGGAACATATACTGGAAAATTAAAAGTAACTGCAGATGGAATTAAAGAACCATTAGAATTTACTTATACATTAAATGTACAAGATGCAGAACTTCCTGATGCAAAAGAGTTTGAAAATGGATTTGATATTGAATTATGGCAATATCCATATAGTAGTGCAGAATACTATAATGTAGAACCATTTTCAGAAAAACATTTAGAAATAATGAAATCAAGTATGTTAAAATACAAAGAAATTGGTGGACATGCTATTACAACATCAATTGTAGAAGAGGCATGGAATGCGCAAACATATAGTAAAAATGATGTGCATTATCCATCAATGATAAAGTGGACTAAAAAGGCAGATGGAACATTTGAATATGACTATACTCATTTCGATAAATGGGTAAAATTTAATAAAGAGCTTGGAATTGGAGATAAAATTGTATTATATAGTATTGCTCCATGGCATAATAGCTTTGCTTATTGGGAAGGTGATAAGCTAGTATATGAAAAATATAATGTTGGAGATGATAGATATACAAAGGTTTGGAAAGATTTCTTGCAAGATTTAGTGGATCATTTAACTGATATGGGATGGTTTGAAGACTCATATATTGGTATTGATGAAAGAGGATTTAGTAATGCGGCTTTTGATATTGTTGACTCTGTAAAAAATATTCATGGAAAATCTTTAAAGACAGCAGGAGCAATGGATGGCTTTGTAAACAAGAAGGATTTAGCACTTAGAGTATATGACTTAAATGTTGGAGATACAGCTGCTGCAGCCCATCCACAAGAGTTTGAAAAATTACTAGAAGAGCGTAAGTCATTGGGGTTACGTACAACTTTATATTCTTGTACAGAGCATCAACCAGGAAACTTCTCATTAAGTGCACCAGTAGAAAGTTATTGGTCAATTATCAATGCTGGAAAAAGTGAAACAGCAGGATTCTTAAGATGGGCATATGATGCATGGGTAGAAGATCCTTTACGTGACACAACTCATAATGCATTTGAACCAGGAGATTGTTTCTTAATTTATCCAGATGAAAAAGATGCAAAAAATCCTACAAGTAAAAGTTCAGTTCGTTTAGAAATTATGGCAAAGGGTGTTCGTGATGTAAACAAACTTCTAATTATGGAAAAAGAAGTTGCTTCTTTAGAAAGTGAAATTGATGCTTTATATGATAATATAACAATTACTCCAGTTACAAGTCGTTCATATTTAAGTGAAGATAAAGTAAATCAATTATCACAACAAGTAGAAAAATTTACTGAAGGAATTAATAAATTAACAGAACGTTATATTAACTTAAAGGAAAATGGAACTAATGAAGTTGAATCTGTTACAATTGATGGCAATGAAAAAGAAATCATGTTAGGTAGTACAGTTCAATTAAAAGCAGTTGTAAAACCAGATAATCTATTAAATAATCGTGTAACTTGGACATCTTCTAATGAAGGAATTGCATCTGTTAATGATAAAGGTGTAGTTACAGCAAATAAGCTAGGTAGTGTAACTATTACTGCTACATCAGTTCAAGATGAAAGCAAAAAAGCAACTATTAAAGTTACAGTATCACCAGTTACAATTGATAAATCAGCACAAGTTTCTTACTATTCTTTTGATAAGGATAAAGATGGAGAAGTATTTGATGAATGGGGTTCTAGAAATGGAATCAATGAAGGAACTATTGGAGAAGGTAAGTCTAATAATGCATTAAAAGTAACAGAAGAGGGAAATAGTGTGACTTTAGAAGGAGATTCTAAAATTGCGGATAATGATGCATGGAGTATTACTTATTGGGTAAATACGGATGCTGAGTTTAATAAAGAAATATCTGTTATTAGTGATAAGGATAAGGCTTTTGCAGCATCATTAAAAATGGCAGAGAATCGTGATAGTGGATTCCGTGTAGGAAAAGGAAATGGAGATGTATTAACATTCAAGTATGATTTTAAGCCTAATAATTGGTATCATATAGCATGGACCCAAAGTAAAACAGATGGTTTAAGCATGTATGTAAATGGTCAATTAATACAAAAAAATGACTGGACAAAAAAGAATACAGTAAAATTCCCAATGGATATTATAGGGAGTACAGGATTTACTGGATTAATTGATGAGGTTAAGGTTTATAACAAGGTATTAAATCCTAGTGAAATAGCTTCTACAATGTTAGTTAAAGGATTAAATATTACAGAAAACTATAAGAGGTTGTATATTGGTGAAACTTATACAATTGAAACAAATCTACTTAGTGATAATGAGGATAAAACAATTACTTACACATCTAGTAATCCCAATATTGCAAGTGTAGATAAAAATGGTGTAGTAACAGCTAAAGATCGTGGATTAACTACTATTACAGTAGAGAATAAAGCAGGTGGATATAAGGAAGAAGTAACTATTGAAGTAAGTAAGAAATTAACTATTTCAAATACTTTAGAAACTTATGAATTACCAGCAAATAGAGTAACTGATATTGAAAGATCACCTGGTGGAGATCGTCAATATCTTGGACAACCAGATATGGTACGCACTAGCACTGGTCGTTTAATTACTGCATATCCAAAAGGACATGGAAAAGGCCCTATTATAATGCAAATTAGTGATGATAATGGAGAAACATGGATAGAAAAGAATAATACCCCTAGTAGTTGGATAGGTTCTCAAGAAACTCCTACATTATATGTCTTACCATTAGAAAATGGAAAAGAACGTATTATGATGATTACAGCATGTCCTGGATGGGGAACAGATTCAAATGGAAATAAAACTGGATGGA
The DNA here is from genome assembly GCF_015669365.1 of Clostridium sp. 1001283B150210_160208_E6. Taxonomy (NCBI): domain Bacteria; kingdom Bacillati; phylum Bacillota; class Clostridia; order Eubacteriales; family Clostridiaceae; genus Clostridium; species Clostridium sp. 1001283B150210_160208_E6. Next base: position 364,035 of record NZ_JADPAA010000002.1, on the reverse strand, counting down.
ACACTTCATATTCTGATGATAACGGAGATACATGGACAGAATATAAACATTGGTATTCTAAACATGAAAATGGAAAAGAAAATAAATCTATTGTAGGTATGGCATCTTTAGTTCAATTAAAAGATGAAAGTGGAAATTACATTCAAAAGTGGATGGGAGTATACCATGACTATGATTATGTAAACTATAAAACATACCTAACATTTAATGAAAATGGTGAAGAACAATGGAGTGAACCAGAACCATATTTAAGTGATTATCGTAATATTGAAAGTACGTATAAAATGTGTGAAATTGGTATGTTCAGATCACCAGATGGAAAACGTATTGTTGGATTAGCACGTAGCCAATCTCATAATAATCCTGCAACTATGATTTATTCTGATGATGAAGGAAAGACATGGAGTAAACCAATGGATTTACCAGGTTCTCTTGCAGGAGAGCGTCATAAAGCAGCATATGACCCAATTAGTGGTCGTTTAGTGATATCATTCCGTGAAATTCAATATGATTTAAACGGAAATAACACTTTTGATGGTGATGCTGATTGGACTGCTGGAGAATGGATTGCATGGGTTGGAACTTATGAAGATCTTATGGAACAAAGAGATGGACAATACCGCATTGAAATAAGTAAAGATTATTCTAAGAGTGCTAAATCAGGAGATACTGGATATGCAGGTATTGTTGTTTTAGATGATGGTACATTTATTATGGATTCTTATGGACATTGGGATGAAGAGTTCTCTAATAGTTGGACAGGTGGAGTAACTACAGACTTATGTTATATAAAACAAGCAAAATTCAAGCTAAGTGAAATTGATAATATGGCTGGATTAATTGATAGAAGTGAACTAGAAGAATTAATTGATAAAGTATCAGGTCTTAATAAGGATGAATATACATCTGAAAGTTGGAGTGACTTTGAAATAGCATTAAATGAAGCAATTAATGTAAAAGATAATGTGGAAAGTACTCAAGATGAAATTGATGAAGCAAAGGAAAAATTAAGTAAGTCTTTTGATAATTTAAAGAAAAACAAAACTGATATTGGAGGATCTGAAGATACATCAGATAATGATGTAGATGATTCTAACAGTGTTAAAACTGGTGATATAACAAATACAGCAATACTATATTTAGTAGCACTAATGAGTTTATCAGCAATGTTCATATTTAAAAGAAAAAGAAGAAGTATTTAATATTATTTGAAAAGATAGAAGGTATAGAGTTTATATAAAAATATGTAACTCTATACCTTTTTTTGTATGTGCAATTATTAGCTGAATTATATATAATAGAATCATACTGAAGTTATGGAAAGGTATAAAGTATTATGAAAAGGATAAATGAAGTTTTTAGTGATTTTAATACTGGAAGCAACATAAGTACTGCCTTGGTTGAAAGTGCAGTTTTAAAGAAAAAATCTAAAACTTTAGAGTTAGCAATAAGTTCAGATAGATACATAGAAATACAGGAAATTGAAGAACTTAATAACTTCATTAAAAGAAGGTTTTATTTAGAGCATTCAAAGATTGCTGTAAATTATACTGAAGAAGTTAAGATGAAGCCTATAGAAGAGGAAATTAAGAATATAATATCTTATGTTTCTAATAAACATCCTTTTCTTAGGGTGGCTGTTAACAATTGTGATTATGAAATAAGTGGTAATACAATAACATTAAAGTTTAGAGTGCCTGTATCAACAATGTTTAGAGACTTAAAATATGATAGGGAAATTAGGGAAGGTATAAAAAGCTTCTATGGTAAATCCTATAATATAAAGTTTGTTGATAATGTAGATGCAGATGAATTAATTAGGCTTCAAGTAGAAGAAGAGAAGAAGAGAATGTCAATGATTAGGAATGAAATTAGGTCTACTGGACCATCTATTCCTAAGGATACTACCCCAACTGTTCCTAGTGAAGGGGAAAAGGGTAAAGATGATAAGAAGTCTGGAAAGATGAATAATCCTTTCTTAATATTAGGTAGAAATTCTAATATTAAAGAATCCTTAATAAGAATATCTGATGCCTCTCCTGAAGAGGGAAGAGTTGCCTTATATGGTGAACTATCTAATATGGAAACAAAGGAATTAAGAAGTGGTAAGATATTAGTTTCTTTTGATTTATATGATGGAACAGGTTCTCTTACTTGTAAGTCCTTCCTTAAGCCAGAGCAAGCTGATGACGTAATATCTAAGCTTAAAAAGGCTAGGGGAGTTAAGCTTTGTGGTAACTTAGGTTTTAGTAATTTCTCTGGGGAAGTTGAGATGATTGCAAATACTATAGTTGAAACAAAGGGACTTGAAAGGGTAGTAAGAAGAGATGAGTCAGAAGTTAAGAGAGTTGAACTTCATCTTCATACTAAAATGAGCCAAATGGATGGTATGAGCAGTGCAGCTGACTTAATAAAGAGAGCAATGAGCTGGGGAATGAAGTCTATAGCTATAACTGACCATGGTGTTGTTCAATCTTTCCCAGAAGCACATAAATTATTAGGAAGAAATAATCCTGATATGAAGGTTATTTATGGGGTGGAGGCTTACCTTGCTCCAGATAAAAAGCCTTCTGTGAGAAATATTAAGGGGCAAAGTCTTGATACTACTTATTGTGTATTAGATTTAGAAACTACAGGTTTTTCACCTAGATTAGAAAAAATAACTGAAATAGGTGTAATGAAGTACCAAGATGGCAAGGTAATCGACAAGTTTAGTTGTTTTGTTAATCCAGAGAAATCAATACCTCCAAGAGTTGTTGAAGTAACTGGCATAACTGATGATATGGTTAGAAATGCTGAAACTATAGATAAGGTTTTTCCTAAACTTTTAGAGTTTATAAAAGATAGCGTTTTAGTTGCCCATAATGCTGAGTTTGATGTTGGGTTCTTAAGACATTTTGCAAGAGAGTTAGGTTATGAATTTGACTTTACATATTTAGATACCTTATCACTAGCTTATGAGTTATTCCCAGAGTATAAAACTTATAAGTTAGGAAGAATAGCTAAAAACCTTGGAATAAAGGTTGATGTTGCTCATAGAGCCTTAGATGATGTTGATACAACAGTTAAAGTGTTTAAGGTAATGCTTGATATGTTAAGGGAAAGAGGAGTAAAGACCTTAGAGGATATAGAAATTTATGCATCTGATGAAACTGCTAAAAAGGAAGCTTTTAAGAAGTTAAGAACTCATCATGCTATTATTCTTGCTAAGGATTATGTGGGCTTAAAGAATTTATATAAGTTGGTATCTTATTCTCATTTAGATTATTTCTATAAAAAACCTCGTATATTAAGAAGTATGTTTAAGAAGTATTCTGAAGGTCTAATTATAGGTAGTGCTTGTAGTGATGGAGAGCTTTATCAATCAATTCTACTTGGAAAGTCTGATGAAGAAATTGAAGCTATAGCAAGAGAATATGATTATTTAGAAATTCAACCTTTAAGTAACAACGATTATCTTATAAGAAATGGAGAAGTTCCTGATAAAGAATACTTAAAAGAGATAAACAGAACCATAGTTAAACTTGCTGAAAAGCTAAATAAACCTGTTGTAGCAACTGGGGATGTTCATTTTATGGACCCAGAGGATGAAATCTACAGACGTATTTTAGAAGCAGGTCAAGGTTTTAAGGATGCAGATAATCAAGCACCTTTATATTTAAGAACTACTGAAGAGATGCTTGAAGAATTCTCTTATTTAGGAAGAGATAAGGCTTATGAAGTAGTAGTAACAAACACAAATTTAATTGCAGATATGTGTGAGCAAATAAGTCCAATATCTCCTGAAAAGTGTCCTCCTCACATTGAGGGATGTGAGCAGGAAATAAAGGATATAGCTTATGGTAAGGCACATGAGTTATATGGAGAAGAACTACCTGATATTGTACAGGAAAGATTAGATAAGGAACTTAATTCTATTATTCAAAATGGGTTTTCAGTAATGTATATAATTGCTCAAAAGCTAGTATGGAAATCTAATGATGATGGATACTTAGTTGGTTCAAGAGGATCTGTTGGGTCTTCTGTTGTTGCTTATATGACTGGTATAACAGAGGTTAATGCATTACCTCCACATTATAGGTGTCATAAATGCAAACATTCAGATTTTAATGATTATGGAGCTAAGAATGGTTTTGACTTACCTGATAGAGCTTGTCCTGTTTGCGGAGAAATGATGGATAAGGATGGGATGGATATACCTTTTGAAACCTTCCTTGGATTTAATGGGGATAAGGAGCCTGATATTGACTTGAATTTCTCTGGAGAATATCAAGCAAAGGCCCATAGATATACTGAAGTTATATTTGGTAAGGGTACAACATTTAAAGCTGGGACAATAGGTACAATAGCTGAAAAAACAGCCTTCGGATATGTTAAAAAGTATTTTGAAGAGAGAAATACTTCAGCTAATAAAGCAGAGATTACTAGAATATCAAAGGGATGTACTGGAATAAAAAGAACAACTGGTCAGCACCCTGGTGGAATAATAGTTGTTCCTAAGGGAAGAGAGATATTTGAGTTTTGTCCAGTTCAGCATCCAGCTGATGATCCTAATTCAGATATTATAACAACACATTTTGATTATCACTCAATAGATTCAAACTTACTTAAGCTTGATATACTAGGACACGATGATCCTACAGTAATTAGAATGCTTCAAGATATTACAGGGGTAGACCCTCAAAAAATACCTTTAGATGATAAAGAAACTATGTCTATTTTCTCATCGACTAAAGCCCTTGGAGTAACACCTGAACAAATAAATTCTAAGGTTGGTACCTTTGGTATACCTGAGTTTGGTACAAAGTTTGTTAGAGGAATGCTTTTAGATACACTTCCTAAGAGTTTCTCAGATTTATTATGTATATCTGGATTATCTCACGGTACTGATGTATGGCTTGGAAATGCTAAGGATTTAATTGATGGAGGAGTAATTACAAGTATAAGTGATGCCGTATGTTGTAGAGATGATATTATGGTTTACTTAATTAAAATGGGGCTTGAACCTAATACATCCTTTAAGATAATGGAGCTTGTTCGTAAAGGTAAGGCTTTAAAGGATCCTGAAAAGTGGGCAGAGTATGAAAAGATGATGAGAGATAATAATGTACCTGAATGGTATATTGATTCTTGTAGAAAGATAAAATACATGTTCCCTAAGGCCCATGCAGCAGCTTATGTTATGATGGCATTTAGAATCGCATGGTTTAAGGTACATATTCCTTTAGCATATTATGCAGCATATTTCTCTATAAGAGCTAAGGCCTTTGATGCAGAATATATGATTTTTGGAAAAGAAAAGGTTAGAGAAAAAATGAAGGAAATCAGCTTACAAGGAAATGATGCAGCTCCAAAGGATAAGGATATGTATGATGATTTAGAAATTGTATTAGAGATGTATGAAAGAGGCTTTAAGTTCCTACCAATAGACTTATATAAATCAGATTGGGATAAATTTAAAGTAGAAGAGGATGCCCTTAGACCTCCTTTAAATAGTATTTCGGGAATGGGGAATGTGGCAGCAGAAGCTATATTTAATGCTGTTCATGAAGAAACTCCAATTAGTTCAATTGATAATTTAAAGAAACGTGCTAAAATAGGTAATTCTGCAGTAGATTTACTTAGAAAATTTGGTTGCTTAAATGGATTATCAGAAAGTGATCAGGTAAGTTTCTTTGATGTAATTTAAGATAGTAATGTAATAGAAAGCTATAAAATTCAGTTTTAATGAATTTTATAGCTTTTCTTATCTTTAATAAATAATATCCCTTCATTTTGTTCAACCTATTGTAGATAGGTTAAATAGAGGTGATAGAATGAACAATAATACAAAAAAACTAACATTAATGGCTTTAATACTTATGATTTTTACATCTGTATTTGGATTTGCTAATATGCCAAGGTCATTCTTACTAATGGGATATGCAGCTATTCCATGGTATATAATAAGTGCAATAGCATTTTTTATACCATATGCTTTTATTATGGCTGAATATGGTTCTGCCTTTAAGAAAGAAAGTGGTGGAATATATTCTTGGATGGAAGGGTCTATAGGACCTAAGTATGCATTTATTGGTACCTTTATGTGGTATGCATCTTATATAGTATGGATGGTAAATGTGGCATCATCTATATGGATTCCTTTATCAAATGCTTTTTTTGGAAAGGATTTAACATCTACATGGTCATTATTAGGATTAAATTCAACTCAAACATTAGGAATACTAGGAGTGCTATGGATAATTTTTGTTACATTTATATCTACCAAGGGGATAGAGAAAATAACTAAGATTACATCTGTTGGAGGAACCTTTATAGCAATATTAAATGTAGTTTTAATTGTAGGAGCTATTATAGTATTTGCCTTAAATGGTGGAGAGTTTTCAGAACCAATTACCAATGGAGTAAAAGCATTTTTTGTTTCACCCAATCCAGATTATCAATCAATAATACAAATCTTGTCTTTTGTAACTTTTGCTATTTTTGCATTTGGAGGACTTGAAGTATTAGGAGGATTGGTTGACCAAACTGAGGATGCAGAAAGGAATTTTCCTAAGGCAATAATTGTTTCTGCTCTTGTTATTTCAGTAGGGTATGCTATAGGAATATTTGCCTGTGGAGTTTTTACTAATTGGAATGATGTATTATCATCTCAAGATGTTAATTTAAGTAATGTAGCTTATATTCTAATGAATAACTTTGGAGTTCAACTTGGAAATGCAATGGGATTAAGTGAAACAGTTTCTTTACAAATTGGCATTTGGGTTGCTAGATTTGTTGGTTTATCAATGTTATTAGCTTTAACTGGGGCATTTTTCACATTAACATATTCCCCACTAAAAACATTAATTTCAGGAGCACCAAAGGAAATTTGGCCAGGAAAAATTGGAGAAATAAAAAATGGAATGCCTATAAATGCTATGTGCGTTCAAGCAGTTATAGTAATTTTTATAATACTTTTAGTATCATTTGGAGGAAAGGGTGCAAAAGAATTCTTTAGGATACTAGTTTTAATGACCAATGTTGCTATGACTATACCATATTTATTTTTAGCAGGAGCTTTTCCTAAGTTTAAAAAGAAGCAATTAGAAGGAAAGGTTCCAAAAGCCTATGAATTTTATAAATCCTATGGAGCTTCAATTTTTGTAGCAGTTATTATATGTATAATGGTGGGCTTTGCTAACATATTTACAATAATAGAACCAGCAATATCGGGAAAAATATTTGATACTATAATGATGCTAGCAGGACCAATAAGTTTTTCTGTGGTTGCATTAATTTTATATAGTATTTATGAAAAAAAGTATAAGAGTAACTAAATATAGTTAAAAGTTTTGTAGGAGTACTAACATTGTAATGATTTTGAAACTTTTCAAAGTGAAAAAAATGTGATACATTGTAAAGGAATACAAAAGATGACGGAGGGGTATTATGAAAAAGAAATTATCAATTTTATTAGCTACTTTAATGGTAGGAGCAACATTTGTAGGTTGTGGAGCAAAGGAAGAAGCTAAAAATGTTCCAACAAGTGAAATTGTTGAAAGTATTAAAGAAAAAGTGGAAATGAGAGCATTAGGAACAGTTGAAGGAGAACTTTTAACAGAAAAATTCCATTTAAATCTTGATGATGTAGAAGAGCAAACTGTAGAAAATGGTGTCATTAATACCGGATTAGAAGTAGTTGCAGTTGTTAAAGCTAAAGAGGGAAAGGTTGATGCTGTAAAGGCTTCATTAGAAAAGGTTATTGAGGATAAGAAGGCATCAGCATTTTATCCAGGAGAGCCTGAAGCAGTTGAAGCAGCACAATTAAAGGTAAATGGAAATTATGTAGGACTTTTCATTATCCCAGATTACGAAGAAGGACAAAACAATGCTGAAAAGGCAGCAAAAGTTTTTGAAGAAGCTCTAAAATAGTCAAATATGCTTTAGGAATGGAAACATTCTTAAAGCATTAATTTTTTACTGTCTAGTAAATTATAAAATTTCAATTAGCTATAAATCAAAGGTATTATTACATTTTCATATTAAAAAATATAAAATAAAGGATAGTAATTTTATAATTTACTTACCTTTAGTACGCGTGGGGGGGATATTTGTTTCCATGTGACTTGGAGCTTACGACGGAACAAGGGAAATAAATATCCGCCACACCTTTTTTATTTTTATAAAGAGCAAGATGGATAATTAGTTAAAAAGGAGAAAAGTTTTGATATTTAGTAGTATTTTATTTATATTTAGGTTTCTACCTATTGCACTAATACTATATTATATAACTCCTCAGAAATATAAAAACTTAATTTTAACTCTATTAAGTTTAGTGTTTTATTCTTGGGGGGAAGGCAAATATTTTTTAATAATGATTGCCTCAATTATTATTGATTACACAGCTGGAAGGCTTATTTATAGATATAAAAATGAAATTAAGAAAAAAACTATAGTTTTGTGTATTTCCTTAGTATTTAATCTTGGTCTATTATTCTTCTTTAAGTATTTTAATTTCTTTATAGACAACATAAATAATATTTTTAATTTTGCTATAAAAGGAGTAAAGATAACCTTACCTTTAGGAATAAGCTTTTATACCTTTCAAACAATGTCCTATAGTATAGATGTTTATAGGGGCAAGGTAGTTCCTGAAAAGAACATTATTAATTTTGCAGCATTTGTAACCTTATTTCCACAGCTTATAGCTGGTCCAATTGTAAAGTATACCGATATAAATAAGGAGATAAGTAGGAGAGTTATTACTAAGGATAATGTTGAAGTAGGAATTGAAAAGTTTATTTTAGGTCTTGGTAGAAAGGTTCTAATAGCAAATAATATAGGAATGCTTTGGACAGAAGTTGAAGGAATAGGGTTTGAAAATATTTCAACACCGCTAGCCTGGCTTGGGATTATATCCTTTGGCTTACAAATTTATTTTGATTTTAGCGGATATTCTTTAATGGCTATTGGATTGGGTAAAATGTTAGGATTTAATTTTCCAGAAAACTTTAATTACCCTTATATATCAAGAAGCATATCTGAATTTTGGAGAAGATGGCACATTACTCTAGGTTCATGGTTTAAGGAGTATGTTTATATACCTTTAGGTGGTAATAGAAAAGGTAAAGTTAGGGTTACTTTTAATCTATTTATTGTATGGGCTTTAACTGGGTTATGGCATGGAGCAAGTTATAATTTTTTACTTTGGGGATTATTCTTTTTCTTACTTATTAGTATTGAAAAGTTAGGGCTTATAAATTTTTTAAATAAGCATAGAGTATTTTCACACATATACACAATATTTTTACTTTTAATTGGATGGACTTTATTTGCTATAACCGATTTTAATGGTATCTGTGAATACCTTAGTAAGTTGTTTTTCTATTCAAATGGAGAAGAGTGGATTTATTATCTTAGAAACTATGGAGTTTCACTAATTATTGCAATTATTTTTTCTTTACCATTAGTTTCGATGTTTTATAAAAAGATAGAAAACTTTAAATGGATAAAGACAATAATTCTAATGGGTATTTTTATAATATCTGTTGCTTATTTAGTTGATGCAACATATAATCCATTCCTTTATTTTAGATTCTAGGAGGTATTAAATATGAGAAGAAATCCTTTATTATATACTTTTTTTATTTTCCTTCTAGGAATTACTATTATAGATATATGTAAAGAGGATAAGAGATTTTCAGAGTTAGAAAATAGAAATTTAAGAGGAAAGGTTGAGTTTTCCTTAGAAAAGTATTTTGATGGCAGTTATCCTAAAAAGTATGAGGAGTATATGAGTGATCAATTTATTTTAAGAGATAACTGGATAGATTTAAAATCAAGAAGTGAGTACTTATTAGGAAAGTTAGAAAACAATAATATTATTTATGGAAAAGATGGATATCTTTTTGAAAAGTTTACAGAGTTAGATAAAAGAAGAGTTACCATTAATATAGATTCTATTAATAAGCTCATAGAGAATAGCAAGACACCTGTAAGTATATTAATAGCGCCAAATTCCTATGAAGTATATAAAGAAAAATTGCCCTTAGGCGCTCCTGTAATTAATCAAAGGGATGAGCTAGAGAAGATATATATAGGTATTAACGGTGAAAATAAGATTAATCTTACTGAAAAGTTTATAGAGAAAAGCGAAGAAAGTTTATATTATAAAACTGACCATCACTGGACTACAAAAGGAGCCTACTTAGCTTATAGAGATTTTATAGAAAGTATAGGTTACAAAGCTATAAATTTAGATAAGTATAATAAGAATGAGGTGGAAGGTTTTTTTGGAACTTATTTTTCAAAGGCAAAACCTTTTAATGTTGCCTCGGATAAGTTAACTTATTATGACTTTTCAGGAATAACAATGAAGATAGATGATAAATTATATAATTCTTTATATGATTATTCTAAGTTAGATATAAGAGATAAATATTCATTATTTTTATATGGAAATAATCCATTGACTATAATTAATAATTCTAATTTGAAAAATGGAAAGAAGTTAGTTATCTTTAAGGACTCTTATGCTAATTCTTTTGTTCCATTTTTAACTGAAAATTTTGAAGAAATTCATGTTATAGATTTAAGAAGTTTCTCTGAATCTGTTAGTGAATATATAAATAATAATAGCTTTGATAATGTATTAGTATTGTATAATTTTATTAATTTTACTAGAGATACTAATATAATAAAGCTTAAGTCTTAAGGAAATTAAATAGGATTACATTTATTTTAATAAGTTTAAAGTGTTAAAGCGGGATTTCATTAAATAGATAGAAATCCTGTTTTCATATATAGAGTTAATTTGTTATAATAATGAATAATAAGATGAATAAAGAACACAGGTGATAATATATGGCAAAACATGAGTTTGGAATAATAGATAAGCTTGATAAAGAAAAAGATTATAGCAATTATGATCCTAAAGAATATAATTGTATAGAAGTAGATGATGAATTAGTAACTGAGATGATAAAGTATCTCAAGAGATTAAGAACATATCATCATAACTATAGCAACCCAAGTTTTGGATTTGCATATACTGGAGTAACCTTGATACCAGATACTTCTTTAATGTTTTTGCATGATATAGCATCAACACTAAATAGGTTTAAGAAGTCACAAGAGCTTACTGACTTAACTTGTCTTCTTATGGAGGCAAAGATAAAAGGAAAATATATAATTCATTATGGTATATAAAATAAAGTATTTATAAATATAGGGGGAATTATGAAAATAGGATTAGTACTTTCTGGTGGTGGCGGAAAAGGCGCTTATGAGTTAGGCGTTTGGAGAGCTCTAAAGGAATTAGGAATAAGTAAATACATATCTGTCTTTTCAGGTACATCTATAGGTGCATTTAATTCAGTGCTATTTGCTATGGATAACATGGAAAAAGCAGATAAGTTATGGGAAGAAGTAACAATGGATAAATTAGTTCCTCTTAGTAAGGTAGAATTAATAAAAAGAGGAATAGGGTTATACTTAGGGGGGAAGAATCTTCAGTTAGCTAAGAGATTTCTTAGTGATAAGATAGAACATGGAGCAATAAGTAATGAAGGTGCTGTAGAGGTTATAGAAAAATATCTAGATTGTAGTGTTTTTGACAATACTAATAAGGTTTGTTTTGCAGCTTGTACAGAATTACCTAACTATAATGTTAAGTATTTTAGATTGAATGATTATGATGAAGAGACAAGGAAGAAAATTGTGTTAGCATCTGCATCTCTTCCTCTTATATACGATAGTACAGAGGTTGTAGGAGAAAAATATATTGATGGTGGTATTGCTGATAATACACCTATACAGCCCGTTTATGGTGAAAAGTGTGATGTTATAATCGTTGTTTTGCTTTCAAAAGAAGCAACTATTGATAGAGATTTATATCCTCATTCTAAGTTAATTATAATAGCACCTGAAAATCTAGATGAAAATACTATTAATGGTACTTTGAATTTAGATACTGATGCTAAAAGAGTTAGAATTAATGAAGGATATAAGGATACAATGAATAGAATTAAGCCTGTTATGGAGCTTATAAAGTTTATTAATGAAAAAGAAGAAGAAGAAAAAAATCCAATGCTTTATAAAATGTATGGAAAGCTAAAGTCTGTTTCTTTTAAAAGGAAAGAAAAATAAATAGTATAAAGATTAAATCCACATGGAGATAAAAGTCCATGTGGATTTTTATGTTATCATAATATGTAAAATATAAAACCATTTTAATGTTTACTTAGTCTAATGGATGTAAGGATAAATTATCGATAATTTAGACATTTAAGGAGGAACAATATGGATGAAAAAGTCAATATGGCTATAAAAGGGGATGTACAAGCATTTTCATCTTTAATTGATAGTATAAAAGATAACTTATATAGAACGGCATATGCATATGTGAAGTGTAAAGAAGATGCTTTAGATATTGTTGGAGATACTATTTATAAAGCATTTATATCTATTGATAAGTTAAGAAATCCAAAGCTTTTTAAAACATGGATAACTAGAATTTTAATTAACAATGCAATAACTTTTAATAAAAAGAGAGGGAGAGTTATTTACTTAGAAGAAGAAGCTTTAGGTAATATGGAAGCAATGAAAGAGGATAGTGATGAAAAATTAGACCTTTTATGTGCCATAGATAAATTAGATGAAAGATATAAGGAAGTAATAATATTAAAGTATTTTGATGATTTAACTATAAATGAGATTTCAAAGGTTTTAGATAAGCCAGAAGGTACAATTAAAACATATTTAAATAAAGGGCTAAATGCATTAAGACTTTATATTGGAAGGGAGATTGTTTGAGTTATGGATATTAATAATTTGAAAAATTCTATAGATGTTCCAACAAATGAATTAAATAATATTATAAAAGATTCAATAAAAAGGGGAGAAAAATATAAATATAGAAGAAAGAACGTAAGATTAAAAAAGATTGGGGGAGGGATAGCTGCTGTATTTGTATTAGTAAGTGTAATAGGTATAATGAATCCAAAGGCAGTTAGTGCAATTCCATTAATAGGGTCAATTTTTAGCCATTTTAGTGATGTAGATAAAATTGATAAGTTTGAAGATTTTTCTCAAAGTGTAAATAAAACTGTTGAAAGCAATGGCGTAAAGGTTACAGTAAATGATATTGCTCTAGATAATAATATATTAGCTATTACTACAACTATAGTAGGTGAAGATATAGATGGAGCTAAGGGAATAATGGGTAATATATATTTAGATGGTCATTTAATGAAAAGTAGAAATAATAAATATGTAAAAATAGATGATAAAACAACAGAGTATATTTTGTATGGTAATGTTTCTGATATAAAATTAGGTGATGAAGTAAATATTGAAATCGACTTTAAGTATGTTGATAATATTAAAGGAGATTGGAATCTTAAATTCTCTACAAATAAGGAAAAGACAAATAGCATATCAAAAACTATAGAAGTAAATGAAAATATTAAGTTACCAACAAGTGAATTAAAGATTGAGAATGTAGTAATTAGTCCTTTTGGAAGCTCTATTAATTATTCAGGTACTTACTATGAGAAGAGTAAAAGTAAAAACCCTGAAATAAAAGGATTTAGAGTAACTGATAATAATGGGAAAGTTTTAGGAGTAAAGTTTGCTGGTAGTACATCAAGTGATATTGAGTATAGTGGAAAATTTGAAATATTAAATAATCTATGGAATGTTGATGGTATTTCTATAGTGCCTATCCTTGACTATGAAGATAATGAAATAGATAAAAGCATAGGTGAATATAGAGCAAATATATATCAATGCAATGTAAATGATATTGATAAAAAACAAATTATTATAGAGAATCGTAGAAAAGCTACAGTAGAAGAAAAGAAATCGGGTTATGCTTATGATGAGGTAGTAAAGGTATTTAGTATGGATAATAAAGAGTACTTATATCTTAATGATTTAGTAGGTGAAAATATTCAGCTAAATAGAGATACAAATGTTAAAGTAGATTCTATTAAAACATTAGAAGATAGTACCTTAATAACTATGAAAGTAGATGGAGACTATTCATATTGTTTGTTATCTAGTTTTGTATTGTTAGATGAGGATAGCAACTACTATGAAATGGATTTAAATAATGGAAAAGAACCTATGATTGATGCTGAAAATAATCTTGTATTGGTAGAGTTGCCAGTAGTAGATAATAACAAGAAATATAAGATTGCTATGCAAAAAGCTCAAAATCCAATAGTAGAGGATTCTTATAAAATAAATGTAGTAATTAAATAAGTAGCTAAAAGAAGTGTATATGCTTTATGCACTTCTTTTATTTTGTATAGTAAATAATTTTAGAAAATATAAAAGTGAATATTATATATAGGTATTTATATATATCGTATAATATGGTTGAAATTAACATAGAATAGTGCTAAGCTTTAGTTAAGCAACTACTTAATTAAAAATGGAGGAGCAATGGAAGAGTTTATAAAGATTTTTAAGGCACTAGGGGATGAAACTAGAGTAAATATATTGCTTTTAATTTCAAATAGAGGCATGTGTGCTAAAGGTATAGCAAGACATCTTGAAATCAGTGAAGCAGCAGTATCTCAACAAATAAAAATACTTAAAGATATTGGTTTAATTCAAGGATATAAAATTGGTTATCATATTATCTACGACTTAAATGAAGAAAAAATAAATTCTTCAATTAAGTTTTTAGAATCAATAATAGATAATGAAAAAACTAGTACAACAAATATTGCAAGCTTAAAATGTCTAAATGGATGTAAGCATATGAAATGTGCTAGTAATAAAAAAATCAAGGAGGAACCTATAATGAAAGTTTGTTTTCCAGTTGAATCAAATGAAGGAGTAAAAAGTATACCATATGGTCATTTTGGTACAGCACCACTTTTTGTAATATGTGATTTAGAGACTAATGAAGTTAAGTCAGTAGGCAATGGTGATTTAGGTCATGAACATGGCAAATGCCAACCAATGAAAGCATTGTCAGGTGAAGAAGTAGATGCAGTAGTAGTTGGAGGCATTGGTGCAGGAGCTATTAATAAATTAAATTCTATGGGAATAAAAGTTTTTCAAGCAATTCAAGGAGATTTGGAAAAAAATCTAGAAGCATTTAAGGAAAATAAGTTAAAAGAGTTTCCTAGTACTCATGTATGTAATCATGATGGATGTTCTCACTAAAAATTAAATACTTATGTATAAAAGCCTACATACTATTGTGTAGGCTTTTTCTAATTATAGAATAATTTGTATTTTGTTACTAATTTTAATTTTCTGAATAAATAATGTAAAAACTGGAATAGGAGTACAATGAAAATAGACATGTAATTATAACTATATATAATAAGGTGGGGATTAAAATGAATTTTATAAAGGTACATAATATTAATGAGAGCAAAATATTGAAAAAAGAGATTTGGGAAAAAAAGAAAAGAGAAAAGGTTACGTTATGTTCTTGTAAGGGCTGTATACAAAAGGCAGATGTAATATCAAATGTAAAAATAAATGATGTGGAAGAAGGAAAAATTGTTTATAGCATTCCAGTATGTAATGAGTGCAGTAACAAAGCAGAAAATTATTACGTAGATATAGATAGTTTGGTTATATAAGAGTTAGAACTCACAGTGATGAAAATTGCTGTGATTTTTTTATTGACTTTAACCTAAGACTAAGGTTTAAACTTAGTTGTAAAGGGGGAAAGAACATGAGTAAAAAATATAATATAAAGGAAGTAGCGAAGTTATTTAATATAACAACCAATAAAATTAGATATTATGAGAAACAGGAATTAATTAATCCTATAAGAGATGAGGAAAATGATTATAGAATTTATAGAGAGAAAGATATTATGCAACTTCAAGCAGTGCTATTATACAGATCTATAGGACTATCAATTAAAACTATAAAGGAAATAATTAAAAGTAATGATAGTATAGATTATTTGGAGCACTTTAATAGACAATGGATTATGGTGAATGATGAGATGCATAGATTAAATACTATTAGAGAATCACTTGAAAAAATAATAGATATATTATATGAAGATGAGAAAATGAACTCTGATAAAATTTTTCCTATTATTGAGAAAGGAAATAAGGTAGCATCTATTAGAGAGGGATGGAAGGATAAGTGGAACTTTAATAGTTGGGCAGATAGTTATGATGAAGATGTGAAGGTTGATAGGGGAGTTTTAAAGATTTATGAAAACTATAATAAAGTTTTGAATAAAGTGTATGAGAAATCTACTATAGCTGGAGAGGGTATATCAGTATTAGATATTGGGGTAGGAACAGGAAATTTAGCCAAAAGGTTTTTAGAAAATAACTATAGAGTAGTTGGAATAGATCAATCTAGAGAAATGTTAAGAGTAGCAAAACATAAATATCCTAATTTAAAAGTGAGATTAGGAGAATTTCTAAAGATACCTTTTAATGATAAAGTATTTGATATAATTGTATCAACTTATGCATTTCATCATTTAAATTCTGAAGAAAAATCATTGGCTATTAAAGAGATGATAAGAGTTTTAAAAGATAATGGGAAGATAGTAATAGGAGATTTAATGTTTAAAAATAGAATTGAAGAAGAGGGAATATTAAAAGAGTTAACAGAAGCACAAGTAGATGAAATAAAAGATGAATATTATTCATATATAGATGAGCTTGAAAGTGAATTTATGAAATATAATAAAAAGCTTAACTGTGAAAAGATAGATAGATTCATAAGTATAATTGAAGTAAATTAGAAAATTAAAAAATTATTACAAATATCCAAAAAGGAAGTATTTTAATACACAATTAGGATATAATTACCATGAGATTGGAAGTGGTGATTGTGAAGAAAAAAAGGGTATTAAAGTTCATTATTATATTTCTATTTTTATGTTGCGTTATAGGATATGCATCATATAAAGGTTATAAAAAATATGAAGATAATAAAAATGGAATTGGAGAGACAATTGATGTATTTAATGGGGTAGAGGTATACTATAATGGTTCAGAATATGGTAATGTTCATGGAAAACATTATAGTAAGGATGGATATTATTATGGATATGAGTGGCAGTGTGTTGAGTTTATAAAAAGATATTATTATGATTATTTAGGGCATGAGATGCCAGATGGATATGGTAACGCAAAGGACTTTTTTGATGATAGTATTCCACAGGGAG
This sequence comes from Clostridium sp. 1001283B150210_160208_E6, assembly GCF_015669365.1. NCBI lineage: Bacteria > Bacillati > Bacillota > Clostridia > Eubacteriales > Clostridiaceae > Clostridium > Clostridium sp. 1001283B150210_160208_E6. The sequence goes on along the minus strand of NZ_JADPAA010000002.1, from coordinate 346,883 downwards.
AAGTAAATGAGAAAAGAGGGCTTGTTCAATATAGGAATGGCGGAAATGAGATGCCTAAGGTAAATGATATATTAATATTTAATGATACAACATATGGTCATATAGTAATTATTTCAGAAGTTGGAGAAGACTATATTGAAGTAATACAGCAAAATATGGGGACTCATACAAGAGATAAGTTTGAACTAAAGAAGGATGGAAATAATTATTATATTGGAGGCCATAGAACTCCAGCTGGATGGCTTAGAAAAGAGTAGAAATTTAATAATAGGTGTAAGTAAAAGAAATATTGCTACAGCAGTATTTCTTTTTTGGTGTGAATTATTTAGTGTTTTTAGAGAATAATACTATTATCTATTTAGTTTAGAGGAGTGATTTATTATGGATGAAAATCCAATGTTTTGTTATCAATGTGAACAAACAGCAGGAGGAAAAGGCTGCACTAAAATGGGTGTATGTGGGAAGACACCAGAAGTAGCTAATCTTCAAGATTTACTAGTTTATCAATGTAAAGGAATAAGCGCTTATGCAGTGGATCTAATTGAGAAGGGCGAAATCATAGATAAGAGTATTGTTAGTTTTGTTGAAAATTCATTATTTACTACATTAACTAATGTGAATTTTGATGCAGAAGTACATGTTGAAATGCTTAAGGAATCTCAAAAGATAAAAGAAGCTTTAAGAGAAAAAGCTTCTAAAAATAAAGAATATCCTGAACAAGCTACATATAATCTTAGTTCTACAAAAGAAGAAATGCTTAAAGATTCAATAAGGGCAGGAATAATGTTTGATCAAACACTAGATGCAGATATAAGATCTTTAAGGCAGACAATTGTTTATGGATTAAAGGGGATAAGTGCCTATGGACACCAAGCTAGATTCTTAGGATATTTTGATGACCAAGTTGATAACTTTTATTTTAGAGGACTAGAGTGTACTACTAATGATAATTTAAGTGTAGAAGAAATGATTCGTATGACTATGAGAACTGGAGATATGAGCGTTGCTGTAATGAAAAAACTTGATGAAGCAAATACAAATACTTATAAAAATCCAACAGTACATAAGGTTAATGTTAAGAGAGAAAAAGGACCTTTTATTATAGTTTCAGGACATGATTTAAGGGATTTAGAGATGTTATTAAAACAAACAGAAGGAAAAGGAATAAATATATATACTCATGGTGAAATGATACCATCTCATGGTTATCCAGAATTGAAAAAATATAAACATCTTGTAGGAAATTATGGTGGAGCATGGCAAGATCAACAAAAAGAATTTGATGGAATACCAGGATGTATTTTAATGACAACTAACTGTTTAATGAGACCAAGGGAAACTTATAAAGATAGAATATTTACAACAAGTGTAGTAGGATGGGATGGTGTTAAGTATATTCCTGCTGATAAGGATGGATATAAAGATTTTACTCCAATAATTGAAAAAGCTCTAGAACTTGGTGGTTTCACTGAATCAGAAGAACCACATGAAATTTTAGTAGGTTTTGGCCATCATGAAACTCTAAGTCATGCTGGAGAAATTGTTAATGCAGTAAAGGATGGAAAGATAAGACACTTCTTTTTAATTGGTGGATGCGATGGAGCAAGACCTGGAAGAAGTTATTATACAGAATTTGCTCAAAAGGTTCCAGAGGACTGTGTTATCTTAACTTTAGCATGTGGTAAATATAGATTTAATAAATTAGATTTTGGTGAGGTGGCAGGTTTACCAAGGTTATTAGATGTTGGCCAATGTAATGATGCCTATTCTGCTGTTAGAATTGCAACTGCACTTGCAGATGCTTTTGATACCGATGTAAATGGATTACCTTTATCTATTATTTTATCATGGTATGAACAAAAAGCAGTTGCAGACCTTTTAGCTTTACTTTCTTTAGGTATAAAAGGTATTTTTTTAGGACCAACTTTACCGGCATTTTTAAGTCCTAATGTACTTCAATATTTAGTTGATACATTTAATTTACAACAAATAAGTCAACCAGATGATGATTTAAAAACTTGTTTACAACAAGGAATTGGATTATAAAATTGTAAAAAGATAAGTTGATTATTCAACTTATCTTTTTTACTGTCTAGGAAAGTATAAAATTTCAATTAGCTATAAATCAAAGGTATCATTATATTTTCATATTAAAAAATATAAAATAAAGGATAGTAATTTTATAATTTCCTTACCTTTAGTACGGGTGGGGTGGATATTTGTTTTGATGTGACTTGGAGCTTGCGACGGAACAAGCAAAATAAATATCCGCTACACCTTTTTTATTTCACGTCTATTTATTTTAAAACCTATTTTTTCTTCTATTTCTTTTAGCTGATTTTCATCTTTTGGTGCAACAAACATGCATGTATATCCATCTTCACCTGCACGTCCTGTTCTACCAATACGGTGAATATAACTTTCAGGAGTTTCAGGAGTATCGTAGTTATATATGTGAGTTACGCCTGAAATATCAATACCTCTAGCAGCTACATCGGTTGCAATTAAATATTGAATATCTGCATTTCTAAAAGCCTTTATTATTCTTTCACGTTTTGGTTGAGGAACATCACTATGTATCTTTTGACAATTGTAACCTTTTTGATGAAGAGCTAATTCTAAAGCATCAGCTCTACGCTTAGTTCTGCAGAAAATAATAGACATAAATGGATTGTCTTCATTTAATGTAGAACAAAGGGCTTCTTGTTTCCATCTATCACTTACTTCTACAACTTCTTGTTTAATTTTATCTACTGCTATAGTTGGGGATTTTATATCTATAAATACTGGTTCCTTCATATATCTGTAGGCTAACTTTTTAACTTGGGAATCCATAGTGGCTGAGAAACAAAGTGTTTGGTGGTTTTTAGAACACACCTTCATAATTTTTTCTATTTCATTTTTGAATCCCATAAGAAGCATTTGGTCAGCTTCATCAATTACAATAGTTTTTAATTTAGATAAATCAACAGATTTTCTTTCAATATGATCTAAAAGTCTTCCAGGGGTAGCTATTATCATATGAATATTGTTTTTAAGCTTCTTTAGTTGGCTTCCAATATCTTTGCCTCCATATGCAGCTAAAATATTAATTTCTTCATTCACATTTAATTTCTTAGCTTCTTCAGTAATTTGTATTGCTAATTCTCTAGTAGGAGATAATATAAGCACCTGTGTAGCATTAGATTTTGGTGATAGGTTTTGGAATATTGGTATCAAGAAAGCTAGAGTCTTTCCAGTACCAGTTTTTGCTTCACCTATTAAATCTTTTCCTAGTAGAATATGAGGAATACTTTCCTCCTGTATAGGAGTTGGAGTTTTAATTCCATTTTTATTTAATCTATTAACTATATTTTCATTTATTCCTAAGCTTTTAAAAGCCATAATTAATCATCCTTTCATGTAAAACAAATAAGAGTTTGGCATCAGCTGACAGACACTCAAACTCTATCCTAATTGGAATACAGATTCCAATTGCTTAGTAATGATATCATTTAATAAGGTTATAGTCAAATATATAGGTATTAAGTATAGCATATGATGTTATAAATTAGATTTGCTAATAAGGATAATTATGGTAAAATGTATACGAGCAGTGGAATTTGATGAGGCTGGTGAGAATATGGTGAATCAAGAGGATAATTCAAATAAAAAGTTTTGGAATAGATTTGCTAGTAAATATGACCTTATAATTAAACAAGATGAACAAGCTTATGAAGAGATGATTAAGCTTATTAGAAGAGATGTAAATTCTAAAATGGAAATGTTAGAGCTTGCAACAGGTACAGGGTTAATTGCTTTAAGAATAGCAGATAAGGTGAAGTATTTGGAGGCTACTGATTTTTCTGAAGAAATGATAAAAGAAGCAAAACAAAAAGAGAGACCCAATAATCTTAATTTTTCAGTAGAGGATGCATGTAATTTGCCTTATGGTTCTAAAACCTTTGATTGTGTACTTATATCTAATGCACTTCATATAATGCCAAAGCCTGAAGAAGCACTTAGTAATATTAAAAGAGTATTAAAGGATGATGGCATTTTAATAGCACCAACCTTTGCCCATAAGAGTAGTATAAAATCTAAAGTATTAACGAAACTTATGTCTATTGTAGGGTTTAAGGCCTATAGCAAATGGACAACTGATGAATATATTAAGTTTATAAAAAGTAATGGTTTTAAAATAAAGAAAAGTAAAAAAATAAAAGGAACTTTTGAGTTAGCATATGTTGTAGCAATTAAAGAATCTAGGTAAAATAGTATCTAGATTCTTTTTTCTTTAGGAGGGAAATATGAGAAACATAAAAATGTTATTACAATATGATGGAACAAGATATAAGGGATGGCAAAAGCAGAATCAAAAAGGGAATACTGTTGTAACAATACAAGGTAAAATTGAAAATGTTTTAAGTAAAATGACAGGGGAGGAGATAGAAGTAATAGGCTGTGGAAGAACAGATTCTGGGGTTCATGCAGATAATTATGTGGCAAATTTTTTTACTAATTCAGCTATGACTTTAGAGGAAATGATGAATTATCTTCAGGAATATTTACCAGAGGATATTGTGGTTAAAGAACTTAAGATGGCAAGTGATAGGTTTCACTCTAGGTTAAATGTAAAGGGAAAAACCTATGTATATTCAATTCAAAACACAAAATATCAAGATGTATTTTCCAAGAGATTTTCTTATCATGTTGAAGAAGAATTAGATATAGAAAGTATGATAGAAGGTGCAAAGTATCTTATAGGTACTCATGACTTTAAGAGTTTTACTAATTTGAAAGTAAAGAAGGATAAAAAGTCTACTATAAGAACTATAAGGGATATAAAAATAATAAATAATAATGGATTGGTTCAAATAGAGGTAAGTGGAAACGGATTCCTGTTAAATATGGTAAGAATAATTGTTGGTACATTAGTAGAGGTTGGACTTCATAAAAGAAAGCCAGAGGACATTAAAGAAATACTAGATTCTAAGAATAGAGAAAATTCGGGCTTAAAAGTTCCAGGGAAAGGACTAATGCTTAAAAATTTAGAATATTAGTTCAAAATTGTTGACTTATATTAAATAAAAGAATAGTATAAAGTAAGAAAATTTGTTAGGTGAGGCTCCTATAAAGATAGATGCTGCTGCCCAGAAAAATCGAGAGATTCCAATGGGTTAACAATAATTATCGCCAAGGTAATTTTTAACGTAGCTGACGAGAAAATGTCAAAGCTTTATAGTGCTAAAGCTCTACAATTAAATTGTGTTATTTTTAAGACTTTTTAACGTAGGGTTAAAAGGTCTTTTTATATTTATAAAATAAGGTGGTGAATCAAATGGAATCTGACGCCAGTAGGAGTATAAAAGCTAAGACTGGAAACAAAATAAAGGATGAGGATGAAGTTTGTTCGCCGTATAGGGTGCTTTATCCTCTTATATAAGGAGGAGTTATAATGAAGGAAGAATTAAATGAAAAAGATTTATTAGAAAGATTATTAAATTATACTCAGGAGGAGCTAGAAGAGAAGATTGAGGATATTCATCCTGCTGATGTATTAGATTTACTTCATGATAACGAAGATGATTTCTTTAAAATATTAAAAAGATCTCCAGACTGGTTTATTGCAGCTATCCTTGAAGAAGAAGAGGATGAAGAAAAGTATGAAATTTTAAAGAAGTTTTCTGAAAGTGAGCAAAAGAAGATTTTGGGTGAAATGTCCTCTGATGAGTTAACAGACCTTGTTGGAGCTTTAGATGAAGAGGAAACAAGAAGTGTTTTAAAGAAAATAAATGAAGAAGATAGAAAAGATGTTTATAAGCTTCTTTCATATGAGCCAGATACAGCTGGCGGTATTATGGCAACGGAGTTTGTATCAATAAGAGAAAATAAAACTATTGAAAAAACCCTAAAGTATTTACAAAAGGAAGCTCCAGATGCTGAATCTGCATATTATCTTTATGTTATTAATAAGGAGAATGTTTTAAAAGGTGTAGTATCTTTAAGAGATATAGTATGTAATGACTTTGATACAAAGATATCTGAAATAACAAATACTAATGTAATATCAGTTCCTTACTATATGGACCAAGAAGAAGTTGCTATTAAGTTTGAAAAGTATGGATTTATGACAATGCCAGTTGTAGATGAAAATAATAAGATTTTAGGAATAGTAACTGTAGATGATATAGTTGAGGTTATGCAGGAGGAAACTACAGAAGATATTCATCGCCTTGGTGGTGTAGATGAAGAGGAAAAGGTAGATGGTTCCCTTAGGGACTCTATAAAAAGTAGATTGCCATGGCTTATAGTAAATTTAATTACTGCAATTCTTGCAGCTTCTGTAGTAGGAGTTTTTGAAGGAACTATAAGTCAAGTTGTAACTCTTGCAACCTTTATGCCTATTGTAGCAGGAATGGGTGGAAATGCAGGAACTCAATCCTTAACAATAGTAGTTCGTGGGATTGCATTAGGTGAATTAGATAAAGACAATGGAATGAGAATTTTTATAAAAGAGCTATTAGTGGGGCTTACAACAGGAATAGTTATTGGAGCTATTATAGCAGTTTTAGGCTTTATGTGGGAAAGAAACTTTGTATTTGGTATTGTAATTGGTCTTGCAATGATATTAAATATGATGGTAGCAACAATGTCAGGTTTTATAGTTCCAGTAATATTAAAGAAGCTTAAGGTGGACCCTGCACTAGCATCAGCAGTTTTTGTAACAACAGTTACCGATGTTTTAGGCTTTTTCTTCTTCCTTGGACTTGCAACTATGTTTATTAGTTATTTAATATAGATTAGATAAATGGAGGGATTTTATGGAGTGGTATTGTGCAGTATGGAACAGTGATAAGGTAAGTAATGCAATGGGAGCGCAGTTTTTATATGAGCAGTTATGCCAAGGGGAAGATTCTCTTGTTGGAGATATTGGGATAATAGATGAGTTCTTTGAAGATTTAATATCAAAGGGAGAAAAGTTGGATGTAAACAAGAGTAAAGGATTTGTAATTATTGGATGTTTACTTGAAGATGCAGAAAAGATTGATAATTTGGTTAAGGGGTTAGCTAAACAACATGGATTATCTTATTATGAACCCCAAAATATGACTTATATTTTTTAAAAGTAAAGGACAGGATATCTATAGGATATCTTGTCCATTTTCTTCTAATAATATATTTGTATCTAATACACTAAGCTTGTTATTTATAGCAAATATTAAAAAAGTATCTCTAATAACCTTAGGATAAAGTTTTCCTTCTTTAGCTATAGTCAGAGCTCTATCCGTTTCATCTAAAGTAAGCTGTAGGGATAAGCAAAGCTTAACTATATTATTTCTACTAGGATTTTTACTTCCATTTAAAATTTGGTATCCATATGTACGATCAATATCCGCATTAGCAATTAAAGTGCTTTTACTTATACCTTTTTTATTACAAAGGTTAACTAAGTATTCAGAAATAGTTAGTTCCTTAACATCTAAATCTTTAGAAATATATGTTTTTAAACTTTTATAATTATCTATAGAATTAAGAGTATTTAATAATTCAGAAGTCTTTTTATCATTCATAGTTATTCCATCCTTAAATAAAAAATGAGATAATAATATTATATAGTATATTATAGTTAAGTGAAAGTTTAGGTGGGACATGGAGATGAATTATAATGTTGGTTATAAATTATCCTTATATAAAGAACTAACGGTAATAAATGAATCAGATAAAAGTAAGATAGAGTTAGTTCAGAATATAGTGGATAATAAGATATATGTAAAAAAGATATTGTCAAATTATAAAATAGAGGTTTTTAAAGAATTACAGAATATTGATAATATAGGTATTCCAAAGGTTTATGAAGTTATTGAGGATGAGGGGATACTTTATGTAATTGAAGAATTTATTAATGGTAAAACTCTAGAGGAAATCCAGGGGGAAGGAGTATTATCAGAGGATAAGGTTATAGAATATAGTATAAAGATTTGCGAAATATTAGAGGTTTTACATAATTTAAATAGTCCAATAATACATAGGGATATAAAGCCATCTAATATTATTGTAGATAATAATGGTATAGTTAAGTTAATAGATTTTGATGTGTCAAGAATACATAAAAGTGATGAAAATAGGGATACTCAGATATTAGGAACAGAAGGATATGCATCCCCAGAGCAATTTGGGTTTAACCAAACAGATAGTAGAAGTGATATTTATTCCATTGGTGTTTTAATGAATGTTTTAACAACAGGAAAACTACCAAGGGATAAAAAGAATGATGAAAAATTAGCTAATATAATTGAAAAATGTGTTAAGATTTCTCCTAATGAAAGATATAAAACATGCCTTGAACTTAAGGAAGATCTAGAGTTATGTAGTGGCAAACAAATAAAATATAGAAAGAGTAAAGTGTTTATTAGAAACTTACCTGGATTTAGAAGAGGAAAGCCTTCTTATATTTTAGCTGCATCATTATGGTACATATTTTTAGTACTTGCTATTTTTATTGATATAGGTACAAAAAGTTTTTCTTATATTATTGGTGATATCAGTATGGTTATAGCATTATTAGGGTTAACTTTTCTTTATGGAAACTATAATAATATACAATCTATGTTACCTTTGTTAAAAGGGAATAATAAAAGTATGAGAAAAGTAGGATTTACTATTTATACTATATTAATTATAATCTTTGCTGGCATGATGTTAAATATATTTCAATAGGTGTATGCTGACAGCATACCAATAAAACTTTTATTATTTTTATAATGATACTAGTCCAAGAAAATGGACAAGTATCATTTTTGGTTTTAAAGGAGGAATAATAATGAAGAAGATTCTAATTGGGGTGGTAATAACACTTATTGTTTTAGTTGGAGGATGTACAGCATTAATGGGGGGAATGGCAAAGTCAGCCTCTGACACAATAAATCAAATGGAAGATGACAAAAAATCTAAAGATGAATTATATAATGAGATGGCAAAGAAGGTTAACTGGGAAGTTAAAAAAGGGGAGTATTCAAGTGAAATCGTAGGGGTGTTTGAGAATACTTCAGGTGAAACAATAGATTACATCCAATTTAATTATAAGTTATACGATGGTAGTGGGGTTACTATTGAGAGTTCATTTACAAATGAAACTGATATAAAGCCAGGAGAAAAAAGGGAAGTAAAGATTATGCTAATAAAGAAAGATTTTAGTAAATATGAAATAGATGTAGTATCAAGTGCTATATAGGTAATATTGTAATCATGGACTAGCCATTCACTTAAAAGCAAGAAATTAGATGTTATTATTAGGGGACATAAATAATATATATTAAGTGATTAACTTTTTATATATTATGGGAGGAAAAAAGATGGTTTGTTCAAGTTGTGGTAATGAAATGGTAAAGGGAAATCTTTTTGGTGATAGATATGCACTAAAATGGCAAGCAGAAGATAAGAAGCTAGTAGCAGGTATATGGTCAACAGGGGGCATAAAGTTAAAGACTAATTCAGCTTTTGGAAGACCTAGAAGTGAAGCTTATGTTTGCCAACAATGCAAAAAGCTAGTTATTGATCTTGAAACTCAAGCCGTATAGTAACATATATAAAATCAAGAATAATAGCTTTATAATTTTCTTACTTTTAGTAGTAGTGGGAGATATTTGTTTTGAGAACAAGCAAAATAAATATCTCCCACTTTTTTTATTCTTCTATGTAAAACTTGTCTTTATTTACATTAAGGTATAGAATAGTTGATGTGTTTTAAAAAAAGTATAAGAAATGGGGCAAAAAATGTTTACTAATTACAAAAATGATTTAATCAAAGAGTTTAAGAACTACAATGGAGGAAAGTTTAAAAAGGACCTAATGGCAGGGATAACTGTTACAGCAGTTGCACTTCCTTTAGCATTAGCCTTTGGTGTAAGTTGTGGAGCATCAGCTGGTGCTGGAATTATAACAGCAATAATCTCTGGTTTAGTAATTGGTGCTCTTTCTGGAGGTTCCTTTCAAATTTCAGGACCAACTGGAGCTATGAGTGCAATATTAATATTGCTTGGACAACAATATGGATTAGAAGGAATATGGGTAGCTAGTTTAATAGCAGGTCTTATTCTAATAGTTGCAGGTGTATTTAAGTTAGGAAAAGTGGTATCTTATATTCCACTACCAGTAATTACAGGTTTTACATCTGGTATCGCATTAACTATTGCAATTGGACAACTAGATAACTTTTTTGGAGTAACTACAAAAACTTCTGATAGTGCAATTATAAAGGTATTTAACTTTGTAAGAGGACCTATAAATCCTAATATGTATGCAATACTAATTGGATTACTTGTAGTAGCTATAATGATTCTATGGCCTAAAAAGTGGAATGCAAAAGTTCCATCATCCTTAATTGGACTTATAGTAGCTTTAATAGTTAATATGTTATTTAATTTACCAGTTGATGTTATAGGAGATATCCCACAAAAATTGATTTTAGATGATAGATTAACTTTTGCAGGTATTAATTTAGAATCTATTAAGGGATTAGTGGTTCCTGCTATTAGTATAGCTGCTTTAGCCATGATTGAAAGTTTACTTTGTGGTGAAGTTGGTAAGAAAATGAAGGGAGAATCCTTTGATCCTAATAGAGAACTTGTTGCTCAAGGGATTGGAAATATGATTATACCTTTCTTTGGAGGGGTACCTGCTACAGCTGCAATAGCAAGAACAAGTGTAGCTATAAAATCAGGTGCTCAAACTAGGTTGGTTAGTATTTTCCACTCTATATTTTTATTAATATCAATGTTTGTTTTAGCACCTATAATGTCAAAAATTCCTCTATCAGCATTAGCAGGAGTTTTGATGGTTACTGCTTGGAGAATGAATGAGTGGGAAAATATTAAATATATGTTCACTAAAAGATTTAAGGGATCTATTATGAAATTCTTTATAACCATGATGGCAACAATAGTTTTTGATTTAACACAAGCTATATTAATAGGAGTAATTTTTGCGAGTCTATTGTTTATGGTGAAAATATCAAATGCAGATATCTTTATTAGTGACGTTGATGAGAACAAATTAAATAGAAATATAAGTAAAAATAATTTCTTAGGAAGAACAAAGGTAATTTATTTTACTGGGCCATTATTCTTTGGTACTGTGGACAAGCTTAGATCAGAAATTGAATCATTAGAGGATGCTAAGGTTTTAATACTATCTATGAGAGGAGTTCCTTTAATAGATATTACAGGGATTCAAGCACTGGAAGAAATAATGGAGGAACTTATATCCAATGATTGTAGACTTCTTTTATGTGGATTACAGGAAGGAGTTAAGGATACAATAGAAAAGTCAGGATTTAAGGATAAGATTGGAGAAGACAAAATATTTTGGAGTGCAGTGGAAGCAATTAACTATGCTGAAGATAGTAGAGCTGTAATTTAATCTTATACATACATATTTATATTAAAATGGACCTTATTAAGTAGAGAATAAAAAATCTATTTAATAGGGTCCTTTGTACAATAAATATATAAATATACATTTATATAAATATATGTTTATATAAATATTCATAGAATAAAGCTTGCTACAACTCCTTCATTCTATTCTAAAATTATTTATTTAGCTTAACATGGATGTATTTGGTTTTATCTACAATAACTTTTTTGTGCTTTTCAAAATAATTTATTATAATCTCTGGCATTTCTATTTGAATTTCTTTTATGATTTTACAATCCTTAAAGAATTCATATCCACCAGCACCACTAGCTCTGTAATTATTCATAACTAATGTGAATTTATCATTATCACTTATTTCTTTTCCGTTAAATTTAACAGCATCTACACTATTTCTTCCATTAGAATTTAAAGTAAATGTATATTCTATATTTGAAAAATAATCATAGTTATAATGTTCAACCTTTGGCTTTAAGAATGAGTCTGAAATTCTTACTTCTTTTCCGTCATAATAAAAATATTCAGCGCTTCTTGATAAGGCTTTCTTTAATATTTCTCCAGTAACTTCATATACAACTAAAGTGTTTGGATAAACGTAAGTTGAAACAATATCACGAACAGTTACATCAGTATTAAATCCTTTTATGCTATTAGCAAAGGATGTACATGCTATATCAGCATCACTTGCATCTAATTGAATTCTATTTATAAAGTTAGCAAGATTTGAGCCTGATAAAGCCATTTCTATGTGAGTAGAAGGATTAAGTGGAATATCTAAAAATCCTACAGGGCTATCTAACCACTTTTGAACTTCTTTTTCATAAGGTAATAATTCATTGAACATTTCTTTATTTGGATTTATTTCTGCAGTCTTTAATTCTGATTTAATTGAAATAATTTTTTCTTCATACTCTAAGTTTAATTCTATAAACCTAAATGCATTTTGTGGTGTTTGGACTATATAAGTTCCATTAATATATTGTCCACCAATATCCATATGTTGATGTCCAGTTAATAGGATATCAAAGTTAAAGTCCTCACAAATCTTATAAGCTATATTCTCATTACTTGTGCTTAAAATCTTCTCGGTATCTAGATCTTTTTCAAAACCACCATGATAAACTCCAAGTAAAATATCAACTTGAGATCTTACTTCATCAAATACTTTTTTTACTGAAGTATAGGTATCATTTATATTAAAGTTTGTTAGGTTTTGTGGCTGTTCCCAGATATTTATAAAATCTGTTGTAAAACCTAATATACCTATTTTTAATCCATTTCCTAGTGTTTTAATTGCATATGGAAGGATAGGAAGTTTACCTGTTTTATCTTCTACATTAGCACAAACACAAGTTGCATCTAGTGTATTTAGGTATTTAGCAAGATAATCATATCCATAGTTAAAATCATGATTCCCTAATGTAACAAAATCATATTTACCTTGGTTTAAAACTTTCCCAATTGGATGAACTTCAAAATCTTTTTTAGATATGAAGGTTGTAAATGGAGAACCTTGAATAGTATCGCCTCCATCAATTATTAAAGTGTTTTCGTCCTTTGTGAAAGAGTTAATTACATTTAGCATTCCTATATGCTTATCATCATTATTAGTATAGTCTGTTGGATATACAAAGCCATGCATATCTGAAGTAAAATAAATCTTTAAATTTTTCATATCAACACCTCAAGTGAATTATATCAAAATTAATATAAATATAGTGTTTATTTGTTGAAAAAAATAATTACAAATAAAACAAAAAAATTATGTTCAAAGTAGAAGATAATGATAAGATGGTAAATTATTAAAATAAATGGGTGATAATTAAATAAATAATAAAAAAATGTGAAAAAAACGAGAATGATTTAATAGAATGATATTTGATTATTTATATCAATTTGATATAATGACAAATGCTTATGTTTAAAAATGGTTACATATGAAAAAAATATATTAGGAGGAATAATATGAACATAATAAGAAATACTAACATATCAAAAAAGTTAATTGCGGTTTTTTCTGTAATAATATTATTGATGTTTTCTTTAACAATATTTAATACTTATAATATGAAAGTATCAAATGATGAATTATTAACTTTATATAACGAAGATACACAGGGAATATTATATATAGGTAAGGTTAGTGAAATAGCATTAGAAAATTATTTAATAACTAATTTTTTATGTAATGATGAAAATAGTGGAGATAAAGAGAAAATAATAAATACTATTGAAGAAAATAGGGTTAAATGCAATGACTATATTGAAAAGTATAAAGAAACAATTTCTGGAGATTATGAGGACACCCTATACACTAATATATTTTTAAATTCTTTTGGTGAGTATAATAAGGTTGTTGATGATATAGTAGCACTAATTATGAGGGGGGACAAAGAAGGTGCTAAGGCGTTAATACCAGAGTTAAATAGGCAAAAAGAAGCTTATACATGGGATTTAAATAAAATTGTAGATATGAATGAAACTTGGGCAGTTCAATCTGTAGAAGAGAGTAAAGTGAGATATAAAAGAAGTGTTTTCATATCTAATACGTATTTAATTTTAGCAATTATTTTTTCTATAGTATGTTCTTTTCTAATTATTAAAGAAATAAGAGGATACCTAAAGAAGATTGGATTATTATCAAATAGAATGGCAGAGTATAATTTATCAGAAGAAATAAATATAGAGAGAAAGAATGAGTTTGGTACTATAGCAAATTCTTTAAATAAAGCTCAAGATAATATAAAAGAATTATTAAAAGTTTTAATTGAAAGCACAGAGGATATGAGTGCAGGTAGCGAGGAATTATATGCTACTGTTGAAGAAATGACATCACAACTTGAGGAAATAAGTGCTTCGGCAAACAATATTAATTCTACGGTTCAAGAAACTAGTGCAACTGCAGAAGAGTTATATGCTTCAATATCAGAAGTATCTTCAAGGACTATAGTATTAGAAGAAAAGGCTAATGAAGGAAGAGGAAATGCAGAAAAAATAAGTAAGAAGGCCTACGATACTAAAGTAAGTACAAAGGCATTATTAGATAATAATGAGAAAGTATTTTTAAGTGTTAAAGAAGAAATTATTGAAGCCATGAATAAGGCAAAAGTGGTCGATGAAATAATGGTAATGGCTAATACTATAAATGAAATAGCAGAACAAACAAATCTGTTAGCCTTGAATGCAGCTATAGAAGCAGCTAGAGCAGGTGAACAAGGAAAAGGTTTTGCTGTTGTAGCTGACGAGGTAAGAACGTTAGCAGAACAATCAAGTGAGGCTGTTAAAGATGTACAAACTACTATAAAGGATGTACGTGAAGCATTTAATAAAATTGCTGGTAGTAGTAATAAGCTGCTTACTTTTATAAGTGAAGATGTTTCTAAAGAAGGATATAAATTATTAGAATTAGGAAATGATTATGAAGAGGATGGAATATTCATGAATAAAATGAGTAGTGATATTGCATCTATGAGTACAGAAATAAATAAAACAACTAAAGATATAAATTCTGCTGTAGAGGAAGTAGCAGGAATGGCACAAAATTCTGCTGAAAATGTATCTTCTATAAAGGATTATATTTCAGAAGCAACTGAGGCTATGGAGCAAGTTGCAGTGACAGCTCAGACACAGGCTGAGTCAGCACAAAAGTTAACTGAATTAGTGGCTAAGTTTAATATATAAGAGTTATTTTTTAATATTGTGTGCAAAAAAGGAAGTTGAAATATCAATTTCCTTTTTTGTTTTATGAAATTGTAAAATTTAAAAATAATAAACTAAGCGAAAAAAGGTTTATAAATATATAGACAAAAATATAAAAATAACTATAATTATAACTAAAGGATTAAATTTGAAAGGAAGAATTGTTATGAATAAGGGTAGAGAAGAATTATTTTGGGAGGCATCAATTGAAGAGGTTAAAAAAGGGTATATGGAAGAAGAAAATTGTTATAGATGCCTTGTTTGCGAAGATGAGTTTGAAAAAGGAAGAATATATAATTTGAATGAAAATCTATATGATGCAAAAAAGGCAACTGAAATTCATATAGGAGATAAGCATGGCTCTATGTTGCAATACTTGTTAAATATGAATAATAATTTTATTGGTATTTCTGAGGTACAAAGAGATTTAATAATATTAATGGCTAATGGATTATCTGATAAAGAAATTGCTATAAAGATGGGGGTAGCCCAGTCTACTATAAGAAATCATAGATATAAGTTAAGAGAAAAGGAAAAGCAAGCTAGATTATTTCTTGCTATGATGGAGCTATTATCTAGTAATACAAATAAAAAGATTACAAAGTTAGATAATGAACAACTTTGCGATGCCCATAAAACAGCAACAACTATAGATGATAGATATAATATAACAGAGAAGGAAAGAGAAACAGTTATAAAGAACTATATGGATGAAACAGGTGGTATAAAAACTTATCCATCTAAGGAGAAGAAGAAGATTATAATTCTTGGGGAAGTTACTAAGAATTTTGTTAAGGGAAGAAAATATACAGAGAAAGATATTAATAAAATATTAAAGAGAGTATACGATGATTATGTAACAATTAGAAGAGCATTAATAGAGTATGGATTTATTGAACGTTCAAATGATTGTAGTGCATACTGGGTGAAGGAATAGTAAAAAACTCAAGCGTAATGCTTGAGTTTATTTACATAGATAATTCAAGTTTATTTTTCCATTCATAAGATAAATCATCAATCATATTTTTAAGGGATTTACCTATAATAAAATAAGAATCATCTCTTAAGTTTGCTAAGGATACTCTTAGTGACCATTGGGATGATGCAAATCCATCCCCATTAAGTAATATTATTGAGTAATTATTAGCAAGGTTATAAATCATATCTAAAGGTTTGAAGTTTTTCTCTATATATCTACTAAAATCTTCCCCATACTTACATTTTGCTAAATCAAGCAGATTAATTTCAGTATAGTATGCAGCATCATGGGGGTGATTTTTTATTTCTATTTCTAAACCATCAAATAATAATCTCTTACGATTTTTACATATATCCTTAGTTAGTTTTTTATATTTATCTTCCTTATCCATTAAGGCAAAGGCACAGAAGAATGCCATTTGTACTTGTTGAGGGGTAGAAAGTCCTGCTGTATGATTAAGAGCAACTTGTCTACTATCTGCCACCATTCTATCCATAAAGGAAAGATTTTCAGGCTTTAATGAAAGATGTTTATATCTTTCATGTAGTCTTTCTTTAGTTTCTTTAGGAAGTTCTTTAATTAACTTATTAAATATGTTATCTTGGTTTAGCATAATAGCTCCAAGTCTCCAACCAGTAACCCCAAAGTATTTAGATAAAGAATATACTGCTAATGTATTATAAGGAATATCTACTATTAATGATGAAAAATTGTCAACAAAGGTACAATAAACATCATCAGTTATAATCATTAAGTTTGGATTATGATTTTCTACTATAGTTTTTAAGTTATCTTTACACTCCTTGCTTAGAGCAATAGATGCAGGATTATTTGGATTAACTACAAAGACTACCTTTATGTTTTTATCCTTAAGCTTTTCTAGTTCTTCCTTAGGATATTGCCATGTAGGATTTCCCTCATTATCTACTTCATTTGCATGAATGTTAATAACATCAAAATTATAGTGAGGTAAATGTGGAATCTCTAAATAAGGAGTAAATATAGGTGTCATTAAAGCTATTTTATCACCAGGATTTAAAAGGGAATTAGCTACTAATGAATCAAATATATAGCACATTGCTGCAGTTCCACCTTCAACACTAAATACATCAAAAGGTGTATTAAATTCTTTATTTGTACATAACTCCTTCATTAAATAGTCATGAACAATCTTCTCAATATGTATTAAAATTCTATCTGGAAAAGGGTAGTTATCTCCAATTATTCCATCAGTTAATTCAAATACCCAATCATCTTCTTTAAAACCTAAGGTATTTATTCCATAATTAATTATTTCATTTAATAATTCTATTCCAGGTAAACTGTGATTTTCACTGATAAACTCTGTTAGTCTTTGGTATATTCCATTCTTTTGTATCATTCCTGCAAGATCTTCTTTTTGCCAAGTTCTTTGTGTTTCTTTTACTGCAAATTGCCCAAAGGTAAAGAAGGCTTGTCTAGGAGTTGAGGCTGTCCAATTAGGATTTCCCCTACCAGCATCTAGTATATTTTTATTATTTTCTTTAGCAAGGGATATAAGTTTATCTTTTAGTTCAAAAGGACTAATCTTTCCGTAAATTTTTGATAGTTCTTCTTTAGTAATTTGTTTATTCAATGTTGTTTCTCCTTTGTAAAAAACTACTATGGTACAATATTTTATAATAAAATTACTGTAAATTGTAGATTATAATCATTCTTTTACATTTTAATAAATATATAGGGAGATATTATAATTCTATTAAAAAATATAAAGAAAAACTGAACTTTAATATATATTTAATAGTGAATACTTGTTTTGATAATGTAGAAAATAAAAGAAAAAATAATATGGAGGAAGTAGGATGAAAAAGTGTTTATATTGCAATAAGAGATTGAAGGAAGATTACTTTTCTAACAAAATAGGAAACTTTTGCTCAGAGGATCATTTTGATGAGTATTTAAAAAGCTTATCAAAAGAGGAATATGTAGCACTTCAACATTCATTTTGTGTATGTAGTGATGACTAACAGGTTCATAAATATGAACCTGTTTTTTTGTACATAATATATGTGAATATTAAACAAAAGAAAAGGTGATTTTATGAAAAGGAAAAAGAAGTTTTCGTTTCCAACAGCATATACAGTTATATTGGCTGTAATGCTAATTGTTCTTTTATTAACATACGTAATACCTTCAGGAAAGTACAGTACCTTAAGTTATGTTATGGAGGGTGGAAAATTTGTAGTTGAGGATCCTTTTGGGGGACAGGTGGAGTTAGAAGGTACACAAAAGACCTTAGATGAGCTTGGGATAAAAATTAATATAGGAATGTTTAAGGATGGATCAATAACAAAGCCAGTAGCTATTCCTGGGAGTTATAAGGGGATAGAAAAAGAAAATAAATCTATAATTAATGGGATAGTATCATTTTTTAAAGCTCCAGTTGAAGGGTTATATGACTCTATAGACATTATTACATTTGTTTTAGTTATAGGAGGTATTGTAGGGGTAGTAAATAAGTCTGGGGCATTTACAGCAGGTATTAATAGTCTTTCAAAAATATTAAAGGGAAAAGAAAAGTGGTTAATTGTTCTTATTACAATTCTAATAGGTATTGGGGGTACAACTTTTGGATTAGCAGAGGAGATAATAGCTTTTTACCCAATAGTTATACCAGTTTTTTTAGCATCAGGATACGATGCTTTAGTAGCTATTGCGGCTGTATATTTAGGCTCAGCAATGGGGTCTATGGCTTCTACAGTAAATCCTTTTGCAACAGTAATAGCATCAAATACAGCAGGAATAAATTTTACAGATGGAATATTTGTAAGGATTTCTTTACTTGTTTTAGGATTATTAACATGTATTATATATGTAATTAGGTATGCAGAAAAGGTAAAGAAGGACCCAAGTAAATCACTAATATATAGCCAGAAGGAAGAAATAGATAAACAATATTTGATTAGTAGCAAAGAAGATACTCCTAAATTTACCTTCGGTAGAAAGGCCATGCTTATAATATTTGTATTATCTTTTGGAATTATGATTTATGGAGTAAAGGAACTTGGCTGGTGGTTCCAAGAGATGACTGCTTTATTTTTAGGTGTAACTTTTATTATGTATTTATTTGCGGGATTAAAAGAAAAAGAGTTTGTAAATGAATTTGTAGTAGGAGCTTCAGATTTATTAGGTGTAGCATTAATCATTGGATTAGCACGTGGAGTAACTATAATTATGGAAAAGGGAATGATTAGTGATACCATTCTATTTTATTTAAGTAAAGGGATTTCTGGTATGAGTGGGGTGGTATTCTCAACTGTAATTTTCTTTGTTTATATTATTTTAGGATTTTTTATAGCTTCTTCATCAGGACTCGCAGTATTATCTATACCAATAATGGCACCTCTTGCAGATATTGTGGGAGTAAATAGGGATATAATTGTTTCAGCCTATGAATTTGGGCAAGGATTAATGGGATTTATAACCCCTACAGGGTTAATATTAGCTTCTCTGGCCATGGTTAATATAACCTATGATAAATGGTTGAAATTTATACTACCATTAATGATAATGATTGGGGTATTAGCTATTGTAGTATTGGGATTTGGAGTTATTGTAGGATAATTTGTCAAAATTTCGTACATAATTATTTCCATTACAGCATTTTTTGATATATAATATATTTGGGATTTAAATGAAAAGGAGAGAAATCAATGAGTGAATTGAATCATGATCTTGGCATAATAGCACTAAAAAGCTGTGTCGAACTAGGAGATGCTGTAAATAAATTTATACAAGAAGAGAGAGATAACAAAGACTCTTATATCATACCTTTAAATGAAGTAAGATTTGCTAATGGTGAAGGTAAAGTTAAGATATCTGAAACTGTAAGAGGTAAAGATATTTATATTTTATGTGATATCGGAAACTATAGTTGTACATATAAAATGTTTGGATTTGAGCATAACATGGGACCAGACGAACATTTCCAAGATATCAAGAGAACTGTTGCTGCAATAAGAGGTAAGGCTGCAAGAATAACAGTAATCATGCCATTACTTTATGAATCAAGACAACATAGAAGAAAAGGAAGAGAATCTTTAGATTGTGCTTTAGCACTTCAAGAGCTTGAAAGATTAGGGGTAGATGAAATAATCACATTTGACGTTCATGACCCTAATATTCAAAATGCAGTACCTTTATTATCATTTGAAAACTTCTATCCTACATATGATATAGTTAAAACACTTGTATCACAAGAAAAAGATTTAGAATTAGATAAAGAGAAGTTACTAGTTATAAGTCCTGATACAGGAGCCATGGATAGAGCAATTTATTATTCAAGTGTATTAGGTGTAGATGTAGGTTTATTTTATAAGAGAAGAGACCATTCAACTGTTATAAATGGAAAGAATCCAATAGTTCAACATGAATATATGGGAAGAGACGTTGCAGGAAAAGACGTATTAATAGTTGATGATATGATAGCTTCAGGAGAATCTGTTCTTGACATAGCTAGAGAATTAAAGAAGAGAAATGCTAGAAATGTATATGTAGCTGCTACATTTGCTTTCTTTACAGAAGGTTTAGAGAAGTTCAATAAGTACTATCAAGATGGTACTATATCAAAGATTTATTCAACTAACTTAACATATATACCAGAACAATTACTAGAAGCTAAGTGGTTTGAAAGAGTAGATATGTCAGAATTCTTAGCTAGAATAGTAAATAGATTACATAGTGGTAAGTCTATAGCTAAATATATGGATGCTACACAAGTAATTCATAATTTACTTAGAGAGTAATAGTAATTAACAAACAAAAAAACTGCCTTAGGGCAGTTTTTTTATGTTTCTTATAAATCTTTATAAGAAATCAATTCTATATTATCATTATTTTTTATGTATTCTTTTATTTCATTGCTTGTAAGAATTTCTAGTTCAAAAGCTCTTTTGGTATTATAGCTACTATTTCTAAGAATAGTTGAATCAACATAAGCTGGATGACTCATTAGCTCCATATAGTCCTTATCTAAATTATTTTCAAGAATTGAAATTAGATTTTCTAAAGATACACCTTCATTATAAAAGTCACAGTTAAAGTTTTTAGAGTGTTTTATATTATTTTCATCAAGTTTATCTTCCCAAACTTTATCCATTCCTCTTACAGGAATATTTAGTTCTTTAGCGATTTCCATAGCAACTTGGTATTGTTCATTAGTTACAGCGTAGTGAAAATCTATATGAACTGGAGTAAATCCTGTTGATAAGAATTTATCTACTTGAGCTCTATATTCCTTTCTTATTTCTTCAATATTGGCAGTTTCAATTTTAGCCATATCTCTATCAAAGATACCATCCTTGTTTACTATTTCCTTAAGACCTGTAGAGATTGGGCTACCAACAGTCATAACTAAATGGATTCCCACCTTTAATTCACTGTTATTTTTCATTAATTCAATAGCGTGATTAAATCCAGGCATATTTACCATTAATGAGGTAGATGTCATAACCCCATTTTTAAAACATTCTAAAATACCTAAATTTTGTCCAATACTATAACCAAAGTCATCCCCGTTTACAATAAGTCTCATATATAAGTCCCCCTAAATGATATTTGTATAAATAGAGTATCATAAGATTATATATACTGTAAACATATACATGATTGTTAAATGTGGGATAATTTATATTTATCCCACAAAAATCTTGAGAGTAGTAGATGTTGGAGAAACTAATTGGGAAATATTAATATATTTTATTATTAATGAAGTTAAATTTAAATCTATAATACATATTATTCTATACTAAATAATATGTTACATAATCTTATTCAAATTTTATAAATGCTTTTTTATTTAATGGAAATTATATTATTAAAGAGTATAAACAATAGGAGGATAATATATGAGAAAATTTTTAAAAGACTATATTGATGCTATAAAAGAGTTACCTATTAAAAGCAAATATTCAAAAGAAGAATTGTTAATAAATGATTTCTTAATCCAAAAAGAAGGAAAGGTTGAAATATACTATGCTCCTCATAATGAGTATATAAACCCAAAGGCCAAGGTATTTATTGTAGGAATAACACCAGGATTTCAACAGATGAATGCAGCAATTGTAGAAGCAAGAAAAGGAATAGAAAAGGGAGTATCTATAGAAGAAATAAGTTATAATTGCAAGGTGGCAGCTAGATTTAGTGGGAGTCTAAGAAATAATATAATAAGTATGTTAGATGGAATATATTTAAATGATGCATTAGGAATAAATAGTTGCAGTGAGCTTTTTAAAGATAAAGACTATCTTCTACATACAATTTCCCTTATACCTTATTCAGTTTTTGTAGATGGTAAGAATTATACAGGGCACACCCCAAAGATTCTAAAAACTCCAATTCTTATGAACTATATAGAGAATATTTTTTTAGATGAATTATCAAATTTAGGTAAGATTTTAATTATTCCACTAGGAAAAGCTGTAGAAGAGGTGTTAGATAAATTTATAAAAGAAGGAAGAATAGATGAAAAATATGTTTTAAAAGGATTCCCTCATCCTTCTGGTGCAAATGGGAATAGAAAAAAGCAATATGAAGATAACAAAGAAAAGATGATAAAACATATAAAAGAAATATTTTAAGGCATCCCCACATATTATATCATGTGTAACTTTGCACATGGAGGTGAGGCATGTGATTGTAATAATTACTATATTAACAATAATTATATTTATTTTAACAGCTTTTGATAATGTGGATAGGACTAAAGAATATTTAAAGTATGGAATTAAGAGAATTAATCTTACTTATAAAAGTCTATGGACTGAGGGGGATTTCCTTGTAAGGATAACTCAAGGTGGAATGATAATTATTACAGAAATATTTAATTTACTTTCCATATATAACGTTGTATTAAAGTATGTTAAATTACATTTTTCAATAGAAGTAGATGTGATTTTTAAAACTACTATTATTATAGTAGGAGTTATAATTGTGCATTATTTAATGGGATATATACTTTTATTAAGTTCTAACCTTCATAGGTATATGAGTATGGGAGTGGATAAAAGTATAAAGGGAGACTTTTTACTTACCTATTTTATAATATCCTCTTATGTGATGATACTTATAGTTTTTCCAAATGAATTAAATAAATATACTTTATCTGGTGCATTGGGAATTATAATAAGCTACTTTTTGAATATGAAGTTGTTACTAAAAATAATGAGAAATCCAAGGTATATAAAGTTCGATAGAAAAGATAGAGGTGGATTTTTTCAAGTATTTATTGCAGCAATGTCCATAGTTACCATGATAGTTATAAACCTATTTTTAGGGGTTTCTTTAACTAATATAATAGATAAAGGAGCTTTTTCTTCAAATCCTAATAATTTTGATTTGTTTTACTATACTATAGTAACATTCACAACAATAGGGTTTGGGGATATAAGCCCTGTATCTAACTTGGCTAAATTTATGGCTATAGTAATATCTGTTACAAGTATTATTTGTTTAACTATTTTCTTAGGAAGTATTTTTTCTTTAAGGGAAAGAAGAGAAAGATAAGTTGAAGGTGAAAATAATTTTGAAAAGATAATCATTTTCCTTTATTATATAAATATAAGATTTTTTTTAGAAGAGGACAGAATATATGAAATTACTTAAGATACAAAATAAATTTATAGAGGGCAAACCTTGCAAAAATAGTATAGTTAAAGGAAGAAGCAATACAGGAAAAACTGAAGCGTTTTTACATAGAATATTAAATTTAGTTAATAATTTTGCCTTTGAAAAAGAGGATAAAATTTTATTTGTTCAAAAGGAAAAAGGCTTATTAGATAAAATAAAAAGCAGATTTAATAAAGTTAAACTTGATAACAATTATAAATATATATCCTTATTATCATCAAATGTGGAGCCTGAGTTTATTACTTTAAATGAGCTTATATTAAGGTATTCCAATGGTTCTATTTTAGCAAAGCAAAATGAGAGATTAGATATCCTTAAAGAAGGGATAAAAATAGGGTGCTTTAAAAGATGCAATAAATTAAATAATGATAATTTATATTTAATTTTAAATGAAATAAAGTATATGAAGAATAATAATATAAAGAAGGCTGAAGAGTTTATGACTTTAATGGGAGGACCATTAAAGCTAAGAAAGAATTCTCCATCAAGGGCAGAAATGTTCATTCTATATAGTTACTATAATAGAACTCTTAAAGAAAAGGGATTAGTGGATGAAGAGGATAGAATAAGATTAGCTATTGAAAATATAAATAAGGAAGATAGTGGATATGTTCATCTTTTTATAGATAATGTAGAGGGACTATCTAAATTAGAGTTAGAATTTTTATTAGCTTTATATAAGGACAAGTCTTATGGAACAATTACCTTAGGAATTGACGTAGATAAGGGAGAAAATATTTATTCTGAACTTGTAAAGAAAGGAAGAGTTTACGCTAAAAAGGTATTTGGTAATAATAAAAAGATATACAATTTTAAAGTGGATGTAGTAGAAAAAAATAATAAACAAGTAATTAATGAAGAGTTTAATATAAAAGAAAAATACAAGTTTTTTGATTTAAAACATAGAAGAAACTTTGATTTTTCTATTGAAAATACAGGTTTTGAGGAAAAGGTCTTAGGAGAGTTAGATGAAAAGTACTCAGATGATGAATTAGAACAAATTCCTGTTTTCAACAATATAGCAGCAGGGGAGCCAATTCTTATATCTCCAGAGCAACAAGATACTTTCACTTTACCTAAGTATTGGGTTAAGGGTGGAAACAAGAAGTTTATATTAAAAGTAAAGGGAAACTCTATGATAAAGGCCAACATAAATGATGGTGACCTTGTTGTAATTGAGCAAACCCAAGCTCCTATGAATGGAGATATAGTAGCTGTAAATATAGAAGGAAGTGCAACATTAAAAACATTAAGTTTAACTAAGACTACAATAACATTGTTACCAGAAAATGATGATTATGAGCCTATAGTTGTTACACCAGATGAAGAGTTTTATATTTTAGGAAAAGCAATTGGTGTAATAAGAAAATAATAATGAGGTTTATATATGGTTTTAGCTTGTGTGGGATAGGGAAGAGTGTATATTAACCTTGTTAAAGATAATTAAAAGTAAAATCCCTAGATTAATTTCTAGGGATTTCTTTTAATATTTTTTCGCAAAGTTTATGTGTAATTATTGAATCTTCTAGCATATCATAATTGAGATTCTTAGTTTTAACATCATCAATAAATGATGAAATAATTGAATTAAAACCTCTTTTGTTAAGAGTGTTTTCCCAGTCCCCAAATTCTTTTATTGAGGTACTATTGTTTTCTAGAAGAGTTGTATGAGTTAAATTTCGAACAATGGCTTTTTTACCAGGAGCCATATATTCAACTATTTCTTCGGTAATTCCATTTATTCTATTCATTATACCAATAGCTGTAGTTTTAGAATTAGATAGTTTTAAAGTAATGCTTTGTAATAAATTATCCTCTATTCTTGCATCTACAGTAAAATTATCATAAGCTCCATTCATTAAAAATCTTAGGGTATCTACAACGTGAATAAAATCATCATATACAAAAATTCTTGGCTGTCCAGGTAAATTTACTCGATTCTTTTGGATTAGCACTATATTTGCTTCCCCTAAATTTTTCAATGAACTTATCATAGGAGCAAAACGTCTATTAAAACCTACCTTAAGTATTAAATTGTTTTTTATAGCTAAATCCTTTAATTCTAAAGCTTGATCTAAGTTATAGCTTATAGGTTTATCTACGTAAACATGGATTCCACTAGATAAAAGCTTTTTACAAAGATCATAGTGTGAGTCTGTAGAGCTGTGAATAAAAGCGCACTCTATTCCTTCATTAATTAAATCA
This sequence comes from Clostridium sp. 1001283B150210_160208_E6, assembly GCF_015669365.1. NCBI lineage: Bacteria > Bacillati > Bacillota > Clostridia > Eubacteriales > Clostridiaceae > Clostridium > Clostridium sp. 1001283B150210_160208_E6. The sequence continues at coordinate 320,920 of NZ_JADPAA010000002.1, read as the reverse complement.
TCTACACTAGAAACTGCCTTATTTATTTTATATTTTGATTTAGTTTCTTGTAATGTAGTGGTATTTCTTGTACACAATACAATTTCTAAATCATCCATTAATGTTATAAGTGGAAGATAGGCTTTTTTGCATATGTCACCTATTCCAATAATCCCAACTTTCATAAATCCTCCTAAATTTGAATGTTTAATTAAATTTTATCAGATATACATAACTAAGGAAATATTAATATAAAATTAAGATAATAAATTTGGACAAGGTGGTATAATTAGTAGTGGTAAAAGGATGAATTATTATGTTTATTTTAAGAGGAGAGATAATATATGATTATAGATATAGCCAAAAGATTTATAAAAGATAGAAAAGCTATATTTTTAGTAATAGCATATCTAATTACTATAATAGGTTATGAACTTGTAAATGGATTAAATATACCAAGTGTATCTTTAGCAACAACGTTGGATAGTAAAATACCTCTTATTAAGTATTTTGTAATTCCGTACTATATGTGGTATGCACTTGTTTTGTTTTCGTTTATATATATTTATGCGAAAAATAATGAGGAATTTTATAAGTTTGCTAAGTGTATAGTGTTAACTATGTTATCAGCTCTAGTAATATTTATATTTTTTCAAACTAGTGTAAGCCGCCCAATTATTGTTGGGGATGATGTATTTTCAAACATGATAAGAAATATATATGCAAATGATAGACCGGTGAATTGTTGTCCAAGCCTTCATGTAGCCTTGGCATTAATTTGTAGTATATGGGTTTGTAGAGTTTCAGAAAATAAAATTTTAAAATCAACAGTAATTATTGTAGGATATTTAATTATTTTATCTACATTATTTATTAAACAACATGTAATTATGGATGTTGTAGTTGCATTTGTCCAAGTTCTTATTTTAAGAAATATAGTAGATAGAAATTCATATATTGAATATGAGGAAGCTTTAAAAATAAGATAAAGATAAATATAAAGATGAGGATAAGCTCCTCATCTTTTTTATGTATAGGATAATAATTTTCTTTTTAGTAGTTAATACCAGCTGATTTAACGTTATTTTTATCGTTTTGTCCACATGGTGTAACACCGTATGTCATGTTACAATGAACACATTTATCTACTAAAGTTTTCATTGTAAATGTATTGCCGCATGAGCAATCTATTTTATAAAGATATCTTAAAGGAAAATTATCTTTACCCTTACTTCTTACTAAATCAACGATGGCTTTTCCATCATTACCATTATTAGCTTTTGTTAAACATCCACAACCCATTTCAAATTCCTCCTTTGTTTTATATAATGATATTATAAAGGAAAATTTTAAAATTGTCTTTATTAAAAAAGAATAATTATTTATAGGAGTGATATATTGAATATAGATTTACTTGAGAAGAATGAATTTTTTATTGGATTAAAAGCAGAAGAAATAGGGAAAATATTAGAATCTGTTAAATATTCCTTTGAAGAGTATAAAAGAGGTAGTGTAATTGCAAACGAGGAGGAAGATTGTAGTAGCATAGGATTAATTTTAGAGGGAATTATAGAAATACAAAGAATTTATCCAAGTGGTAACAGTATAATTGTAAAGAGGTTAAAGTGTGGTGATGTCTTTGGAGAAGCTCTAGTTTTTTCAAAAGAGAGTACATATCCAGCTACAATTATATCTACAACCGATAGTAAAATTTTATTTGTTAATAAAAATGAAATATTAAGATTATGTTTAAGAGAAGAAAAAATACTAGAGAACTTTGTATCATTACTAAGTGATAAAGTTTTTATGTTAAATAATAAAGTAAAAAGTTTAGCATTTAAAAGTGTAAGAGAAAAGGTAATAAATTTTATATTGGAATTACAAAAAAGTCAGCAAAATGATCTTGTTAAATTAAAGAGCAGTAAAGAGGATATAGCATCATATTTAGGAATTCCAAGACCATCACTTTCAAGAGAATTAATAAAATTAAGAGAAGATAAATTAATAGAATTTGATCGGTCATCAATAAATATATTGAATTTAGAGGCATTAGAAGAGGAACTCTTTAAATAAAAAAAGTAGGTAGATATTTATTTTGATTGTTCCGTCGCAAGCTCCAAGTCACATCAAAACAAATATCCACTCCACTCATACTAAAGGTAAGGAAAATATAAAATTATTTTCTTATATATTAAAAAATGAGTTTGTAACGTTTGTTACAGACTCATTTTTTATTTCAATGTATTATTAACTCAGATAATAAATACACAAGTAAAGGAGATAAGAATATGAATCAAAATATGTTCTGTATGCAATGTCAAGAAACAGCTCAAAATAAAGGATGTACAAAAGTTGGGGTGTGTGGTAAAAGCGCTGATTTAGCTAATATGCAAGATTTATTAATATATGTAACAAAAGGTTTATCAGAAGTTACAACAAGATTACGTAAAGAAGGAAAAGAAGTATCTAAGGATATAAATCATTATGTAACTTTAAATTTATTTACAACAATTACAAATGCAAATTTTGATGATGAAGTATTTTATGAAAGAGTAAAAGAAACACTTTTAAAGAAAAATGAATTATTAGAGAAGCTTTCAAATAAAGAAGGATTATCTGAAGTAGCAACTTGGGATGTAAAAGAAAATGAAAATAATGGATTTTTAAACACACTTAAAAATATAGTTTTAGGAAACAATGATGGTAAAGAAGTAAATGCAATGTTAAAGGAAAAAGCAGAATCTGAAGAAGTTGGTGTGTTAGCAACTAAGGATGAAGATGTTCGTTCTTTAAGAGAATTAATAACTTACGGATTAAAAGGTTTATCTGCATATTCTAAGCATGCAAATGCATTAGGATATGATAATGAAGAAATAGATGCATTTATGCAAGAAACATTATCAAAATTATTAGATGATTCCTTAACAGTAGATGATTTAGTAGCATTAACATTAGAAACAGGTAAGGTAGGCGTTGATGGTATGGCATTACTTGATAAGGCTAATACATCTACTTATGGAAATCCAGAAATTACAAAGGTTAATATAGGTGTTGGTAAAAATCCAGGTATATTAGTATCTGGTCACGATTTAGCAGATATTGAACAGCTATTAATTCAAACAGAAGGTACAGGAGTTGATGTTTATACCCACTCAGAAATGTTACCAGCACACTACTATCCACAATTAAAGAAATACTCTCATTTAGTAGGTAACTATGGTAACGCTTGGTGGAAGCAAAAAGAAGAATTCGAAAGCTTCAATGGACCAATCTTAATGACAACAAACTGTATAGTAACACCAAAAGACTCATACAAAGATAAGATGTTTACAACAGGTGCAGCAGGATTCCCAGGATGTAAACACATCGAAGGTGAAGCTGGATCTAAGAAAGATTTCTCTGAAATTATTGAATTAGCAAAAACATGTGCAGCTCCAACAGAAATCGAAACAGGTGAAATCATAGGTGGATTTGCTCATGAACAGGTATTTGCACTTGCTGACACTGTAGTAGAAGCAGTAAAATCAGGAGCAATTAAGAAATTCGTAGTTATGGCTGGTTGTGACGGTAGAGCTTCTAAGAGAAACTACTATACTGATTTTGCAAAATCACTTCCGATGGACACAGTTATTTTAACTGCAGGTTGTGCAAAATATAAATACAACAAATTAAACTTAGGAGATATTGGTGGTATTCCAAGAGTATTAGATGCTGGTCAATGTAATGATTCCTACTCATTAGCATTAATTGCTCTTAAGTTAAAAGAAGTATTTGGACTAGCTGATATTAATGAATTACCAATTATCTATAATATAGCTTGGTATGAACAAAAGGCTGTAATTGTATTACTATCATTATTATATCTTGGAGTAAAAGAAATTCACTTAGGACCAACATTACCTGCATTCCTTTCTCCAAATGTAGCAAATGTATTAGTTGAGAATTTTGGAATTGGTGGAATTTCAACAGTAGAGGAAGATATGAATATGTTCTTCCCTGAAAGTAAAGAAAGTACTGAAATTACAAAGGATACAATTATTGCTGATATATTAAAAATAAACCCAAATGCAGAAAGTGTATTAATGTCTGCAGGAATGCATTGCCTTGGATGTCCAGCTTCTCAAGGAGAAACATTACAAGAGGCTTGTATGGTTCATGGATTAGATATAGAAGAGTTATTAATTAAATTAAAATAGTATATTAGATAAAAAAGAGTTGTTATAAAAACTATTATGAGTTTTGTAACAGCTCTTTCTTTTGTATAGAATAATAGAATTTCTTAATTAATATACTTGTAATGGTTGTGCGTGATAATCCGAAAAAATATTTAGTTAGTAAAGGGGGATAAATATAAGAGTTAATTATTATAACCCATACTTAGATGAAAATACTGAGGGGTACTTAGTAGAATATAGAGGAAAATTTAAAGATCAAATAGATAAAGTGGATTATGCAGATGGTAATACCATTACTGATACTTTGGCTGTAGTGTCTGTAAATGAGGTAGATATAGAAAGATTAAAGTTAGATGTTCCAGCTATTATTTATATAGAAGTAAGAAGCCCTTATGTATTGCAGGACATTTCGCCAGAATCAATTGATGAAATAAGTTCAATTAAAGTAAATCCTTATTTGAATTTAGATGGCACTGGAGTTTTAGTTGGGATGATAGACTCAGGTATTGATTATTTAAACCCAGAATTTATTAGAGAGGATGGTACCTCTAGAATAGAAGTTATATGGGATCAGACAGTTCAAGTTGAAAACTCAAATTATTATGTAGGAACAGAATTTTCCAATAATGATATAAACAAAGCAATTCAAAGAAGTAGAAATGGAGAAAACCCATATGATATTGTTCCAAGTAAGGACGAAAATGGGCATGGAACTAAGATGGCTGGGATAATCGGTGCAAGAGGGTATAAGAGCGAAATAAGGGGGATAGCTAATAATTCTAATTATGCAGTAGTAAAATTAATACCTTCTCCTAATTTTGAGAAACAATTAAGAGAGAATGGAGTACCTGTAGTTCCTGTTTACAATTCTGGTGAGGTGTTATCTGGAATTGAGTTTTTAAATGCATATGCTCTAAAGGTAAGGAAACCAATAGTGATATTTATAGGAGTTGGAACTACTATAGGGGCCCATAATGCTAACAATATTATATCTAGGTATTTAACGAATATATCAGATAGAAGAGGTATAGTAATTGTAGCAGGAACAGGAAATGAAGGAGGTAGTGAGGGTCATTATTCAGATATCATTAAATACACAGGAGAAGAAAATAAAATAGAATTAAATATAGCAAAAGAAATGAAGTATTTTACTATGTTAGTTTGGGTATCAAGACCTAGCAAAATGGCTATCAATGTTATATCGCCATCTGGTGAGGAATCTAAATATATAAGTTCTCAAGTTAATAAAGAGAAAATGGTAAGATATATACTTATAAATACATCACTTAGAGTTAATTATTATGATCCTGATATATATACTGGAAATCAGGTTATAATGCTTAGGTTTGATAATATAAAAAAGGGAATATGGACTATTAGATTAAGAGGCGATTATGTTTTAAATTGTTCATTTCATATTTGGTTGTATCCAAGCAAACTATTGCCACAAGGAACAAAGTTTTTAAAACCAAATCCATATAATACATTAACAATTCCATCTACTGCTGTAAATGTGGTAACCGTAGCTTATTATAATAGTAATAATGATACCTCAGTGGCGGAATCAGGAAGAGGATATAATGTTGATGGATCAATTAATCCTGATATTACAACAGGGGGAGTAAATATATTAACTACAACACCAGGAGGTAATATACAAGCAGTAAGCGGTAGTTCGGTTGCTACAGCAATTGTTGCAGGTGTATGTTCATTAATGCTTCAATGGGGTATAGTAGATAAAAATGATATTCAGATGTTCTCAACTAAAGTAAGAAGTTACTTGATTTATGGAGCCAATAGAAAGAATAATGACACTTATCCTAATAGAGAAAATGGTTTTGGATATTTAAATATAAAAAATACATTTGAATTTATTGGGGGAGTATATAGGTTAGAGAGTGGTAGTAGACAAGGGAAGAATAGACAACAAATCATTGTGGTAATGGATAAAGGCATATATGACACTTTTGAAAAGAGAGGAGATTTGTTTAGTTGAAAAAATCTGATGATATTCCGGAGTTTGTTTATACAAGCGGTGATTATAATAAATATTTAATTCAATATGAAGGAGATATTGAATCTGAAATAAAAGGTGTGCCGGATTTATATGTAAGTAAAATTAATGATAAATATGCTATTCTTACAGTTAAAAATACTGAAATAGGAATTAGCAATGAATTTAAATATATTAAAAATTTAATAATAAGAAATAATGGTAATTTTGATAGTATATCATTTTTCAAAATTCTTGATCCCTATACCTTGCAAGAAATTACTCCATTAGTGGCAACAGATTTTGAATATATTCAAGGTAGTGATTCTATTAACTTAAAAGGAGAAGGGGTTATTGTTAGTATTATTGATACAGGAATAGATTATCTAAATAACACCTTTATGGATGAAACTGGAAAAACTAGAATTGAGTTTATTTGGGATCAAGGAGTAAATACAAAAGAAAATGAAAATAATAATATTCCTTATGGAACTATATATACATCAGATGATATTAATAGAGCAATTAATGCATATAGGAGTGGAGATAATCCATATGATATAGTTCCGAGTAGAGATGAAGTTGGACACGGAACTCATATGGCATCATTAGTTGGAGGAATGGATTATAATGCGAATCAAATATATGGAATAGCTTCGAAATGTAGGTATGGGATAATAAAGTTGAATGAAGATACAGCTCTTAAAAAAAAATTTGATATTAAGGTGCCAGTTTATAATTTGACTACAATATTTCCTTCTTTAGAATATTTAAAGGATTATGTGCTAACTAATTCTAAGCCAATGGTTATTTTGTTACCTATTGAAAGTAATTTTGGTAATCATAGAGGCAATTCTATATTAGACAAATATATAAAGACTATTTCTAGTAATGTTGGGATAGTAATAGTTACTGGAACAGGAAATGAAGGAGATGCTGGAGGTCATTCATTATCTGTTATTGAGAATGTAGGAGATAGTGAAGTTATTGAGCTTAATATAGCAGAGGAAGATAAAAATATAATATTAGATATATGGGCTAATGTTCCAGATATAGTTAATGTAAATATAATATCACCTTCAGGGGAGGAATCAGGTGTTTTAAGTACTTCTGGAAGTATAGAATTTGCTGAAGAGCTTTCATTTGTGTTAGAGGAAACTCATATTCTTTATACAGAATTTGTCCCAGAAGTTTTTACTGGAGATCAGATGATAAGAATAGCTATGAATAATATAAAACCTGGAATATGGAAATTCAGAACTACATTAGAAAAGGGAAAAAATTCTACCATAAATGCATGGATTCCTCAAAGAGTCTTAATAAACTCAAAAACAAGATTTTTAAATAGTGATATATATGGAACAATAACGATACCAGGAGATTCTACTGAAACTATTACTGCTGCAGGTTATGATCAAGATAATTTTAATTTATTAGGTTATTCTGGTGTTGCCTTTAGAGATGACTTTATTGATAGGATTGATATAGCTGCAGGAAGTAAAAATGCAATGGCAATGGGGGTAAATAATAAAATAAATATTATAAATGGTACAAGCGTTGCAGCAGCTATAGCAGCCAGTACTTGTGCTTTATTGATGGAGTGGGGAATAGTTAGAAAAAATTATCCATATATGTCTACTCAAAGTATAAAAACTTTTATTGCTAGAGGAACACAAAAAAGAAAAGGAGATATATACCCTAATGCACAATGGGGGTACGGAATTTTAAATTTATATGATATATTTAGTAATATTAATTAATATGAAGAAGCTATATTTCGTAGTTTCTTCTTTTCTTATTTTATAAAACTATAGTATTATATAGGTAAAACATATATATAGTATGGAGAATTTTATGAATAAGAGTAAAGAGTTATTATGTGTAAGATATATAGTATTTATATTTTTAATTTATCAGTTGTTTTGTGAAAGTGGCAATTCTAGCTTGTTTAGCTTGATTTTTATTTTACTAATTATTATCAATAATAATCTTAGAGTATTTTTTATTGAAAATGAAAAAATAAAAATTATATCCATAGCACTAGAGTTTATACTAATTCCTATTGCTCAATTGAATTTTGGAGGCTGGATACTTTTTTACTTAATAGGTGCAATAATTGATGTATTTACATTAAAAAATAGATATATTAAGAAGGGCTTTATTATAGTTTCTGCACTAATAGGAATTACAGAAAAATTTAATAAATCCTATGAAAGTGGTATGGTTAATTTATTTATTTTAGGAGTGTTTATTATACTTTTAAATTATATTGAACGTCTTTATTCAACAAAGCTAGAAGCACAAAAGCTTTATGACAAATTGAGAGTATCAGAAGAAAAGTTGATTGAAGCAAATCAGGAATTAGAAGTATATGTACAATCTATTGAAGAAATAACCCTATTAAAAGAAAGAAATAGGATATCTAGAGAAATACATGATAGTGTAGGACATGCATTATCTACAGCTATGATACAATTATCTGCTATGGAGGCTATTGGGAAAAAAGAAGAAAGTAGTCTTGGGGAAATGGCAGGAAACTTAAGAGAATTTATAAATGAAAGTTTTCAAGATGTTAAAAAAGCTGTTAAAGAATTGAAGCCAGATGAATATGATAACTATCAAGGAGTCTTAAGAATACAAGAAGTTTGTAAAAACTTTAAGAAGATGTCTGGTGTAGATGTTAAGGTTATAGTTTCTAAAGGAGAATGGAATCTATCTACAAAGCAAGTGAGTAACTTATATAGAATAACACAAGAAGTTTTATCTAATGCCTTAAGGCATGGGAAGGCTACTGTAGTAAATATAATTATGAATTTTACTGAAGATGATTTTGTAATATCTTTTAAAGATAATGGCGAAGGAACTGATAAAATTCAAGAAACTGGAGTTGGCTTAAAGAGTATAAAAGAAAGAGTTAATGAAATGAATGGATTAGTAGATATTAAATCATCTATAAATAATGGATTCTTTGTAAAAATTACAATTCCTAAGGAAAAGGAGATATAGGATGGAAAAAATAAAACTTTTAATAGTAGATGATGAAAAGTTAATTAGAGATGGACTTAAGATAATGCTTTCTACTTTTGAGGATATTGAAGTTGTAGATACTTGTGAAAATGGGTTTAAGGCCTTAGATATATGTAAATCAAAAGAAATTGATATAGTACTTATGGATATAAGAATGAAAGATTGCGATGGAGTAATGGGGACAAGACTTATTAAGGAGCAGTTTAATAAGATAAAGGTTATTATACTTACAACATTTAAAGATAAGGAATATATAGATGAAGCTCTTAAATATGGTGCTTTTGGATATATGTTAAAAGATAGTTCTTATGATGTTATTTATGAAGGAGTAAAGACTGCCTATAAGGGGAACATGGTAGTTCATCCAGATGTGGCATCTCAAATGATATTAAAATCCCCAATAATAAAGAATAAAGATATAGAAAGGTATTGCCTTTCTGAAAAGGAAATAAATATTATTGAAGGAATAGCAAGGGGATTAAGCAATAAAGAAATAGCAGAGGAATTATTTTTATCAGAAGGAACAATAAAAAATAATATAACAAATATATTATCTAAACTAGAGTTAAGAGATAGAACTCAAATTGCTATATTTGCATTTAAAACTGGAATAATGACTTAAGTCATTTAGGTAGTGACTTTTATATATGGATAAAACCTCCTGAATTTTCTATTATGGTATTAGGAAATTTAAGGAGGTATTTTTTATGGCAATTATAGAAATTAAAAATATTACTAAGAGATTTAATGATAAATTAGTTTTAGACAATATAAGTTATGAAATTAATAAAGGTGAAATTTTTGGTTTTATAGGTCCTAATGGAGCAGGAAAATCCACTTTAATTAACATAATGACTAGTCTTTTAGTACCTGATAGTGGAAGTGTTAAGATTTGTGGATATGACATAGTAAAAGAAAGCCTTAAAGCTAAAGCCAATATAGGATATGTACCTCAAGATATAGCTCTACTAGAAGAATTAAGTGCTTATGACAATTTAGAATTTTTTGGAGCTTTATATGGATTGAAAGGAAAACTTTTAAAGGAAAGGATTAAAGAAGCCTTAGAGGTAACAGGACTTGAAGATAAGAGAAAGCAAAAAGTTAAGAAGTTTTCTGGAGGAATGAAGAGAAGATTAAATATAGCTACAGCTATAATGCATCATCCTAAGGTTTTAATTATGGATGAGCCAACAGTTGGGGTAGACCCACAGTCTAGAAATCATATATTTACTTTTACAAAGAAGATATGCAAAGAGTGGGGAACAACAGTTATTTATACCTCTCATTACATGGAGGAGGTTGAAGAGCTATGTGAAAGAGTATTTATTATTGATTTAGGAAAAGAAATAGCTTATGGAAATAAGGAAGATATAAAGAGTTCAGTTTTTCCTAATAACAAGGTAATAATTGATGCTTCAAATATGAGTGGTGAGGCCTTAATTAAATTAGAAAATGTAGAAGGAATATTAAAAATTGTCGATAATGAAAATTTAATAACATTAACTATAAATAGTAATTTTAAACTTGGAAATGCTCTAAATATTTTAGAAAAAGAAAATGTAATCATCAAGAAAATAAGTTATGAAGAAGCTAAATTAGAGGATGTATTCTTAACGTTAACAGGAAAAAATCTAAGGGACTAGGGGGCAGTGGCAATGAAAGTTTTATATTATGTGAAGACAATCTTAAAGGGAATGTTTGCAAATGGACTAATTACAATTGCCTACTTTGTTTTATTACCTGTAATACTTGCAGGAGTTATGGGATTTATGAAAAGTAGTACCCATGATAATCCTTTGAAACTAAAAAAGGTTACAGTGAGTATTGTGGATGAAGATAAAACAAAGATGTCAAAAAGTTTAATAGATTTTTTAAAGAGTGAAGACATGCAAGAGCTAGTTACTATAAGTAATGAAGATAGTAATTGCGATTTAATTATTAAAGAAGGATATGAAAAAAACTTAACATCATTAAATAAAGGAAATATTGTAATAAAGAAAAATAATAATGAAAGAAACACAGCAATTGAAACGTTAAAAGTTATATTAGATAAATATCATAAGAGTATGTATGTTGGGATTAGTGGGGGCTCTCAGGAAGATTTGGAAAGATTAAATGATAATAAAGCTGTAGAAAGTACAATAATTGATGTGGAAGAAAACATTTCTTCATATAAAATGATGTCTTCATCAATGATAGGTTTTGTAGTAACAATGCTTATATATGGATTAATTGAAGGAAGTTATTCAAAGCAATCAGTAGATTTAACTAATAAGATTAGATCAACTCCTACAAGTAGATTAGGTTTATTAATAAGTGATTTAGCTACTAACTTTATATATTGTTTTATAATTATGAGTGTTTATGTACTAATATTTAGATTTACTGGGGTTAATTTTACTGGAAATATACTTTCCTTAACATTAATTTTAGGAGTAAGTTCTTTATTTATGTCAACTATTAGCATGTTGGTTTTAAGCCTATTTGGTCCTAAGTATGGAAAGATTGTAGGGGTAATTATGTTTTTGATTCCAGTAGCAAGTATGGAAATGTTCTCTGGAGTAGAAAGCATACTATCATCACTTTCTGTTACACATTTAATTATAAAAATAGTTAATTGGTTTACTCTATATGGAACATTAAAAGGAGTATATGGTTCCATATTAATTCTGTTTGGATTATCAGTAATTTTCTTTATAATATCAATGATAAAAGAAAGCATGGTTAAGGAGGTAAGAAGATGCGTTTAATCAGAGTTGTTTTTATTAATATGAAACGACATGTAAAAAATCCTTTAATTTGGGCTATTTCTTTTTTACTTCCAATAATTGTGTTGGTTGGCTTGTTTAAGGCTCCAGATGATATGAGTGGTGGTCATATCGGAATAATATGTAATGATAATTCCGCATATTCTCAAGAATTAGTAAATGAACTAAAGAGTAAATATACAATTAAAGAATATGAAGGAAGGGCAGAGGATAATTATAGTGAGTTAAGAAAAAATAATGTAGGAGCCATATATGTTATAGAAAATGGTTTTGGAGAGGTTTTAGCATCTGGTAGAACACCTGAAGTAAAAGTATATAAAACAGAAGAGGAAATAGGATCTGTAATTGGAGATGAAATTATAGAAAATTATATCAATAATAAGCTTGAAGAAGAAGTTAGAGAGGGATTAAGTACTAATTATATAGAAACAATTATAGAAGATGATGTGGTGGAAGATGACTCTCAATTTATTATGGCTTTAATGATGATATGTTACTTTATGATGATAGGTGGGTCTGTAATTACAGAAGATATAATAAAATTAAGAAATCAGAAAGTATTAAAAAGAACTATATCTACAGCTAATAAGGATTATGAAATTCTAGGAGGAATATTCTTATCCATATTCTTTTTACAAGCTGTCTTAAGTACAATTGCATTTCTTATTACTTCTAAAATAGTAGGGCTACATTCATATAGTATATTATCAACAATTTTAGTAATAGTATTATGTAGTTTAATATCTACTACCATTGTAGTATGTGTAACAAGATGGCTTAAGAATCCAATCATTACAAGTTTAGCTACAGTAATATTTGGGCTACTTTGTTTTGGTATTTCTATGGTTAGTATGAATTTAGATAGTTTTGAAAATGTACCTAAGATTATTGAAAAGTTAAGTATTATATCTCCATTTACTTGGATGATAAAAATAGCACAAAACAATCAGTATATAGTACCTTCTATAGTGATTATATTTATGTCTTTAGTATTCTTTACAGCAGGAAGCTTTAGATTAAGGGATTATGCTAAGGAGTAAGTAAGTTGTATTAAAACAATGAGGTATGGTAGGGGATAAAAAGGGAGTTGTTTCAATAGAAAATAAATCTTCTCTATTGCCGACTCTTTTTTTACGTAGTTTTATCAAATTCCAAAACAATTATTTTGATAGGAATACCTTACTCGCAAACACCAAATCAAGTTGATGAAAAGAGTTTTAAATCAAGTATGAATAACTCTAATTTCTATACTCCATATAGTTCATCTATGTCAATGTATGGAAGTGACTGTTCTGGATTTGTAAGCTTTGCCTTTTATGTGTCAAGACATACAACATGGACTCTGGTTAGTGATAGTTTGTTTACCAAATTATCTAGTCTTGATAATTTATTGCCTGGAGATGCGGTTGTAACAAATGTTGCGGGAAAAGAGCATACATTTATTATTAATTATATAAATGGAGATACTCTAGGTTGTTATGAACAAACACAATATTATGCAAGAGCTACAACACATAGCAAAGCAGATTTAAAAAATAATAAATATCGAGGAATTAGGAATTATGATTGGGGGGGGGCGGTACCATATAGCATCGGTGTAAATTATTCATAATACTCTGATTCTATCGAAAAGTAAAAAATGTCAGTTTATATTTTAACAATGATAAATGGAGGCAAATAATGAAGAAAACGTATTTTGGTATTATTGTGATTGTAGCAATTATCTTTAGTTTAATAGGATATACTATAAAAGCTAAGTCAATAAATGATAGTACAGAAAATAATGTTTCAGAAGAGAATGGAAATTTAGAAAATAACAAGCCTGATGATGTACAAGTTTATAAGAGGGATTTAAACAATGATGGTATTGAAGAAACAATCAAGATTACCTTTCAATATGAGAAAGACGGGATACAAAACCAAAAATATTTAATATCCATTATTTCAAGTGATAAAGAATATACCTTTGAGGAGAAGGATGTAATTGGTATAGTTCCTAAAGTAAGTTTCGCAGATTTTAATATTAAGGATAAGTATATTGAATTCTATATAAATAGTGAGGGACAAAGTGATGATCCAAGTTCAGCAATATTTAGGTTTGATGGCAATGAAATAAAGAAGATATATGATACTGTTGGATATATAGAAAAATATGATGGTGAGGGGAAGATATATACTGATTATTCTAGAACTAATGATAAATTTTCTGTGCTTTTAAGTTATTATGATATTGTTACAGGGAAAGTAGTCTATAATGATAAAAATAATTTAGTAGGTAAAACTCTTCAATATGATAATTCTCTTATTTTATTTTCAGACTCTCCTAATGTTGATGGGGCTTTTGAAAGTTATGTTGATGATAGTATTGGAAAAGAAGAGATTCAAAAGATAATATCTAAGTTCAAAAAAGAAGATATTGTTAAAGTATGTAATCCCAATGAAATTCTCACAATAGTTGACATTGATAATACAAACTATGGAATGTTTAAAGAGGGGAATCCGAGAAATATTAGGATTAAGGTTAAAACGTCAGAAGGAAAAGAAGGTTGGCTTCATTGGTTGAATGGTGGAGACTAATTAATTTTTAGTGTAAGGTGAAAAAGAGCTGCCGTAATAGAGTATGAATTTTCCCTATTACAATAGCTCTTTTTCTTTTTGTAGAAATAATCATACTTTTAGGTTAGACTAATACTATAAAATCTAAAGGAGAAAATTATGATAAACAAATTTAATAACTTTAATTTAAGCAAAGAATTAATTAAGGCATTAGATGCCTTAGAATATAAAGAACCCACTGGGGTTCAAGAAAAGGTAATACCAGAAGTATTGTTTAATAAAGATTTAATTGTAAAGTCTCAAACTGGTACTGGAAAAACAGGAGCCTTTGTAATTCCTTTATGTGAAAAAGTAAAATGGGAAGAAAATGATCCGCAGGTACTTATACTTGCACCTACAAGAGAGTTAGCTATACAAATAGGTGAAGATGTTAAAAATATAGGTAGATATAAAAGAATAAAGGGAGTAAGCGTATATGGAAAAGCTCCTTTTAAAGATCAAGCACAAGAGTTAAAGGGGAAAACTCATATAGTAATAGGTACTCCAGGAAGAGTTTTAGATCATATTGATAGAGGAACATTTAATACATCTAATATAAAATATTTAGTTATTGATGAAGCAGATGAGATGCTTAATATGGGATTTATTAGACAAGTAGAAGGTGTTATAAGAAGAATTCCTAAAAAAAGAGTAACTATGCTTTTCTCTGCAACAATACCTGAAGAGATACAAGAATTATGCTCAAAGCATTTAAAGAGACCAGTTAATATTGAAATTCAAAGTAGTGGACTAGTAGTCGATAAAATAGAAAATGTTTTATTTAGGGTAAGAGGAGAAGAAAAGTTAAAATACTTAAGAATGTTACTTGCAAAAGAAAAGCCAGAAACAGCAGTTATATTCTGTAGAACTAAAGAAAATGTAGATGTAGAGTATGATTATCTAAAAAGCTTGGGGTATTCTGTTGATAAAATTCATGGTGGCATGTTACAGAAGGATAGAATATCCACTATGGAAAGATTCAAAAAGGGGGATTTTAGAATTTTAGTTGCTACAGATATTGCATCAAGGGGAATAGATGTAGAGGGGATAACTCATGTAATTAATGTTGATGTACCTTTAGAGAGGGAAGCTTATGTACATAGAATAGGAAGAACTGCAAGAGCAGGTAAAAGTGGTAAGGCTATAACATTTGTAACTCCATATGAAGATAGATTCTTAAATGATATAGAAGAATATATAGGATTTAAGATTCCAGAAAAGAGTTTAGAGGAAATAGCTTTAGATGAGAAAATTTTAGAATCTGAAGAAAATGTATTAAAGAAGAAGGCTAAAAAGAAGGACAGTAAGGGTAAAAACATAAACAAGGAAATTACTAAGCTATACTTTAATGGTGGTAAGAAGAAAAAGATTAGAGCTGTAGATTTTGTTGGAACCATATCAAACATTGAAGGAGTAAGCTCAGATGATATAGGCATCATTGAAATTGGGGATATGGGATCTTATGTAGAAATACTTAATGGAAAAGGTAAACTAGTTTTAGAGAAGCTTAAGGATAGTACTATTAAAGGGAAAAAGCTTAAGGTTGAAATAGCTAAAAAGAGATAATAGGGTAAGAAGGTAAAAAGATAAAGGGATTAATAAGAATAATAAAAATAATTAAGATTAGGAAGAGAAATTGCTTTGCAATTTCTCTTTTTTCTTTACCCTTAGTATGGGGGGAGTGGATATTTGTTTCCATGTGACTTGGAGCTTTGTGACGGAACAAGCAAAATAAATATCTACTCCACTTTTTTTATAGGTCTATTTTGGGAAATATGAGAAAAAGTATTGAAAATGATTATCAATCATGGTATAGTTACTTTGTTAATGAAAATTATTATCAATTAAACTACGAGGTGAATGCTTATGATGATAAATAAAAGGCTTATAAATTATTGTGAAGAGTCAAAAAAATATATAGTACTAACTGTACTGGCAAATTGGATTTCTCTTTTATGTAATATAGGAATTATATTAATTGTTGGAGATTTTATAGGAAAACTTTTTACGGGGGATAGCTTAGGTAATAATACTTTAAGATTAATTATCTTAGGAATGCTAATTTTAATAAGAATAGCTGCTAACTTATCTTACGGTCACTTTTCCCATAAAGCTTCTGAAGGAGTAAAGGTAAAGCTTAGAGATGGGATTTTTCGAAAGTTAACAAGAATTGGTCTTAATTATAATAAGGTAACATCAACTAGTTCAGTAGTGCAAGTTGCTGTTGAAGGTGTAGAGCAATTAGAAGTTTATTTTGGTAGATATTTACCCCAATTCTTCTATGCATTACTAGCACCAATAACATTATTTATACTATTTTCATTTATATCATTAAAGGCAGCTATAGTTTTCTTAGTGTGTGTTCCTTTAATACCTGTTTCAATTATTGCAATAATGAAAATAGCTAAAAGAATACTTAAGGATTACTGGAATAACTATGCTAACTTAGGAGATACTTTTTTAGAAAATCTTCAAGGTCTTACAACTTTAAAGGTATTTAATATTGATGAAGAAAGACACAAGAAGATGAATGATGAAGCTGAAAACTTTAGAAGAATAACTATGAAGGTTTTAAGTATGCAGCTTAATTCTATAAATGTTATGGATTTAGTTGCTTTTGGTGGTGCAGCATTAGGAAGCATTATAACCCTAAATGCATTTTATAATGGACAAGTTACTTTAGCTGGAACAATAATTATAATACTTTTATCTTCAGAATTCTTTATACCATTAAGACTTTTGGGATCATTTTTCCATATAGCAATGAATGGTATGGCAGCTTGTGATAGAATCTTTAAATTATTAGATTCTGATGAATTAGAAGAAAGAAAAGAAGATTTTACTAAAGAATTAAGCCATAAAGCTGATATAGAAGTAGATAATATAACATTTAGCTATGATGGTGAAAGAAATGTAATAAATAATGTTTCAATGAAGTTTGAAAAGGATAAGTTTACTGCTATTGTAGGGGAAAGTGGAAGTGGTAAGAGTACCATTGCATCACTACTTTTAAATACATTTAAAGTAAATGAAGGAAATATAAAAGTTAATGGTATTGATATAAATAGAATTCCGTTAAAAGATCTATATGAAAAGATGGTTATTATATCTACAAATAGTTTCATATTTAATGGAAGTATAAAAGATAATTTATTAATAGGGAAAAGGGATGCTACAGTTGAAGAAATTAATAGAGCATTAGAGGTAGCTAACATAAAAGAATTTGTATATTCATTAGATGATGGATTAGATACACAAGTAGGAGAGGGTGGTTCTCTTTTATCTGGAGGACAAAAGCAAAGATTAGCATTTGCTCGTGCAATACTGTCTGATAGAGAAATACTTATTTTAGATGAAGCAACTTCAAATATTGATGTTGAAAGCGAAGAAATGATTTGGAACTCAGTTGAGAAACTAAGAAATAATAAGACACTAATAGTTATATCTCATAGATTAGCTAATGTTAAGAATGCAGATAAGATTTATCTATTAGATAAAGGTAACTTAGTTGAAGAAGGAAATCATGAAGAACTTATGAATAAAAAGAATAAATACTTTAATCTTGTATCAATGCAAGAAGAACTAGAAGGAAAGGGTGTGATGTAATGGAAAGAAGATCAGGATTTAAAATAATGAGTAGGCTTATTCTTGAATTAAAGCCATTACTACCTTTTATGTTTATAACTATAACTTTTGGTGTACTTGGATTTTTAGCAGCTATTGGAATCACATCATTTGGTGCAGTTGCTATAGGAGAAATGGTTGGAAGTACTCTAGGAGTAGCAATGAAAACTGCTATTTGGATAATGATTATATTTGCAATTTCAAGAGGGCCACTTAGATATATAGAACAACTTTCAGGGCACTATATAGCATTTAAAATATTAGTTATTTTAAGAGATAAGGTTTTTACTAAGCTAAGAAAGCTTGCACCTGCAAAACTTGAAAGAATGGGTAAAGGAAATTTAGTATCCTTAATTACAGCTGATATTGAACTTTTAGAAGTTTTCTATGCTCACACTATTGCGCCAATATCAATTGCAATAATAACTAATATAATAATTACAATAATACTTTGTTCAATTAATTTAACACTAGGAATACTAGGAGGGATATTCTTCTTTATAGTAGGTTTTTGTATACCATATTTTACTTCAAAGTATGGAAAGAAAGCTGGAGAAGAATACAGAAAAACTTTTGGAGAAGCTAATTCATATCTTTTAGATTCTTTAAGAGGATTAAAGGAAGTACTTATATATAAGGTTTCAGAAGAAAGAGGGGAAGAAATAAGTAAAAGTTCTAAACTTCTAAATACAAAACAAAAGAAAATTAAGTATCATGAAGGTCTTATTAGAGCATTATCAGATACAACAATAATGATAGCAATTTTAACATTTGTATTTGTAGGGGGAGATTTTGTTCAAAATGGAACACTTCCAATGGATCAATATATACTTTGTGTATTTATACTAGCATCATCCTTTGGACCAGTTGTTGCTTTAAGCAATCTTTCAAATAACCTTTTACAAACATTTGCTTCAGCAGATAGATTATTTAATCTTTTAGATGAAGAAGCTGCAGTTCAAGATGTTGATGGAAAAGAAGAAGTTAGTAATGTAGATATTTCTTATAAGAATGTTAACTTTGGTTATGAAGGAAGAGAAGAAATATTAAAAGATATTAACTTAAATATAAAAAATGGAGATAAGGTAGCTATAATTGGTGAAAGTGGAAGTGGTAAGAGTACACTAGTTAAGCTACTTATGAGATTCTTCTATGTAAATAGTGGAGAAATATCTTTAGGAGATAAGAACATAAAGGATATTACAACATATGGACTTAGGAAAGTAGAGGCACTAATGAGTCAGGAAACATATCTTTTCAATGAAACAATTGAGGAGAATATAAAGGTAGCTAAATTAGATGCAACAAGAGAGGAAGTAGTAGAAGCAGCTAAGAAAGCTTCAATACATGAATTTATAGAAACTCTACCTAATGGATATGAAACTAAGGTTGGAGAATTAGGTGGTAATTTATCATCTGGTGAAAAACAAAGAATTGGGCTAGCTAGAGCTTTCTTAAGAGATAGTGAAATAATGATTCTTGATGAACCAACAAGTAACTTAGATACATTAAATGAAGGTGCCATATTAAAGGCAATTAAGGAAAATTGCAAGGATAAAACAATAATATTAATTACACATAGAAACTCAACAACTTCTATATGCAATAGAACTTTAAAGTTAGAAAATAAAAAGTTAACTGAAGTAATTTAATAAGGAGGATCCTTGAAGCCTAGGGGGGAGTCTAGGCTTCAAGGGAAAATAGATATGAATAAGATAAAGAAATCGCTTTATATAATCGTTGGATTAATATCTTTTGGATTAGGGGCAATTGGAGTGATATTGCCAGTATTACCTACAACACCATTTTTGTTATTGGCATCATTTTGTTTTGTTAGGGGCTCTGATAAATTTGATAGGTGGTTCAAAGAAACAAAAATATATAAAAAGCACTTAGAGAATTTTGTGAATAATAGAGCTATGACTTTAAAACAAAAGGTATGTATATTACTATTTGCAGATACTATGATTCTTATAGCTATGTATTTTGTAAATAATCTTCATGCAAGAATTGCAATGTCAGTGGTTATATTGCTCAAGTTATATTACTTTACATTTAAAATTAAGACTATAAAAGTTGTAGGAGAGAATGTAAATGAGTAGAGTAGAAAAGGAAAAAGAAATTGTAGAATTAATGATTAGGCTTTACTGTGAAAAAAATCATAAGTGTAAGGATGAACTTTGTGATGATTGTAAGGAACTTTTAGAATATGCTCATAAAAGATTGAGTTTTTGTAAGTTTGGAGATAAAAAATCATCTTGTAGTAAATGTCCAATTCATTGCTATAAGAAAGATATGAAGGAAAAAATAAAAAAGGTAATGAGATTTTCAGGACCAAGACTTCTAATATATAGACCATTTGAGTATGTTAGACATATATTCAAGTGATTTTTTTAGAAGGATAACTGATAATGAAAATCAAGTACAAGTAATTGAGAAACTATACAGAAATTTTGTATAGTTTTTTTGCTATTATAAATAAAAATAAGGTTTTTTTAAGAAAGTAAAAGGAAAGTATTGGGATATAATGTATAGTAAGGGGTGAAGTTATGAAAAAAATAAGTTTTTATTTAGCATCAGTAATGTTAGGTGTATTCTTTATAGGCTGCAATAATTCTAATGCTAAAGATGTGAACTCTACTGTAACAAAAATTGATAAAACAGAATCTATTTCTGGGGTTGAAGAAATACGGATTGAAAGTGGAGCATCAGAAATTAATTTATACGCATATGATGGAAGCGAAGTAAAGGTAAAAGGTGAACTTGGAGATTATAGTAAAGGTCTTGAAATTAACAAAAGAGGGAATACATTATATATAAAGGAAGAAAGTAAGAAAAATATAGGTGTCAATATTGAACATACAAAGTTAGATATAATGATACCAAAAACTTTTAATGGGAATTTAGATTTTAATCAAGGGGCAGGAAAAGCCGATATTAATAACCTAGACTTAAAAGATATTAATATAGATGGTGGAGCTGGAAAACTAACATTATCTAATATATGTTTTAATAACTTAGATTTAGATAGTGGAGTAGGGCAAGTTAATATAGAGACAGGAGATAGAAGTGGAAATATTGATATAAATGGAGGTGTTGGAGAGGTAAATGTGAACATTAAGAAGGTTGGTGGAGATTTAATATATGATGGTGGAGTTGGTAGTTCTAATATTAAGATACCAAAGAATTCGCCAATAATTATTAAATCAGAATCAGGATTAGGGTCAATAGAAAATGAAGCAGTTATTTCTAGTAATGGTGACTATATTTTCGATATAAGTGTTGGGGTAGGAAGTATTAGAATATATAATTAATATAGTTAATTATATAACAAAGATTGGGTGGTAAAAATTACTATATGGTAGATTCAAAATATTAGAGTTCAAGAAAAGGTGCCTTAGAGCTATATTCTAAGGCATCTTTTTTTATTTTTTAATAAAATAATTTTAAAAAATATATGTTAAATATAAAACAATGAGTTGTTAAGTACTATATAAGATGATAAAATGACAAATGGACTACTATAAAGCAGAATGAAGTCGAAAATTTAAATGTAAAGCTTTGTTTCAAGTTAATCATAAAATAGGAGGACTTATATGAGTTTATTTAATTTAATTAAAGAGACTAAAATATCAAAGGAAGAGTCCCTTTATCCAACTAAACAATGTGTATTCTATTTAGAAGGAAAGGGAGTTAATACTACAGCCCTAGTTAAAAAGGGAGATGAAGTAGTTGTAGGTAGTGTAATTGGTAAAGAAAAAGAAGATTTATCAATACCTGTTTTAAGCTCAGTTAATGGAACTGTTGTAGAAATAAGAGATACTTATAATACTGATGGTAAAAAGTCAAAAGCAGTAGTTATTGAAGTAAAAGAAAAAACTACACTTGAAGAAAAAGAAGTTAATATTAACTCTTTATCAAAAGAGGAAATATTAAATAAGATTCAAGAGTTTGGTTTATTAGATGAAGCTGGAGTACCTTTATCATTAAAGTACAGAGCTTTTAGTGGAAATAAGCTATTAGTTAAGAGTTTTAGTTATGAATCAAATATAGCTTATTATGATCTTTTAAATACTAAGGAAAAGGAAATAAATAAAGCTTTAGAAGTTTTAAACAAGCTATTTGTATCTTTAGAAATAAAGAAAGCTGATAGTAAGAGTGTGTCAAAGAAGACAATTGAGTTAAAGAGAGAAGAACTTATTTCTAAATTCTTTGGTAAAGACGTAAAAAATGAAGATGTTATAGTTGAAGATATTTTAACATTAGTATATCTTGGAGAATGCTTCTTAAGTGGACAACCTCATTTAGATGAGTATGTTGTTGTTTCAGGTTCTGCTATTAAAGAAAATGTTTTACTTAAGGTTAAGTTAGGTACTACTTTAGATGAAGTTTTAGAAACATTAGGTGGAAATAAAGAAGAATTAGGTAAGGTAGTTGTAGGTGGAGCATTAAGAGGTGTACCTCAATTTAGTGAGGATTCAGCAATATCTTACAATGCTAAAGCTATACTTTTCTTAAATACAAAGGATGCTACAAAGGCAACTGAATCACCATGTATAAGATGTGCAAAATGTTTAAGAGCTTGTCCTGAAGGGTTAAATCCAATAAAGCTTATGGAGCTTTGGGAAAGAGGAGAAAAAGAAGAGTTCTTAAAGTTTGGAGGAAATAAGTGCATAGAGTGTGGTTTATGTAGTTATGTATGTCCGTCTAAGGTAGAGGTAGCAAACAAGATTGTTACTGCAAAGGCTTTTATAAAGTAAAAGTTTGGATTTCCTAAAGAAAAAAGATAAGGAGTGAACATTTTGGAGAGAAAAATTAATATTTCACCTGCTCCACATATAAGAAGTAACAATACTATCAACAAGATAATGATTGATATGATTATTGCATTACTTCCAGCAGCAGGTGCAGGAATATATTTTTATGGAAAAGATGCAGTTAAAATATTAGTTGCATCAACTTTATCAGCATTAGTTATAGAAATGTTATGGAACAAGTTTGTTAAGAAGACTAGCTTTTTAACAGATTTAAGCCCAATAGTTACAGGGTTAATGATGGGTCTTATATTACCAACACATGTTCCATTATGGATACCAGTTATAGCTTCAATTTTTGCTATTATTGTAGTTAAACAATTCTTTGGTGGACTTGGTCAAAACTTCATGAATCCAGTAGCAGCTGCTAAGGCTTTCTTAATAGCTTCATGGGCAGGAGTAATGGCAAAACCTGTAGTAGATACAGTTGCAGCAGCATCAGAGGTTGTTGAAGAAACTGTTACTTTAATGGATCAAATAATTGGTCAAGCTTCAGGAAGCATTGGAGAAACTTCTATTTTAGCTATAGCTGTAGGAGCTTTATACCTTGCTTTAAGAGGAAGAATAAGCTTAAGAGCTCCACTTGCTTTCTTAGTTTCAGGTTATGCTATGAACCTTTACTTAGGTAAGGAAGGATTACTTTCAGGGGCATTCTTCTTTGCAGCGATATTTATGGCAAGTGATTATGCAACTTCACCAATGACTAGAGTTGGTCAATACATATTTGGTATAGGTCTTGGTGTTACAGCATCAGTTATATCTGTACTTGGATATAATCCAGAAGGACCATACTATGCAATTATTATAATGAACTTAGTAGTTCCAATGATTGAATATTTCACTACTAAAAAGTTTAAGAAGGAGGTGGCTTAATAATGAAAGAAAACTTAAAATTAGGTGGTATTTTATTAACTATTACAGTAATAGCTGGTTTACTTTTAGGTTTTGCTAACTCATTAACTGCTGAAGCCATCTTAGAAAATTCAAAGGTTAGTAAAGAAGATTTAAAGGTTATATTACCTGCTGCTTCATCAATTGCTGATACTGAAGGAATAGAAACAAATGAAACTATTAATGAAGTATATGATGCATTAGATGGAAGTGGAAATAGAGTAGGTAATGTATTTAAGGTTACAACAAAAGGGTTCCATGGACCTGTAGAATTAGTTATTGCTATTTCAAGCGAAGATAAGGTTACTGGTATGAAGGTTTTAGCTCACTCTGAAACGCCAGGTCTTGGAGCTAAAATTACAGAACCTGCTTTTATGGAAAGAATAAAGGACTTACCAATTGCTGAAGATATAGAAATTGTTAAAGTAACTCCATCAAAGGATAATCAAGTTGAAGGTGTATCAGGAGCTTCTGTATCTTCAAAAGCAGTAGCTACTGCAGTAAATGACGCAATAAGATTCTATAAAGAAAACATTAAGGGAGAAGAGGTAGCACCTAAGGAAGAAGTAGACTCTACTACAAGTGCAACTCAGTAACCTAAAGATAAGGAGGATAAAAATGAACAAGTTAATTGAAAGACTAAAAAACGGTATAATTACTGAAAATCCAATTTTTGTTCAAGTATTAGCTATGTGTCCAACCTTAGCGGTTACAACAAGTGCAGAAAATGCCTTAGGTATGGGACTAGCTTCTACAGTAGTTTTAATATTTTCTAATATGATGATTTCTGCAATAAGAAAGTTTGTACCAGATAAGATAAGAATTCCTGCGTACATCGTAGTTATTGCTTCATTCGTTACAATAGTTGATATGTTAATGCATGGATATGTTCCAGCATTATATAAGTCACTAGGTATATTTATTCCACTTATAGTTGTTAACTGTGTAATTTTAGGAAGAGCTGAAGCTTATGCTTCAAAGAACCCAGTAATACCATCAATCTTTGATGCTATAGGTATGGGACTTGGATTTACAGTAGCTCTTTTCTTAATAGGTGCATTCAGAGAAGTAATAGGTGCAGGTCAAATTTTAGGTATGCAAGTAATGCCAGCAAGTTATAAGCCAGCATCAATTATGATTCTTGCTCCAGGTGCTTTCTTCACATTAGGTGGACTAGTTACTTTCTTAAACTATAGAAAGATCAAGAAAGCTAAGAAAAATAACGAGCAAGTTATTGAAATGCAAGCAGGTGGATGCGGAAGCTGTTCTGGATGTGGAAACGGTGGATGTTCTACAAGAAAATAAGTAAAGGTGGAGAAGATAGATGAGTTTATTTTTAATTTTTATTAGTGCTATGCTAGTAAACAACTTCGTACTATCAAAGTTCCTTGGTATTTGTTCATTCTTAGGAGTTTCTAAGAAGAAGGATGCTGCCTTTGGTATGGGAATGGCTGTTACACTAGTTATGGTAGTGGCATCAGTTATGTCATGGTTAGTTTACAATAAAATATTAGATCCATTAGGATTAAATTATTTATCAACTATAGCTAACGTACTAGTTATAGCTGCGTTAGTTCAATTTATAGAAATGGCAATGAAGAAGATGATGCCAAGTTTACATAAGGCTCTTGGTGTTTACCTTCCTCTTATTACAACAAACTGTGCAGTTTTAGGTATGGCTTCTTTAAATATTCAAGAGAGCTATAACTTATTACAAGCTTTAGTAAATGGTATTGGAGCTGCTACAGGATACACTCTTGCAATAGTTTTATTATCATTCATTAGAGAAAGAATTGATAACAATAAGAATATACCAGAAGTTTTAAGAGGTCTTCCAATAACTCTATTTACAGCAGGGTTAATGGCTATAGCATTCTTAGGCTTCCAAGGATTAATTCACTAGGAGGTATTTATAGATGGGTATATTATATGCAGCACTTAGCTTAGGTGCCTTAGGATTAGTTTTTGGTATATTACTAGGATTTGCTTCAAAGAAGTTTGAAGTTAAAGTTGATCCAAAGATTCCGAAGCTTAGAGAATGTCTTCCAAGTGCAAACTGTGGTGGATGTGGATATGCTGGATGTGACGCTTATGCAGAAGCAGTTGCATCTGGTGATGCAAAACCTAACCTTTGTTCTGTTGGTGGTGCACCAGTTGCAGAAGCATTGGGTGAAGTTTTAGGGGTTTCAGTTGAAACTGGAGCTAAAATGACAGCATTTGTTAAGTGTGCTGGTAACTGTGAAAAAGCTAAACAAAATTATGAATATGAAGGTGTAACTAACTGTCTAGAAGCTTCTCTTTTAGTAGGTGGTGGTGCTAAGAAGTGTTCATATGGATGTTTAGGACTTGCAAGTTGTGTTAATGTATGTGAGTTTGATGCTTTACATATAGTAGATGGTATTGCAAAGGTAGATAAAGAAAAGTGTACAATGTGTGGAGCTTGTATAGATATTTGTCCAATGGGATTAATTGAAGCTGTTCCATATGATAAGAAGGTAAGAGTTGCTTGTAACTCACAAGATGCTGGTAAGGATGTAAGAAATGCTTGTTCAGCTGGATGTATTGGATGTAAAATTTGTGAAAAGAATTGTCCAAAGGGTGCAGTTAAAGTTGATGGATTCTTAGCTAAGGTTGACTATGAAAACTGTGTTAACTGTAAGATTTGTACAACTAAATGTCCAACTAAGGCAATTTCATTCTTAGAAAATTAATTAAAAAGCTGACATAAGTCAGCTTTTTATCTTTGTGTATATAAATATAGAATATTATGAAAAATATATATAAATTAAAACTAAGGGAGAATTTATATGAATAGAAGATCAGGAATACAAACTATTGTAGCTATAGGTATAGGTGCTGCTGTGTTTATGATACTTGGAAGGTTTGGAGCAATTCCAACAGGTATACCAAACACAAGCATTGAAACAGCATATGCCTTTCTAGCATTAATGGCAGTTTTATATGGACCTGTTGCAGGTTTTTCAATTGGATTTATAGGGCATACATTAAAGGATTTAACTACATATGGGTCACCATGGTTTAGTTGGATTTTAGCTTCAGCAGTAGTTGGATTAGTAATTGGATTTGCATACAAAAGATTAAGCATTAATGATGGTGAATTTAATAAGAAGGATATTATTAGATTCAATATTTATCAAATAATAGGAAATGCTATAGCTTGGCTTTTAGTAGCTCCAGGGTTAGATGTTCTTGCTTATGCAGAACCAGCTAATAAAGTGTTTGTTCAAGGAGCAGTTGCGTTTGTTTCTAATGGACTTACTGTTGGAATAGTAGGATCATTATTAATTTATGCTTACTCAAAGACAAGAACTAAAAAGGGAAGCCTAGATAGAGAGTAGGTACAAGGTAAAAAGATAAGGATGGGAGGAAACTGCTTTGCAGTTTCTTTCTTTTTTAGGTAAGAAGGTACAAGCAGTGCTATGCACAGTATAGGTAAGAAAAGGTATTAGGTAAAAAGGTAAGAAGAGTTAATCAAGATAATTAAGATAAGAGAGTTAATATAGATAAATA
Organism: Clostridium sp. 1001283B150210_160208_E6; assembly: GCF_015669365.1. NCBI lineage: Bacteria > Bacillati > Bacillota > Clostridia > Eubacteriales > Clostridiaceae > Clostridium > Clostridium sp. 1001283B150210_160208_E6. The sequence continues at coordinate 293,523 of NZ_JADPAA010000002.1, read as the reverse complement.
AGATAAAAGAGATAAAAGAGTTGAGGAGGAAACTGCTTTGCAGTTTCTTTCTTTTTAGGTAAGAAGGTGCAAGCAGTGCTATGCACAGTATAGGTAAGAAAAGGTATTATGTAAAAAGGTAAGAAGAGTTAATCAAGATAATTAGGATAAGAGAGTTAATATAGATAAAAAGGATAAAAAGGATGCCTGAATATCTAAATCTATGATTTAGTAATATGAAGATACTCAATGAGTAAGGAGGAAACTTTGCTATCGCTAAAGTTTCAAGTGAATCTCTAAAATTTATTTTGGGTAGATGAACTTATGCAATCCATTAGGATTGCATTCCTATATATAAGTCGGTAGTGATGGGATGAGAACTTTATTCTTTAGTAGTGAGGGTTATTTATGGATTAAGAGCATTAGGGTGGACAAGCGTTTAAGATTAAAAAATTTCTGTAATAAAATTGTCCTAAATTATTTACTATTAACTCTTCTCTTTATAATAAGTTATATTAATAATAAAAATAATATTATTAATATAAATAATATATTTAAGAAAAGAATTTTTGTTAAAAATATTATTTTCTTCTTAGGGGAGTGAAAAAATATAACAAGTTATGAACATAAGAGCTTTTGAATATAAAAATATAAAAATATGTAGAGAAGATACCTGGGGAGAAAGAAGCAAGGTAAAAAGTTATAGGAAAAATGCGTGGTTAGGAAGATAATCGAGATAATTAAGATGCCTGAATATCTAAATCTATGATTTAGCAACATAGAGGTACTCTGTGAGTAAGGAGGATAATAAAGTTAATTGGGAAACTGCTTTAGAAGTTTCTTTCTTTTTCACTTTAGGATAAATATAACAATATATAAATATGTAGAGGAAATATTGGTGGAGAAGAACAATGGTAAAAAGATAAGAAAGTTATCTTTAACTTTTCGCCAATTGGGAGAGTGTATTGAATAGGTTTGAAAAAATAAAAAATGATAAAACAATAATTGAAGTTTATAATAGAATTTCTGAATTTGAAGATCTAGATAAAGGATGGGCACATCATAATTTTCATCATGTTAAAAATGTGGCTAAATTAATTGAGTCTTTACTTAGTGAATTGGGTTATGATGATAGCTTTATAGAAGAAGCTAAAATAGCAGCCTTATTACATGATACTGGTGCAATAGAGGGAAAGAATAATCATTCACTAAGAAGTTATGAATTTGCAAAAAAATATTTTGAGAAAAACAATATTATATTAGAAAATAAAGATTTAGTATTAGAAGCCATAAAGATTCATAGTGGTGGATTTGATAGTGATAATATTATTGCTTTAGCTCTTATTTTAAGTGATAAATTAGATATAAAATACACTAGAGTTGCTAAAGAAGGATATAAAGTAAAAGGAATGAAAGAGTTGCAATACATCAAGGATATATTGGTTGAAATTAATAATAAAAATTTAAAAATCAAATTTGTTTGCCATGAGAAGATTAATAAGAATGAATTAGAAGAATTTTATTTTATGGAAAAAGTTTTTAGAGCAATAATAGCTTTTTCAAAAAAGATGAATTTGAATCCCAAGGTACTATTTAACAATGAAGAATGGGAAATGCTTCATATGTTACAATTATTATATGAATAGGAATTTAAAGGGGAGAAAATAAATGTTTATAAGAAGGTATGAAGAATCAGATTGTAAATATTTAGCTGAATTATTTTATAATACAGTACATTCTATTAATGCAAAAGATTATAGGCCGGAACAGCTGAATGTATGGGCGACAGGAAATGTAGATTTAGAGAAATGGAATAAATCTTTATTATCACATTTTTCTGTTGTTGCAGTTGAAAATGGGATTATAGTTGGTTTTGGCGATATAGATTCCACGGGATATCTGGATAGATTGTACGTTCATAAGGATTATCAAAATCAAGGTATTGCTACTGCAATTTGTGATGAATTGGAATGCAATTTTAATGAGAGCAAAGTAACTACCCATGCTTCAATTACGGCAAGACCCTTTTTTGAGAAACGAGGGTACAAAGTTATTAAGAAACAGAATGTGGAAAGAAGTGGGATTGTGTTACAAAATTATATTATGAAGAAATAATCAAATTTCAATTTATCTAATAGATTAAATTTAGATATAAAAAAGAATTTGTAAAAATGATATATTCAAAAAATATAATTAAAAATCCTTTTGAAAATATTGTCGAATAGTATATAATATTATAGACAAAATGTACAAAGGAGAATGGAATGAAGAAACCAGTAATAGAGTTCAAAGATTTTAGCTTTCAATATAGAGTTCAAGCTAAACCAACATTGAATAATATTAATTTAACTATATATGAAGGTGAGAAGGTACTTATTGTTGGACCGTCTGGTTCTGGAAAGAGTACTATTTCTAATTGTATAAATGGATTAGTACCATTTTTATATGAAGGAGATATAAACGGAAGTTTAAAGATAAATGGAAAAGAAACAAGGGATATGAGCATAGCAGAAATATCAAATTCAGTTGGAACTGTGCTTCAGGATCCTGATAGTCAATTTATAGGATTGACAGTTGCAGAAGACATAGCTTTTAAGTTAGAAAATAATTGTGTAGATGTAGATACAATGAAGGAGAAAGTAAACATAGTTTCTAGAATAGTAGGAATTGATACTCACTTAGATTCATCTCCTCAGCGTTTATCAGGTGGACAAAAGCAAAGAGTTTCTCTTGCAGGGGTAATGGTAGATGAGGTTAATATCTTATTATTTGATGAACCTCTTGCAAGTCTTGACCCTGCTACAGGAAAGAATGCTATAGATCTTATAGATAAGATAAAAAATGATAGTAATAAAACTATAGTGATTATAGAACATCGTCTTGAGGATGTTTTATATAGAAATGTAGATAGAGTAATAGTAGTTAACAATGGAGAAATAGTAAAGGATACTACTCCAAGAGAACTATTAGCTACAGAAGTTCTAAAAGAATGTGGAATTCGAGAACCTCTTTATATAACAGCATTAAAATATGCTGGTTGTAAACTGGATAAAGATATGAATTTAGAAAATATAGATGAAATTAACTTAAACTCCTTAAGTGGGGCTCTTAAATCATGGGCTGATGGAGTAGTTAATGAAGAAGTAAAAGAATCTGTAGAACCTTTACTAGAGTTAAAGAATGTAAACTTTGAATACTCTAAAAATAAAAAGGTTTTAAAGGATGTTTCTTTTAAAATTAACAAAGGTGAGATGGTAAGTATAGTTGGTAGAAATGGAGCAGGTAAATCAACTATATCTAGGCTTATTTGTGGTTTCTATCACCCAACATCAGGAGAAATACTATTTGAAGGAAATAATCTTAAAAATAGTACTATAAAAGAAAGAGCAGAGAAAATAGGTTTAGTAATGCAAAACCCTAATCAAATGATATCTAAAACCATGATATTTGATGAAGTGGCTTTAGGATTACAAATTAGAGGAGTTTCAGAAGATGAAACTAAGAGAAGAGTATATGAAGCCTTGAAAATATGTGGCTTATATGAATTTAGAAATTGGCCTATATCTGCATTAAGCTTTGGACAAAAGAAGAGAGTAACTATTGCTTCTATATTAGTACTAAATCCAGAATTAATAATATTAGATGAACCTACAGCAGGACAGGATTTTAAGCATTATACAGAAATAATGGAGTTCTTAAAAGAGCTTAATAAAAAAGGTGTAACTATAGTTATGATAACTCATGATATGCATCTTATGCTTGAATATACAGATAGATCTATAGTTTTATCTGATGGAGAGAAGATTGCAGAAGATAAAGCTTTTCGTATCTTAACTGATGATGAAGTTATAGAAAAAGCAAACTTGAAAGAAACATCTCTGTATCAACTTGCTTTAAAAGCAAATTTAGCTGATCCAAGAGAATTTGTAAATAAGTTTATTGACTATGATAGGAGGACTCGAGAAAGTGAATAATGCAATGCTTGAATACACGGATTTAAAGTCACCTATACATAAGTTAACTGGTGCAACTAAGCTTATAGCATTAATAATATGGGCTATAACAGCAATGGTTACCTACGACACAAGGGTGTTGATATTAATGTTCATATTAAGCATAGTATTCTTTAAAATATCGAAAGTGAAGTTTAAGGAAATTTCATTTGTATTATATTTTATATTGGTATTTTTATTAATCAATAATATAGCTATATTTATATTTTCACCTTATGAAGGGGTTGAAATTTATAAATCAAGGACAGATTTATTTCACCTTGTAGGAAACTATAATGTTACTTTGGAACAACTTTTCTATCAATTTAACGTTACTTTAAAATATTTTTCAATAATTCCTATGGCATTATTATTTATGGTAGCTACAAATCCAAGTGAGTTTGCAGCATCCTTAAATAGAATTGGGGTAAGTTATAAAATAGCTTATTCTGTTTCAATTGCATTAAGGTATATACCAGATGTACAAAGAGATTATATGGAGATTTCCTTTGCTCAACAAGCAAGGGGAATAGATATGTCAAATAAGGAAAAGTTGATAAAGAGGGTAAGGAACATGTCTACTATTCTTATGCCTTTAATCTTCTCTAGTTTAGAGAGAATAGAAACTGTAAGTTGTGCAATGGAACTTAGAGCCTTTGGTAATAAGAAGAAAAGGACATGGTATAGTGGAAGAAAATTTGAAAAGGGAGATTATATAGCAATTGCTTTTATGATTATCCTGTTTATAGTATCCTTAGTGATTACTTTAAATAATCCAGATAAGCGATTTTATAATCCTTTTATTTAATAAGGGATTTAAGAGGTTGTTGCAAATATTTAATTATTTTGCAACAACCTCTTTATTGTTGTATATTAAATTATATAAATTTATGGAGGATTTTACATGGAAAATAAGAATTATCTTTTTGATAATTATATAAATATAGCAAGAAACTCTAAAATTGATGGAGATAACTTAAAGGCACTTAAGTTTTATAAGAAAGCTTACAGTCTTCCAATAGGAAAAGGGGATATAGATTTACTACTAGATATGGCACTTTTATATGATGAACTTGGATTTAAGGATTTAGCTGAAAAGAAATATAAAGAAGTTATTGAGATAGATAAAGGAGAAGCTAGTGCCTATTATGGTCTTGGAGTATTATACGATGAAGATAAGGAATATGAAAAAGCTATTGAGTACTATAAAGAAGCAATAGAGTTAAATCCAAGGTATGATAAGGCATATTTTTTCTTAGCTAACATACTAGATGAACTTGGAAAAAAGCAGGAAGCTATAGAAAATTATAAAAAGGTAATAGATATAAACCCTAATGAACTTTGGGCATATGCTAATATTGGATGCATTTTAGAAGAGGAAAATAAGAATGAAGAAGCTTTAGAATATCTTAAAAAGGCTTTAGAAATAGATAATAGACAATTTAGAGTATTATTTAATGTGGGAGTAGTGCTTAATAAATTAGGAAATGTAGGAGAGAGTAGAAAATACTATTTTGAATCAATCAAATCAAATCCCTTTTATCCCTATAGTTTTTTAAATTTAGCAGTTACATATAAGGAAGAGAAAAACTATAAAAAGGCAATAGAAATATTGAATAAGGGATTAGAATTTAATGAAGAGGCTTTTCTTTATTATAACAGAGGGTGTAATTATATAAATTTAAAGGATTATGAAAATTCTTTGAAGGATGTAAAAAAGAGCATAGAACTTAATTCCTTTTTTATAGAATATTCTAAGAAGGATAAAGAATTAGAAGAAATTTGGGATAAGATTTAATTTTGGTAAATATATGATATTATAAGAATAGAAAAAGTTGGGGAGGGTTAAAAATGATAAATAAGTTTACAGAAAATCTTGAAAATGTAATGGATAATCTTTATTTAGAGGGTGCATTTTTTACAGCTGGAGATAAAAATAAAGCTAACACTATGACTATAAGCTGGGGAAGCGTAGGATATATGTGGAGGAAGCCAATGTTTATGGCTTTAATAAGAACTAATAGATACACAAATGAATTTTTAGATTTAGGAGAAACATATACAATTAGTGTTCCTGAAAGAGGAAGTAAAAAGGAAGCACTAACTATCTGTGGCACTAAGTCAGGAAGAGATATAGATAAGGAAAGGGAAGCTAATATTAAATTTATTGATTCAAAATCTGTTAAAACACCAATAGTAGAAGGATGTGATAGGTATTTTGAATGTAAGATTGTTTATAAGCAAGAAATAGATTTAGAGAATATGGATAAAGATATTGTTAAAGCAGTTTATTCAAAGGATGCAAAGCATGTTCTTTATTTTGGGGAAATAGTAGAAGAATACTAGAATAACATTTATAGAGAGCCTCTCATATTATGTACTAAAAGTATATAAAGGAGGCTCTTTCCATAATTATGTTTATATTATTAGTGGTTATAAGCCTTATATTGTTAGCCGGTGGATTATGGATGTTCTATTCTAAGATAATACTTGAAAAGTATGGAGTAAAAGCTGTAGGAAGAGTAATTAGAAATGAAAAATTTATAGAGCATACAGTAGATTCTTTCGATCAAATAATTGAAATTACAGTTTATAGGCCTATTATAGAGTTTGAGACTGAGGATGGATTAAAATTACAAGCAGTATGCGATGAAGGTAGTAATCCACCAATTTATAAAGAGGGAGATTTTATTAATATAGTATATCCTTCAAATGATCCAAAGGGTTTTGAGGTTAACGATTATCCCAATACATTAAAACTACCAATTGTATTGATTAGTTTATCTATTATGTTATTAGTATTTGCTATAGTGTTAATGATAATTTAATACAATCAAAAGACTCAGAGTAGAATATCTGAGTCTTTATTTTTTGTATACTTAATATTACAAAGGTGAATTAAATACAACGAATTTTAAAATGTTTAAGGCTATTTTTTTTCCATCCTCAGTAGTAAAGTTAGATAAATCATGTCCTAAATAATCAAGAGTTACCAACTCAACATTGTTTCCAAGTTTTTTACTTTCTGTATAGAGCGTCTCAGAGTTAGAGTATGGAACTAGGGAATCAACCTTACTATGTATTATCATTGTTTTAGGCAAGCCCTTTTTTAGATAATTGATAGGGCTATATTTTTTTATTAATTCTTCTTTGTTTTCTATTGAATTAAATACATTTGCTAGATTAGGGTCAATATTTGATGGATCTAAAGTTGAAAGGTCTGTTGGACCAAAACAATCTAGAAGATATTTTACTCTACTTGGGTATTCAGCTAAATCAGGACTATCTATAAAAGCATCATTTTCTGAATATGCAGCAATTAAAGATAAGTGAGCACCAGCAGATATTCCCATTAATCCTATTTCGTTAGTATCTAAATTATAACCATTACTATTTTTGTACACCCATCTTATAGCATCTTTAACATCCGAAATTTGCTTCTTAAAGTCAATGCTATTATGTGACATTTCATAAGATACACTTATGATTGTATAACCTTCTTCTCTGAAAATATCAAGTATAGGGGAGAGTGCTTGAGGAATACTGTCAGTACCATATACCCAACTTCCACCATGTACATAAATAATTACAGGAGAGGCTTTCGTGCTTTCTTTTTTAGATTTATATATATCTAAAGTTAGTGGTTTATTATTTGTAGATTTATAAATTACCTTTTCTGAATCTGAATCACTCATCCATTTTATATCATTATAGCTTGCTACTGTATCTATTGTTGCAAGAGATTCTTTGGCATTAGTAAATTTACTTACTATATTTATGCAAAGAGATATTCTGTTTCTAAAGATAAAGCCAGCTGATAGAGTTATTACTAATAAAATTAAGAAAAAGTACTTAAAAAATTTTTTCATTATGTATCTCCCCTTTGTAGTTACTATCCATTATAAATGATTGACAGAAATTATAAAATTAATATTAATAATGTAAAAAAAATAAATATATTATTGACAATATATTTTGAGTGTAGTATATTTTGAATATCAAAATATTTGAATAATAATAATATTTTGATGCACCAATTGAATTTTAAAAGGAAAGCTATTATTATGTTAATATAGTTAGAAAAATGGAGGAAAATTTTACATGGAAAAAGGAAAGAAGATACTTAATGAACTTTTGGTGCAATTATTTAATGACATTCTTCAAATTGAAGAAAAATCTTTGAAGAATGGTCCACTATCAGATTTATCTGTAACGGAGTTACATACTATTGAAGCTATAGGAATGTATAAAGAAAGAACAATGACTGAAGTTGCACAAGACTTAAAAATTACAGTAGGAACATTAACAACTGCAATTAATAAACTTATAAAAAAAGGCTATGTAGATAGAAAAAGAATTGAAGAGGATAGAAGAGTAGTTCTGATTCACTTAACTAAAAAGGGTAAACTAGCATATAGATTACATGAAAAGTTTCACAATGACATGATAAATGAAACAATAAGTGGATTAAAGGAGGATGAAGAAGAAATACTTATTTCTTCATTAGAGAGATTAAATGTCTTCTTTAAAGAGAAATATGAGTTAATTGATTAAGGAGAGTATTATGGAGGAAATTAATATTAAAGGTTTTGGGGCGTACGCACCTTCACTTGTTATTACAAATGATGATTTATCCAAAATAGTAGATACAAGTGATGAGTGGATTACTTCTAGAACTGGGATAAAAGAAAGAAGAATCTCAGAGGGAGAAGATACATCTCAGATTTCCATTAAAGCAGCAAAAATGGCACTTGAAAGGTCAAAACTTAAAGGTGAAGATATTGATTTAATTGTAGTTGCAACTATAACACCGGATATGTTTACTCCTTCAGTAGCTTGTTTGGTGCAAAAAGAAATAGGGGCAAAAAATGCTATGGCTTTTGATATTAATGCAGCATGTTCTGGATTTATATATGGAATGCAGGTTGCTTATTCAATGATGAAGATTAATAATTTTACCAATGCTTTAGTAATAGGAGCAGAGACCTTATCGAAAATTATGGACTGGGAAGATAGAAGTACTTGTGTTCTTTTTGGAGATGGTGGAGGAGCTGTTGTTTTATCTAAGGAAGATAAGAGTTTTTCAAAGAAATTCTCTTTTTATTCTAAATCTGAGGGTGATAAGGGAGAATTTTTAACAACCTATGCTTTTGATGTTATAAACCCTTATATAAAGAAAGAAAACATTAGAAACAAGAAGATTTACATGAATGGTAGAGAAGTTTTTAAATTTGCAACTACTTCAATAGTTAATTCTGTAAAAGAATTAGTTAAAACAAATGAAATGGATATAGAGGATATAGACTATATCGTATGCCATCAAGCTAATTCTAGAATAATTGATTATTCTGCCAAAAAGCTAGGAATTGGTATAGAAAGGTTCTTTATGAACTTGGATAAATATGGCAATACATCTTCTGGATCAATTCCTTTAGCATTAAATGAAATGTATGAAAAAGATTTGTTAAAAGAGGGAATCAAGATAATATTAGTTGGATTTGGTGGTGGGTTGACTTACGGGTCAATTTTAATAGAATTATAATGTTGATTTTACCATTAAATGTTAAAATGAAAGAGATTATTAAAATTTGGAGGTATTAAAATGATATTTGAAGAAATTAAAAAGGTTATATGTGAACAATTAGAGGTTGAACCAGAAGAGGTTACAATGGACACTACATTTGAAGATTTAGGAGCAGATTCACTAGATTTATTTCAAGTTGTAATTGAAATTGAAGAAAGATACGGAATTCAATTAGAAGAGGCTGAAAGTATTAAATCTGTTAGAGATGCAGTTGAATATGTAGAAAAGAAAGTAAATAAGTAAAAAGTATTATATTAAGTTTTAAATCGGGTTTCATTATAAATATAGGGTGCCCGATTTAATTATATACATAATCATAAAAATGATTGTGTTTTATTTAACAAAGTGAGAAGGGGTTATGTATGAAGAAGAGTAGGGTTTGTCAATTATTAGATATAGAATATCCTATATTTCAAGGTGGGATGGCTTGGATTGCAGATGCATCTTTAGCAGCAGCTGTAAGTGAAGCAGGTGGCCTTGGAATTATTACAGGAACAGCACCAACTGACTGGGTTAGAGATGAAATAAGAAAGGCTAAAAAGCTAACTGATAATCCCTTTGGTGTAAATATTATGCTTATGGATGTACATGCAGATGAAATAGCTAAAATGGTATGTGAAGAAGGCGTTAAAGTTGTAACAACTGGTGCAGGAAGTCCAGGGAAGTATATGGAGATGTGGAAAGCACATGGAGTAAAAGTTATTCCTGTTGTAGCTTCAGTAGCATTAGCTAAAAGAATGGAAAAGGCAGGAGCAGATGCCATTATAGCAGAGGGAACAGAATCAGGTGGTCATGTTGGCCAATTAACTACTATGGCCTTAGTACCTCAAGTAGTTGATGCAGTAAATATTCCAGTTTTAGCTGCAGGGGGAATAGGTGATGGAAGAGGTGTTGCAGCTAGCTTTATGTTAGGTGCAGAAGGTGTTCAATTGGGAACAAGATTTTTAGTAGCAAAAGAATGTACAGTTCATCAAAGTTATAAGAATAGAGTAATAAAGGCAAAAGATATTGATACAGAAGTTACAGGAAGGTCTACAGGACATCCAATAAGAGTTATTAAAAATAAATTAACTAGAGAATTTATGAAGCTTGAAAAAGAAGGAGCGTCAGTTGATCAGCTAGAGGAATTAGGAAGAGGATGTCTTTCTAAAGCTGTTAAAGGTGATGTAGATTTTGGATCTGTAATGGCAGGCCAAATTTCAGGATTAATAAATAAAGAACAAAGCTGTAAAGAAATTATTGAAGAAATCATGAAGGAAGCTTCAGACAGATTCCAAGTTTTTGGAGGTAACAATGAATAGCAAGAAGGTAGCATTTTTATTTTCAGGTCAAGGAGCCCAATACGTTGGAATGGGAAAAGAACTGTATGAAAGTATTCCAGAGTGTAAGGAAATCTTTGATAAGGGAGAAAAAATACTAGATATGCCTATTAAAGATTTAATATTTAATGGACCAGAAGAAAAGCTTATGGAAACTGAAGTGGCTCAACCAGCAATATTACTTACATCATTGGCAGCGTTGAAAGCACTAGAAGTTAATGGGATAGAAGCAGAATATGCAACAGGACTTTCGCTAGGAGAATATGCAGCTTTGATTTATGGTGGAGCTTTATCATTTGAAGATGGTTTAAAGCTTATTAAAGAGAGAGGAAGAATTATGGGCTCTGCCTTACCTAAGGGGTTAGGTAAAATGGCTGCAATAATGAGATTAGATAATGAAAAAGTTGAGGAACTTTTATCTAGAGCAAGTGAATATGGAGTTTGTGAGGGAGCAAATTATAATTGCCCGGGGCAAGTATCCATAGCAGGTGAAAATGAGGCTATAGATAAGGCTGTTGAAATAGCTCAAGAATTAGGGGGAAGGGCAGTTTTACTTAAGGTAAGTGGACCATTCCATAGTTCATTATTAAAAGAGGCTAGTGATGAGTTTTATGAAGCTATAAAAAAGGTAGACATTAAAAAGGTAGAGAAAACTATTTATTCTAATGTTAAAGGATTGCCATATGAAGAGGAAGATGATATTAGATTTATTTTAAAAAAGCATATAATGTCATCAGTTTATTTTGAGAAGGAAATTCAGGATATGATTAATAAAGGGGTTAATACATTTGTAGAAGTAGGCCCAGGTAAAGCATTAAGAGGATTTGTAAAAAAGATAGATAAAAATTCAAGGCTACTTAATGTGGAAGATATGGAGTCCTTAAATAATGCTTTAAATGAGTTAAAAGAAGGTAGGTAGGAGGTACAAATGTTAAAGGGAAAGTGTGCAGTTGTTACAGGTGCTGCAAAAGGTATTGGCAAAGCTATTGCTTTAAAGCTAGCAAGTTCAGGAGTAAATATAGTTTTAAATTATAGAAGTAGTGAAGATAAGGCTATAGAAACAGAAAAAGAAATTTTGAGTTTAGGGGTAGAGGTATTAAGGGTTAAAGGTGATATAAGTAAACCAAATGATGTGGAGAATTTAATAGATTCTGCTAAAAAGAAATTTGGTAAGATTGATATTATGGTTAATAATGCTGGAATTACAAAGGATACATTATTATTAAGAATGAAAGAAGAGGACTTTGATTCTGTAATAAATGTAAATTTAAAGGGCGTATTTAATTGTTTAAAGGCTATAACACCTGTTATGGTAAAGCAAAAAGAAGGGAAAATAATTAATCTTTCTTCTGTAGTAGGTTTAGTTGGAAATGCAGGGCAAGTAAATTATGCTGCATCAAAGGCAGGAGTTATTGGAATGACAAAATCTCTTGCAAAGGAAATAGGATCTAGAGGAATAACTGTAAATGCAGTAGCACCTGGTTTTATTGAGACAGATATGACTGATGTACTAGGAGATAAGTTTAAAGAAGAAGCAAAAAAGAATATTCCTTTAAAAAGATTAGGAAAAGCAGAAGATGTGGCAGAAGTTGTAGCTTTCTTAGCTAGTGATAGTGCTAATTATATAACAGGTCAAGTAATCCACGTTGATGGTGGAATGGTAATGTAGTGGAGGAATGTTATGAGTAGAAAAGTAGTTGTAACTGGAATGGGAGCTGTTACTCCTATAGGAAATAATGTTGAAGAGTATTGGAATAGCCTTAAGAATGGAAAAAGCGGTATAGATTATATAAAAAACATTGATACATCAACTATAGATGTAAAAATAGGAGCAGAAGTTAAGGAGTTTCATCCAGAAGAGGTTATGCCAAAGAAAGAAGTAAGAAGATTAGATAAGTTTTCACAATTTGTGTTATATGCAGCAGATGAGGCCATAAAGTCATCTGGATTAGATGTAGAAAGTATTAATAGTAAAAGATTTGGAGTATATGTTGGATCAGGAATTGGTGGTTTTATGACTATGGAAAGTGAAACTGAAAAAATAGTCACAGGAAAATCTAAAAGAGTTTCACCGTTTTTTGTACCAATGACTATTATAAATCTTGGCGCAGGTAACATAGCTATAAAATATGGAGCTAAGGGACCATGTACATCAATGGTTACAGCATGTGCAACTGGTAATAATAATATAGGTGAAGCATTTAGATTAATAAAAGATGGATATGCAGATGTAATGCTTGCAGGTAGTGGAGAAGCTCCAATTACGAAAATGGGGGTTGCTGGATTTGCTAGCATGAAAGCATTAAATTCTAATAATGATATTTCTAGGGCTTCAATTCCTTTTGATAAAGATAGAAGTGGATTTGTAATTGGTGAAGGAGGAGCTGTATTAGTATTAGAGTCAGAAGAACATGCTATATCAAGAGGAGCAAAAATCCTAGCTGAAATTGTAGGCTATGGTAGTACTTGTGATGCTTATCACATTACATGCCCACATCCAGAAGGAGAAGGTGCAGCTGATGCTATGATAGAAGCAATTGAAGAAGCTGGAATAGAAAGAAATGAAGTTTCGTATATAAATGCCCACGGTACATCAACACCTTTAAATGATAAGTATGAAACATATGCTATTAAAAAAGTATTTAATGATTATGCATACAATATACCTGTTTCATCAACAAAGTCAATGACAGGACATCTGCTAGGGGGAGCTGGTTCTATAGAGGCTGTTGCATGTATTAAGGCACTTCAAGAGGGTTTTATACCTCCTACTATAGGGCTAGAAAATGTAGATGAGGAATTAGATTTAGATTATGTACCAAATAAGGGAAGAGAAAAGGAACTGAAATATGTTCTTTCAAATTCTCTAGGTTTTGGAGGCCACAATGCTACTTTACTATTTAAGAAGTGGGAGTAGGATTTAGGAGGTTTTATTATGAATTTTAAAGAGGTTAAAGAGTTAATTGAGTTAATAAATTCATCACAATTAGCATACTTTGAGATAGAAACTGCTGATGGACATATAAAAATGGATAAATCATTAAGTAGAAATATTCTCTCAGAAGAAAAGGATAATGAAGTTGTTAAAAAAGAATTGCCAAGTAGTCAAGAGGATATGAATAATAGTATCTCAGTAAATGTTGCTACAGATGGAAGTGAAATAAAGGTAGAAGAAAAGGATGAAGACTTAAAAGTTATTAAGTCTCCAATGGTTGGTACTTTTTATAGTTCTTCATCTCCAGATAGTAAAGCTTTTGTATCTGAAGGAAATGAAGTTTCTAAAGGTGATGCACTATGTATAATAGAAGCAATGAAGCTTATGAATGAAATTGAAAGTGATGTAAATGGAGTAGTAAAAGAGATCTTAGTAAAAGATGGCGAAATGGTGGAATATGGGCAACCATTATTTAAGGTAAAGGAGATATAAAAAATGATGGACATAAATGAAATTAGGGAAATTTTACCTCATAGATATCCTTTCCTTTTAGTAGATAGAGTTACTGAAGTAGTTGAAGGCAAAAGTATAAAAGGATATAAAAATGTAACTATAAATGATCAGTTTTTTCAAGGACATTTTCCAGAAAAACCTATAATGCCAGGTGTGTTAATATTGGAGGCTCTAGCGCAATTAGGTGCAGTTTCAATATTAAGTATGGATGAGTTTAAGGGAAAAATACCTATGTTTGCTGGCGCAGATAAAGTTAAATGGAGAAAGCCAGTAGTACCAGGTGATAGATTAGATTTAAGTTGTGAAATTATTAAGTTAAGAGGACCTATAGGAATAGGAAAGGCAGTAGCTACTGTTGATGGAAAAAAGGTTTGTGAAGCAGAAATAATGTTTGCTATAGGATAGGTGATAAGGATGTTTAAGAAAGTACTTATTGCAAATAGAGGAGAAATAGCTGTTAGAATAATAAGAGCTTGTAGAGAGCTTGGTATTTTAACGGTAGCAGTATATTCAGAAATTGATAAAGAGGCTCTTCATACTCAACTAGCAGATGAAGCAGTATGCATAGGACCAGCATCGGCCAAGGATAGTTATTTAAATATAACTAATATATTAAGTGCATGTGTACTTACAGGTGCAGATGCTATCCATCCAGGCTTTGGCTTTTTATCGGAGAACGCTAAGTTTGCAAAGATGTGCAAGGAGTGTAATATAAAGTTTATAGGTCCTGATTATACCTCAATTGAATTAATGGGAAATAAGGCTAAGGCAAGAGAAGTAATGAAGGATGCCAATGTACCTGTTGTACCTGGTTTTGAAGGTATAATTGAAAGTGAAGAACATGCCTCCCATATTGCCGAGGAAATAGGTTATCCGGTAATGATAAAAGCATCAGCAGGTGGTGGAGGAAAAGGTATTAGAATAGCTTTCAATGAAGGAGAGTTAAGAAGAGGATATAATACAGCAAAAGCAGAAGCTAAAGCATGCTTTGGAGATGATAGATTATATATTGAAAAATATATACAAAATCCAAGACATATAGAATTTCAAATTTTAGCAGATAATTATGGAAATGTAATACATTTAAATGAAAGAGAATGTTCTCTTCAAAGAAAGAATCAAAAAGTATTAGAAGAAGCACCATCAACATTTTTAACTTCAGATTTAAGAATTGAGATGGGAGAAATTGCGAAAAGAGCAGCTAAGGCTGTTAATTATAAAAATGCAGGAACAATAGAGTTCTTAGTAGATAAGGATTGTAATTATTACTTCATGGAAATGAACACAAGAATACAAGTAGAGCATCCTATAACAGAAATGATAACAGGCATAGACCTTGTGAAAGAACAATTAAAAATTGCGTCAGGATTAGAATTAGAGTTAAATCAAGATGATATTAAAATTAAAGGTCATGCTATAGAATGTAGGATTAATGCAGAAGATCCGGATAGAGATTTTATGCCTTGTCCTGGAAAAATTACAGAATTGTATGTTCCTGGAGGAAGAGGAGTAAGACTAGATTCAGCTATTTACTGTGGTTATAAAATTCCACATTGTTATGATTCAATGTTAGCTAAGCTAATTTCTTTTGGTAAAGATAGAGAAGAAGCAATAACAATAATGAAAAGAGCTTTGGGAGAGTTTGGCGTAGGTGGAGTAAAAACAAATGTGGACTTTCAATTTTCTTTATTAGAAATGGATGAAGTTGTAAGAGGGGAGTATGATACCTCTTTCTTAGAAAAAGTGATGGTGAAGAGAAATGCTTAAGGATTTATTTAAGAAAAATAAATACGGAACAGTAAAAAATGTAAATGTAGAAGCAGAAGAAAAACCTAATATACCATCTGGAATGTGGTTAAAATGTGATAAGTGTGGAAGTATTATTTATAAGGAAGACTTAAAATCAAACCTTTATGTTTGTAATAGTTGTAATAACCACTTAAGATTAAAAGCAAGAACTAGAATTAATTTTCTAGTTGATAAGGGAAGTTTCAAAGAGATGGGAGAAGATATTAAAACAACCAATCCTATAAGCTTTGATGGATATGAAGAAAAACTTGAAAAAAGTAAGGAAAAAACTGAGAGTAGTGAAGCAGTTATCACAGGTATTGGTAAAATTAATGGTATAGCTGTAGCTATAGCTGTTATGGATAGCTATTTTATGATGGGAAGTATGGGAACTGTAGTAGGTGAAAGAATTACATCCTTAATTGAATATGCCACAGAAAGAAAACTACCATTAATTATATTTACAACCTCTGGAGGAGCTAGAATGCAGGAAGGAATCTTTTCTTTGATGCAGATGGCTAAGATTAGTGCAGCAATAGGAAAACATGATGATGCAGGTTTGCTATATATAACAGTACTAACTAATCCAACAACAGGAGGAGTGACTGCAAGTTTTGCTATGGAAGGTGATATTATTTTAAGTGAACCAGGAACATTAGTTGGATTTGCAGGAAGAAGAGTAATTGAAAATACCATTAGAGAAACACTTCCAGATGACTTTCAAAAGGCTGAATTCTTGTTAGAAAAAGGCTTTGTAGATTCTATAGTCCATAGAAAAGATCTTAGGAAGATGCTTTATAAGCTTCTTTTAATGCATGGGGTGAGTAACAATGACTAAGGATACAATTAAAACCATGTCAGCATGGGATAAGGTAGTAATTGCAAGACACAAGGATAGACCTACAGGAGCTTTTTACATTGAAAATATTTTTAGTGATTTTATAGAGCTACATGGAGATAGACATTTTGGAGATGATAATGCAGTAATTGGAGGCATAGGTTTTTTAGAAGGAATTCCTGTTACAATTATTGCAATAACTAAGGGGGCTAACACTAAAGAAAATATAGAAAGAAATTTTGGAATGCCTAAACCAGAAGGTTATAGAAAGGCATTAAGACTAATGAAGGAAGCTGAAAAGTTTAATAGAACTGTTATTTGCTTTGTAGATACTCCAGGAGCTTTTTGTGGAGTTGATGCAGAAGAAAGAGGGCAAGGAGAAGCAATTGCGAAGAATTTATTAGAAATGAGCCGGCTAAAAACTCCTATTATAACTGTTCTTTTAGGTGAAGGTGGAAGTGGCGGTGCTTTAGCACTGGCAGTGGCAGATAGGATTCTTATGTTAGAGCATTCTATATATTCTATTCTATCACCAGAAGGCTTTGCATCTATTTTATGGAAGGATGGTAGTAAAGCTAAGGAAGCAGCAGAAGTTATGAAGATAACAGCACAGGATTTAATAGATTATAATATAGTAGATAAAGTTATTAAGGAACCTAATGGTGGCGCTCACAAGAATCCACTTAAGATGGCATCAGCTATAAAAAGGGAACTTGTAGAAGAGGTATATTCATTAAGATATAAGGATAGGAAAGAATTACTAGTTCATAGATATGATAAATTTAGAAAAATGGGAAGATAGTTAAAGAGGATGAGTATTTAATATGCTTATCCTCTTTAATATATATAGGGAGTTATTAATAAAATGTTAAAAATATAGAATTCAAATATTATCAAATATATGGTATTATTATAATGAAAATATATAAGAATAAAAAAGGATGATGATATGGACGTTGAGCTGAGGAGTAAGGTAGACTTACTTTCTGACAATTATAATGATATTAGAAAGGCATTAAGGTGGGATGGAAATCTTCTTAATCACTTTGAGGCATTGCTATATGTTAGGACAGATAAAGAGTTTTCTTTAGAGAAAATAAAAGAAGTTAGAAAGTATTTAGACAGTAGAAAACTGCCTTATCCTTTTAAAGGTGTATTTAATAAAATTTGTTCTATTATGTTAGATGATAGGGATGATTATGTACAAGTATTTAATAATACATTATATGTATATGAAAGATTAATCCAAAATGGGTTTAAAGGAAATGAGAAGGCTGCCTTTGCATCATTAATGCTTGCAAAAAGGTTTTCTGGTAAAGAATTAGACAATAGAATCAATAGAATAATTGATATAAATAGTAGTCTAAAAGATAATGATTATATAAGTTATGCAAATTTATCATGTACCAATAGAAGTATTGATAGAATAACAAAAGAACTTACTGAAATAGAAAATATATTGAAGGTAACAGGAAGAGAAAGTTCTGTAGATATAAAAAGTTTTTCAACATTGCTGATGATAGATGAAGATGATGTTGAAACAAAAGTTGAAAAAGCATTAAATATAATATGCAATATAAAATCAGAGTTATTCGAAATCCCAGGTAAAGCATATCCATTATTGGGACTAGCTACTATGTTAGTAGAAGATCCTGAAAGCTTTTGTGTAGAATTAAAGGATGTTTATAATTCTTTGAAAAATACTAAGAAATATAGATATTTTATGAATAGAGATTTAAGGATAATAATTTCTTTAGGTTTATTACTAAATAAATATGTTGAGGAGTTAAAGGCTGATTTAATTGATATAAATGTAAGTGATGAAATTAATGTTTTCTTAGCAATAGAAGAATGTACAGTTTTTTCATTATCAGTTATATAACAAAATATTATACTTAGGATGGAGAATATAAAATGGCAAATCAAAATAGTACAGAAGTTGCAAGAATTGCTACCAGAATGGCAATTAGTAATAGAGATGAGGAAGAAATTTTAAAAGAAAGCTATTTTAAGCAAGGAGTAAAGGTTACAGCAGTTAATGTTGGTGGCAATATTAATGAATCAATTCATATAATTCTTGAAAGAGCCTTAGTGGCATCTAAAAGGAATAACCTAATTAGAGATGAACATCTTCATGAAGGTGCAGTAATAGGTGCAACTAGAGATGCATTAATGCAAGTAAGTAATAGAGCAAATGCACAAAATGTAGGTGGGAAAATAGGTATAGCAAGAAAAGGGGAACATATTTCTGTATGTATTTTTTTAAGTATTGGACTATTGCATTTAGATGAAGTTGTAATAGGAATAGGGCATAGGTCATTACCTGAATAATAAGATGTTTTTTAAAGAGAGTGCTAGTTACTCTCTTTTTTTGCTACTATAACAAAATTTTAAATATAATTAGTACAGTATGTATGTTAAAAACTTAACATTAAAAAACAGGTTAAAACTGTTGACTACAGGGGTTTTACCCATTATTATAAAGGTATTGTTGATAGTAGTTATCAGGATATATTTTACATTGATGGAAACGATTTAGAAATGAATTATTTAATGATATTATGTCAAGAATATAAGTGGTATTTTAGATATGTATCATTATAAGAAATAATAATTATTTAGTGCTTTTATAGCATAAAAGACAATGAAGTTGGAGGAATTGAACATGAAGGTTTTAGTAATTAATTGTGGTAGTTCATCTTTAAAGTATCAATTAATTGATATGGAAACAGAGAACTCACTAGCACAAGGGTTAGTTGAAAGAATTGGAATTGAAGGGTCAGTTTTAACACAAAAAGTTGAAGGAAAAGATAAGTATATAGTTAAGACTCCTATGAAGAACCATAAAGAAGCTATTGAAATAGTACTAAAGGCTTTAGTTGATGGTGAACATGGTGTAATTAAATCAATGGATGAAATTACTGCAGTTGGTCATAGAGTAGTACATGGTGGAGAAAAATATGCTTCATCAGTATTAATAACTGAGGAAGTTAAGAAGTCAATTGAAGAATGCTATAAGTTAGCTCCATTACATAACCCACCAAACATGATTGGTATAGAAGCATGTGAAGAGTTAATGCCAAATACACCAATGGTAGCAGTATTTGATACAGCATTCCATCAAACAATGCCAAAGGAAGCTTTCCTTTATGCATTACCATATGAATTATACACTGAAAATGGAATAAGAAAATATGGATTCCATGGTACTTCACATATGTATGTATCAAATAAAGTTGCAGAAGTTATGGGTAAAGATATAAAAGATCTTAAGATAGTAACTTGTCATCTTGGAAATGGTGCATCTTTATGTGCAGTTAAAAATGGTGTTTCAATTGATACTACAATGGGATTCACACCACTTGATGGTATTGTAATGGGAACAAGATCAGGAAGCATAGATCCTGCAATAGTTTTATACTTAATAAATGAATTAAAATATTCAACAGAAGATGTAAATACATTATTAAATAAGAAATCAGGTGTACTTGGAATCTCAGGTGTAAGCTCAGACTTTAGAGATATTGAAGATGCAGCAGCTAAGGGAGACGAAAGAGCTATACTTGCTTTAGATATATATCACTACAGAATTAGAACACAAATAGGAGCTTATGCAGCTGCTATGGGTGGTGTAGATGCTATAGTATTTACAGCTGGTGTTGGAGAAAATGGTCCTGAAACTAGAGAAGCTTGCCTAGAAGGTTTAGAGTTCTTAGGAGTTAAGGTTGATAAAGAAAAGAATAATGTAAGAGGAAAAGTAAGAGAAATCTCTACTGAAGATTCTACAGTAAAAGCATTTGTTATACCAACTAATGAAGAATTAGTTATAGCAAGAGATACAAAGAAATTAGTAAAGTAGTTTTATTTAAGAAATAGTTCTATCAAGTTTTTTGATAGGACTATTTTTAGCGTCTAGGAAAGTATAAAATTTTAATTTTCTATAAATCAAAGGGTTTATTAAAATTTCATATAAGAAAATATAGAATAAAAGATAATAATTTCATAATTTCCTTGCCTTTAGTAGGCGTGGGGGGATATTTGTTTTGATGTGACTTGGAGTGTAGCGACGGAACAAGCAAAATGAATATCCACTCCACTTTTTTTAGCTAAAAAATAATATTTTACTTATTTGAGTAGTTCTTGTAAAATACTAAGGTATGTATAAAGAAAGGAGTAGGGTTATGGATAATAGTATTTTAAATAATGTAGTATATCTTCATATTGATGCTACATCCTTTGATCCATTATACTCAGAAATAATAAGAATAGATGGAGTCAAAGTAAAAGAAGGTATTGTTGAAGTTTTCTCTACTTCCTTAAAGAATAAAGTACAAGATGTAAAAAAGTTAATATCATTTATAGAAGTGCTCCCAATAATATGTGAGGATGCTTCATTTACAAAGAGACTTTTAGAAAAATATATAAGTGATATAAAGAATAAAGTTTTAGATTTAAGGGAACTTTGCTCCATTTTAGAACCTTGGAGAAGGGATTATAGAGTTATAAGTTTAATAAAAGAAGTTACATCAATTGAGTTTGAGAATATAAATAAAGCAAAAAATATCCTTTATGTACTTAATGCATTTTTATGTAGATTGTGGGATAAGGAAGAAGGGTATAAAAAGAAAAATATTAGTTTATATAATATATTAAAACTTGATTATGACATCCATGAAAAATGGGGATGGGCAGAGTATGTACAGAAACCACTGTTTTTTAATTATAATGAATTTAATTATGTTAAATATAATAAAAAACAAGAAGTTAAAATTAAAGATACTAAGAAGAGAATTCCTTATAATGAATTTGAAAAGTTGTTAAGAAGGAAGGATATATGGAATAGAGGCGGTGAGTTTAATTATCAGTATAGAGAAGAGCAAGAGAAGTTTTCATTTAAGATAAGAGAAACCATCGAGAGGGAAGAACGTATATTTATAGAGGCTCCAACAGGAAGCGGTAAGACCTTTGCATATTTGCTTATAGGAATACTTCAATGTTATAAAAACTTAAGTACACATAAGGTTGAAGATGCATCCTTTATTATTTCTACAGATACTAAAGAGTTACAAAATCAACTTATTGATAGAGATATTCCCAGTATATTAGAGATGCTTGGGTTAAGTGATAAGATAAAGTTTGGATATATAAAAGGAAAAGGAAATTATTTGTGCCCAGAACGATTAGCTAAAAATAGTGAAGTCACTGGTAACTTAATAGAAAATTTAAGAGAGGTCTTTTTAAAAAGACTATGTGAAGATGGTGAGTATGGGGATATTGAAAAAGTATCTCAATTTGCCTTTAATCATTTTAATTTAGATGGAGATATAAATAAGTTTCTGTGTGATAGTGATGAATGTAATTTAGATAGATGCTACAAAAAGTGCTATTTAAGAAAGAGATATAATGAATTACCACAAGAAAATATAACAGTTGTAAATCATTCCCTACTTGCTAGTTGGCCATATAGTGAAAAGAAAAAGATTACTCATCTTATAATAGATGAGGCCCATAATTTAATGGATAAGTGCTATGACTTTTTTGCAGATGAATTTGAATCTAAAGGGTTAGAAGAACAGCTAGAGTACTTATATGGAAAGGAACCTTCTATCTTTAGAATTTTAAATTATTTAAATGCATCTTTAGGATATAGGGAAGTATTAGATTTAGATAAATTGAAGTATTTGGTATCACAAATAAATTTAGATATTCAAGGTATATTGGCTTATTTAAGTAATGCAGAGCTACCTAATGATGAATATAATTTTAAAGTAGAATATGTCTTAGCTGAATCTCATATTAAGGAAAAGCTGAAAGGGTTAGATGTATATATATCTAAGTTAAAAGAAAATATATATGCTTTATATTCAGTGTTAAATAAATATTTTAATAACATAACCTTAGAGGGGGAGGAAGGTAAGGAAGAACATGAATATAGGATGGTAACAAACTATATTTTAAAACTAAAGTCTTCCTTTGATACTCTAGATTCATTTATAGAACAGTCAGAAGGAAAAGGAAATACCGCAAAAGAGTTTGAGGTATCAAAAGATAACAGTTATTTTAGAATAAGAAACATACCATTAAATGTAGATGAATTATTTAATGAACAGATATTAAAGGATGTAAAAAGTGTTACATTTTTGTCTGCAACACTTAGAATTAATAATTCGTTTTCAAGAATTAAGTCTATATTAGGTCAGGAAGAAGCAAAGGAGTGGGTGGTTCCGCCTACTTTTAACTTAAGAGATAGAACTAGGATAATTACTTTAAAGGATATTGGAAGGTATAATAGTAGAGATTTTATAGAAAATTCTTCTAAGTTTATATATGAAATGGCTGTGAAGCTAAATGGTCACATACTAGTACTATTTACTAATAATTTAAGAAAACAAGCTGTTGAGGATAGACTTAATGAACTTGTAAAAGGAAGTAAAATAGAGGTACATTCAAATAAAAAGGCTATAAGATATTTAAGTGATATAGATAGACAAGTTATTATATTAGGAAGTAAGGGCTTTTTTGAAGGGATTGATTTACCTGGAGATGCATTAACATCAGTTATCTTGGATAAGATACCAAATAAATCTATTGAAGATCCATTATTAAAAGCAATAGTTAATTATAGAAAAAAGGACTATAGATATGTTAACTATCCACAACTTTGTATAAAAGTTAAACAAGTTTATGGAAGATTAATTAGAAGCACTACAGATTACGGATACTTTTGTATTTTAGATGGAGGAACTAATAATAAAACTCTTTTAAATCTGCAAAGAGACCTGGGTGGACCTATTATTGAGAATATATCTAAGAAGGAAGTATTAAGAAGTGTAGAAAGGGATTATTATAGGTGGAATTTGGAGAACTTAAAATCTATTTGTAAAAGTATAAATGAAGAGGAATTTTATAATTTATTTATAGAAGAAAATAAGAAAAGAAAGTCTTTCTTTAAGATAAATATTAATAATGGAAGATATGAAATTACAAATATGAATTTTAAGTTTACTAAATAGAAAAACAAGAGGTGGGAATATATGTTTTTAAATGAGGATAGATATAAAGATAACATGGGTGTTAAGTGGACTATATATTCAATTATTTTTTCTATAATCTGTTTTAACTTAGTGGCAATATTAATATTATTTTTTGGAAATGCAAAAGTAATAGAAGAATCTAATATAGAGAGTCTTGTAATAAACGGTGACATAATCTTGGCTATATTTTCATTAATATGTTGTTACACATTTTACTATATTTATAAAGAAGACGATATATTTATAATAAGCCAAGTATATACAATGATGACTATTGAGTTTATTATAATCAATGTCTTGGGAAATTATTGGGAAGTAGCGATAAGGGATAGATTTATAACAATAACGGCTATATACCTGTATGAAGGTTTTCTATTATCTTTTATAGTATATAAGAAAAATATATTATTTAAGTATATATTAAAGAATAAGCTATTATCCTGTATATTAGTATCTTTTATGTCCTTATTAATAATATTTGGAGGAATAGATAAAATAATAAGTTATGGAGATATAGTAAGTGAAAGAATATTTTCTTATTTAGTTTGGGGATTAATCTTATTCCACTTTATACTAGTATTTATATTATTTAAGAATAGTATAAATACAAAGAGAATTATTTATTCTATATTTGGAGCAAGTATAAATATATTAACCGTAAAGAATTTATATATTTTTATATTGTATAATAAATATCCTTATAATATAAGCGTGCTTGGATATGTATTAACATTTATGGCCTTTTTGGTAATAATAATAGGTTTGTTTTATGAAATGATTTTTAGAGTTAAAGAGTCTGATCAATTAAAACATAATCTAAATGTTTTTTATGCTGCAAATGAAAAGAATTTACAAAGTAATATCTTGGTGTACAACGATAATTATAAAATTGTATATGCAAATGAATTGGCAAGAGGAGTTATTGATGAGGGGATAACCCTAGAAGATCAGTATAATAGATTGGAGAAAATATCTATATTCAACATCAATGAAGATCTCTCTAAAAATATAAAAAAGGTACTCGAAGAAAATGGTACTTACTCGAATATACTGTATTTTAGTGAGTTGAAGAAATATTATGAGGTACACCTTCAAAAGGTAGTAACAGATGATTCAAAGTGGATAATAGGAAACTTTATAGATAAAACTGATAAATGTGAGGCCATAGATAAGTTAAAAATAAGTGAAAATAGGCTGAAGAGTGTAACAGAGAATATATTAGATTTTATTATTACTATTGATACAAGTGGAATAATTACTTTTGCTAATACCTCAGCTATAGAAAGTTTAGGCTTTGAAGTAGAGGAGCTAGTAGGGCATAGGTATGAAGAATTTTTAAAAAGGGATGATGGAGATATATTCGCAATTAATAATATTAAAAATAGTGATATAATAAAACATAAAATATTATGTAAGAATGGGAAAAGTGTAAGAGTAGAATCTGTTTTTAAACGTATTAACAGTGAATTTAAAGGATATGTTGTTGTATCTAGAAGTCTAGAAATGAAGGAAGAACTAAATTCCCTAAGAGTGAAATATAATGAAATTAAAGAATATGATAGAATAAGAGCAGAGTTTTTTGCAAACTTATCTCATGAGGTTCGAACACCTATAAATATTATTTATTCATGTCTTCAATTACTAAATAATCAAAAAAAGAATGGCTATGAGTCTTTAGCTAACTACTATATTAAATACGAAAAAACTATTAGTCAAAATGCATTTAGATTGTTAAGATTAGTAAATAACCTTATAGATATTTCCAAGTTAGATACAGGAGCAATGCAAATAAAAATTAAGAATATAGATATTATTAGTTTAATTGAAAATATAACATTGTCTACTGTTCCGTATGTTGAAGAAAAAAATATAAATATAATGTTTGACACTTCTATAGAGGAATTAATAGTAGGATGTGACCCTGAAAAAATAGAAAGGGTTATGTTAAATCTTATTTCTAATTCTGTTAAATTCACTCCTACAGGTGGAGAAATTTTCGTTGATATTCAAGTGGATGAAACTTGGGTATATGTAAGAGTGAAAGATACAGGAATAGGTATTCCTATGCATTTAAAGGATGTAATATTTGAAAGATTTGTTCAAAGTAATAAATCATTTAGTAGGGAGAGAGAAGGTAGTGGAATAGGCTTAGCTTTAGTTAAGGATATAATTAGCAAACATAATGGGGAAGTTATGTTAGAAGATAGTTCAGAAATAGGTAGTACATTTTTATTTAAAATTCCTAATTTAGTTAGAGATGATGTATGGCATGATGATGATAATAGAGCAGCTGAGACCGCAATACAAGAAAAGATTAATATAGAATTTTCTGATATTTATGATATATAACAAAAAAGTGGATGTATTAAAGAAAGTTTTAATACATCCACTTTTTTCAAAGTAAATTATTTATTGCTATAATATTTTTTTAGAATTTCATAAATGGATTTAAGATTCGATATCCTCTTTTCATAACTAAATATTTGTCCATCTCCTGCAACATATCTTGTAATTCTAGATGGTAGACCATATCTATCATAATTACAATTGAAACAACTTTGTCTATCCATTTCTACTGGAGATCCACAATGTTTACATATCCATGTATCTTTTTTCTTTCCAAAACCTTGAGATTTTATGGTAACATCCTTTTGATATTTTTTTTCTAATAAATCAATAAGCTCTCCTAAGGCATAAAAGTTATCCTTTGTTACAAGAGGAGGTTTAGCTGTTAGTGAAACTAAAAGGTCAATTTCTGTATCATTATTATCTAAATTTCTAAACTGTTCTAATATAGAGCTATAGTCAATAATATTGAAGGTTTTAATAAAAAGAGCCTTTTCTTTTGTTATATCATCAGTTGCGTACTTACATACCTCAGAGAAATTTTTACCCATTAGAAACTCAGTAACAGAATCGATATTATCCTTAAAACCGGAGAATATATTCTTAGCTTGGTTATTTCCAAGTTCTCTAATAAGTTTGTCTACAAGTATTTTTTCACTTCCGCTTGGTAATGATGCTAAAAATCCTTCAACCTCATCTATAGTGCAATTGTAAAAGTCTAAGGGAGCATTAGAAATAAGTGTGTTTGAATATAACCTTGATAAATCTAATTTGATATTTTCTTCTTCAGAATTACTATCATCATCATTAATAAGATTATTGATTTTACAAGCCGTTCCTGTAGCAGAAACCATAAACATTGAGTAGTTTGAACCAAAGATGGGCTCTAAATCAATATTTAACCCTAGTATACAATTCATGTCTAGTAAACGTGCTTTGTTTTCTAATGCATTTCTTGCCATAGATTTTAATTCATCTAATTCCCTTGTATAAGATTTTGATACTCCCCCTAAAATGTCAGTCCATCCTGCTAACCAGTCCCTTAAAAAGTTAGCTCCAGTGACAAAGTTTATAGATATATATCCATAATACTTTTCGATTTCATAGTTACCCATTAAAGTTGAAGTTGTAACAGTTAATATACTTCTCATAAATTTCCCCCCGCCTTTATAAATATATTTTAATTATACAATATATAGATAAAAGATTAAAATTTGTGGTAATATAATTAAGAAAAAAATAAATGAGGTAGGAAAGCATGATAAAAGGACTTGGAGAAAAAATACCTAATATTCATAAAAGTTGTTTTGTTGCAGAAAACGCAGCAGTTGTTGGAGATGTGGTTATTGGAGAAAATACATCTATATGGTATGGTGTTTGTATAAGAAGTGATATGGATAAAACTATAATTGGAAAAAATACTAATATACAAGAAAATAGCACATTACATAATGATTTTGGGATTCCAACTATAGTTGGTGATGAGGTGACTATAGGACACAATTGTGTTATACATGGATGTAAAATTTCTAATAATGTTTTAATAGGAATGGGTTCTGTAATATTAAATGGAGCAGAAATTGGAGAAAATACTATTATAGGAGCTGGAAGCTTAGTAACTCAAAATAAGAAAATACCATCAGGTGTACTTTGTATGGGAAGTCCAGCAAAAGTAGTAAGAGAATTAACTGAGGAAGAAATAAGATCTATAAAAGAATCTTCCGTTCATTATATTGAAATGGCAAATATGCATAAATAAGGAGTAATTAATATGTACGTAGCATTTGGAAATAGAGTTGTAGACAGTTTAGATTTTAAGAAATTAATAGAAGAGAATAGTAATTTTAAAGTGTTAAAGGATATGTCTAAAGGAAGTAAGAGAGAGGATGTAGTAGCTTTAAATTTAAGTTTATCTGCTGATATTTTAAAGGAAATATTATCAGATGATTATGATATTAATGAGCTAACGGAAGATGAACTATTTGAAGAATTATTAGGATTATTTACTGAACTTGGTACAGATTTAGAGGAGTTCATGCCAGATGATTCTGTTATTAATGTTGAAAGCTACAAATGGGATGAAAGCGATAATGATGTAAGGGGAATAATTGTTATAGTTCATGAAGATTTTAGCGAAGGAAAGCTTAAAGATGTAACTAGAAGACTATTAACCCAAGTAGAATAGATTATATTAATATAAAGAAGGGAGTCTTTAGTGTGGAGATATTTACAATAGGTCATTCAAATTATGATGTAGAGAGATTAATAGATATGCTAAGACGTTATAATATTAATTGTGTTGTAGATATTAGAGGTACTCCTTATTCTAAGTACAATATCCAATATAATAAAGAAACTATACAAAAAACTCTTGAAAGAGAAGGTTTTATATATATTTATATGGCGAAAGAGTTAGCTGCTAAACGTATAAATAAAGTTTCTTATAATGATGAAGGATATTCAGATTTTGAGAAAGTAGTTAAGGAAGAAGAATTTATAAAGGGAATTGAAAGATTAAGAAATGGTTGTAAAAAAGGGTATAGAATTGCCTTACTTGGTGCTATGCAAGATCCAATAAGGTGTCATAGAGCAATACTGGTTGGAAGAGCTCTAAGAGATGCAGGATTTAATGTTAAACATATTCTTCATGATTATTCTATAGGAAATCAAGAAGATATTGAAAACTCTTTACTTGAAAAGTATTATAAAGCTGGATATCAATTAACCTTAGACTGTTTAAATAGCAATATTTCAGAAGAGGATATGATAAATGAAGGATATAGGCATGCTAATAAAGAAATTGGGTATAGAATAGAACATATAGGTGAAGATAGAGAAAAAAATTAGTGGTAGGGAGTCTACCACTTTTTATTATTAATTAGGGATAAATTTTTAAAGTACCTATATCTAAAATAACTGGGGATAAATACAGGTAGTTAAGTATAATAAACAATTGAAGAATTAAAAAAGACCTTTAACACAACCTAAATAGATTGTGCTAAAAGTCTCGTTACCCAATGGGTTATAAGGCCAGGCGCTAACGACCAGTATGTTGACCCTATAGTTATAACTACTCCCTTTTAACTATACTATATACTATGTAATTAAGTAAAAATTGTGCTGTAAAAATATTTTTTTAAAAAGAGGTTTTCTTATGAGAATAATGACATTTAATTTAAGATGTGATTTTATTTTAGATATTAATAACAGATGGTCAAATAGAAAAGATATGGTAATAAATATTATAAAGAAATATAAGCCTGATATTATTGGAGTGCAAGAGTTAAGCAATGTTATGCATAGAGAATTGGTGGATGCATTAGAGGATTATTATGTGGTTGGAACTCCAAGAAGTAAAAAAATGTTTGTAGAAAGAAATGATATATTTATAGCTAGAGACTTTCATGTAGAAGAATATAAAACTTTTTGGCTTTCTAATACTCCACAAAAAATAAGTAGCTCTAGATGGTATTCTGTATTTCCTAGAATATGCACAGCAGCTGTGATAAGAGACAATAATGGGAATAAGTACAGGATATGTAATTCACATTTAGATTTTTTGTTTACAAAATCAAGAGTATATGAAGTGAGGAAAATTCTAAGTTTTATTGAAAATGAAGAAGATAAAGAAAAGATGCCAACCATTCTTATGGGAGATTTTAATGCATCACCAAATTCTAAAGTTATAGAAGAAATAAGAAAATATAACTATAACAACAAAAAGTTTGTAGCAGTACAGGACTACAAAAAAGAAATATATAATCATACTACAATGAGCAGGTTTAAAGGAAGAAGTAAGGGAATTCATATTGACTATATTTTTGTGACAGATAATTTATCAATTAAAAGCACTGAAATACTAACATATAATGAAAATGGAAAGTATCCTTCAGATCATTATCCTCTAATTTCAGAAGTGGAATGATATAAAGTATTGACAAATAACAATTATTAATTGATAATATAGTTGAGCATTCTAGTCGGATTTGGAATGCTATAAAGGTTATTTTGGAGGTTTTAGTTTTATGAAAGCATTCGTTGATGAAAATACTTGTATATCATGTGGATTATGTGAAGGAACATGCTCAGAAGTTTTCTCATTAGATACTGGAATAGCAGTTGCAGGTGAAGTTGTAGACGGAACTGAAGATGCTGTAAGAGAAGCGTGCGAAAACTGCCCAGTAGCAGCAATATCTATAGAAGAATAAAAAAAATTTTTTTGCAGAAATTATATCTATAGAAAAGGAGTTGAGCATATGTCAAATACAGTATGTTTATGTAAAGGTGTTTCAGAAGAAACAATAGTTGAAGCAATAAAGAATGGTGCAAAAACTTTTGATGAAGTAAGTGAAAAGACAGGAGCAGGTACTGGATTCTGCCATGCATCAAGATGTAAAGAAACTATTTTAAAATTAATAGATGAAAATAAGTAGTTTTTAGTAAATAATCCTAGTTTGGTTTTCAAACTAGGATTATTTTTTTGTATAATAAAAGTAAGTAATAAAAGAAGGGATATATATCATATGAAGAAAACTATAGGAATATTAGCACATGTAGATGCGGGAAAAACTACTTTTTCAGAGCAATTACTTTATCATACAAATAGTATAAGAACTAGAGGAAGGGTTGATTACAAAAATTCATATTTAGATAATCATAATATAGAAAGGTCACGTGGTATAACTGTATTTTCCCATGATGCCATATTTAACATTGGTGAATCTACATATTATTTGTTAGATACCCCAGGTCATGTTGATTTTTCTACAGAAATGGAAAGAACTATATCCATGTTGGATTATGCCATATTAATAATTAGTGCAGTAGAAGGAATTCAAGGCCATACAGAAACAGTATGGAATGTATTAAAGAAAAATAAGATTCCTACATTCATGTTTATAAATAAGACAGATAGGGTAGGGGCAGAGGTAGATAGGGTTATAAATGAAATAAAAACTAACTTTTCTAATAAAATTTGTTTCATAGAAAATAGTTTAGAAGAGGAGCTAAGTGAAGAGGTAGTTGAAGGAATTTCAGAAAATGATGATGAGCTAATTGAAAAGTATTTAAATGGTGAATATAGTAAAGATGAGTGGATTAGGGCTTTAAGAAATCAAATAAAGGAGTGCAAAATTTATCCAGTATTTTCAGGGTCAGCTTTACAAGATATAGGTATGAAGGAATTTATATACGCTTTAGATAATCTAACATATACAAGTTATGATAATGAAGGTGACTTTAAAGGTACTGTATATAAGGTGAAATATGATGAAGATAATAAAACTAGGATAACATTTATTAAATGTACTAATGGGAAGCTTAAAGTAAGGGATGAAATTAAATATAAAGACAAAAAAGATAAGGTTAGTAATATTAGAATTTATAATGGTGAAAAATTTAAGAGTGTTAATTCTGTAGAGGCTGGAGATATATTTGGAGTTGCAGGAGTTACAGAATTATATCCAGGTGAAACTATAGGGGATAAGAAAGAAAATATAGTATATGACTTTATTCCAATTATGGTATCAAAGGTAATATTTAATGATGATATCAATGCTAAAGAAGTATTTAATTACTTTAAGATTTTGAATAGTGAGGACCCTTTATTGAATGTAACATGGGTGGAAGAGTTTGAAGAAATAAATGTTCATATTATGGGAAGGATTCAAACTGAAATTTTAAAGGAAATAGTTAAGGAAAGATTTAACTTAGATATTGAATTTGGTCCTTGTAATATTTTATATAAAGAAACCATTAAAGAAAAAGCTATTGGATCAGGTCATTTTGAACCGTTAAGACATTATGCAGAAGTTCACTTATTAATGGAACCTAATAATAGGGACAAAGGAATAACATTTGAAAATAAGTGTCATAGTGATAATTTAAATATAGGACAGATGAATCTTGTAAAAACGCATGTATTTGAAAGAGAGCATAGAGGAATACTTACAGGTTCTCCAATTACTGATATAAAATTTACTCTCTTAACAGGGAAAGCTCATTTGAAACACACTAGTGGAGGGGATTTTAGAGAAGCTACCTATAGAGCAATAAGGCAGGGGTTAGAACAGGTGGAAAATATTCTTTTAGAGCCATACTATAGGTTTAAAATTAGTGCAGATATAGAATATATGGGAAGAATTATTTCAGATATACAAAGATTAAGTGGAAGTTTTAATGCCCCAGGACAAAATGAAAATAAGGTAGTTATACAGGGGAGAGGGCCAGTATCTACATTTATGGATTATAGTAATGAATTTAATGCATTTACAAAGGGAAAAGGTAGTATTAGTCTTATATATGATGGGTATGATAAGTGTCATAACTGGGAAGATGTGATAGAAAGTAGAGGATATAATAAAGATGCAGATATAGAATACACATCTACTTCAATTTTTTGCTCAAAAGGACAAGGATATTTAGTTAAATGGGACAAGGTTAAAGAAGAAGTTCATTGTGATTTAGAAGGTTTAATTTAATGATTCACTTGTTATAAAGGAGGATAGACTAGGAAAATTTTTTTATCCTAGTCTATCCTCTTTTAACTATCTAGCTTCTTTATAAGGCTAATGGCAAGGGCTGGGTCATATTCAATAAGTAAACTAAGTAGATTTTTATAATTACTTAATTCATTTGATTCCTTAGTCATTGCTATTTCTGGATTTTTAGAATACTTATCTTGAAAATAATTGATAATTGATTTATTAAGAGAAAGAAAATATTCACTATCATTTATATTAGTTAAAGGTTCAGACTTATTAATTATTAGGTTAACTATATCTTTTAAACAAGGTATCTGTTTAATTTTATACATAGCGAGAATATCTTCACAAACAACTTCACTTTTAGTTAAATTATCATCCCAGCTATTTATAATATCTTGAACTATTGTATACCTTTTTGATTGAAGAGATATATTTAATGTCTTATAAACTTTAGTTTCATTCATTCTAAAATCACCTCATTAATATTATTTATAAAAATATATGTAAAGTAAGTAGATAAAATGATAAAAAATCTATATTAAATCTTAAGTGTTGCATTTTTATTATCCAGTTGTTAAACTTTAAGTGAAAGTTACATTAAATTATAAGGAGTACTTAAAGATGAGAGTTAGTTATAGAAATCCTAAAGAATTAGCTACAGCCGTAAAAGATGCAATTGATACTTATTTAGAAGATCTAATGTCTTATGAAGATTTAGAAAAAAAGATTTTAAAAATGATAGAAGTAAATGAAGAGAGATTAGTTAAGAATGGCAACGTTGATAGAAAGGTATCATTGGTTCTTGGAGAAGATAGAGTTGAAATTATTAACAAGATAATAAAAGATAATGAAAAATAAAAACTCACGATTGTGAGTTTTTTTATTTTATAAATATAGTGGATAAATATGTAAAAATATATAATTATATATAAAAAGAAGGAGTTTTAAGTAAAATATTGAATATTTTATCTTAGAAGAATATTTTACTTAATAAGGGGTATGTAATGGGTAATGGTATAAAAGATATAAATTTAATTTTAGAAAAAGTAATAGAAGAAATAAATGAAGGTAAAGATAAAATATTTAATATTACAGAGAATCTTAAAAATGAGTTTGAAAATCAAAAGCAAGAATTAGAGATAATTTTATTTAATATAAAGCAGACAATTAAAGAGGTAGACCAATTAGAAAAAAAGGATAGGGAGATGAGAAACAAACTAGCTAAGGTTTCAGCTGATTTAAATGTATCTGACGAAGTAGTAAAGGGCGTTTATAACGAAGCTCTTGAAACTAAAGTAAGATATATAACAAAACAAAAAGAAGAGCGTGAATTAAGGGTAAAAAGGGATAAGCTTGAGATATCCTTAAAAAATTATCTTAAAAACATTGAAGAAGCTGAAAGTGTTGTATGTCAAGTAAATGTAGTTTTAAACTATTTATGTGGTGATTTAGGCAAAACAGTTGCTAGTATAAATGAAAAGAACAATCAAGAGATGGTTATAAAGGTACTAGAAATACAGGAGGCAGAAAGAGGACGAATAGCAAGAGATATTCATGATGGGCCAGCTCAATATTTAGCAAGTTCAATAATGAGAATAGACTTTTGCAAGAAAATATTGATGGAAGACTTGGAGAGGGGGCTCCAAGAAATAGATGAGTTGAAAAGTACAGTAAAAAAAGCACTAATAGAAGTAAGAGGAATTATATTTAATTTAAGACCACCGTATTTAGAAAAGCAAACTTTAGAGGAATCAATTCAAGATTTAATTGATACTTTTTCAGATGAAAGTAACGTAAATATAAAGTTTAAGATGTTAAATTACGATAAATGTAATGATACTATAGAAATAGGTGTCTATAGAATAGTACAAGAACTTATATGTAATGTAAAGAAACATTCTAAGGCTAATTATGTAGATATTTTAATAGAAAAAGGAAAAGAGTACTTGTTTATTAATTTTGCAGATGACGGAATAGGTTTTGACTTAGATGAGGTTGTGCATGAATCAAAACTAAAGAAAATATCATATGGAATAGTGGGGATATTAGATAGAGTAGAAGGATTAGGTGGTAAGGTAGACATTAATTCTAGAGTGAATAAGGGAACAAGGTATAGGATAAGGTTACCTATTTTAGGGGGAGTATGATAGATGATTAATATTGCAATAGCTGATGATCACGCTTTAATCAGGGAAGGATTAAGCAAGATATTAAGTCATGAAAATGATTTAAATATAGTGGCAGAAAGTAGTAGTGGAGAAGACTTAATTAAAAAAATAGAAGGAATAGATGTTGATATAGTCCTTTTAGATATAAATATGTATGGTTTAGATGGAATAGAAACCCTAAAAATCATAAAGAAGAAGTATGATAAAATAAAAGTTATTATTTTAACAGTTGAAAAACAAAGAAGAAAAATAAGGGAAGCAATGGATTTAGACGCCTCAGGATATGTATTAAAGGAATCAGCTGGAAGTGAAATAACTAATGCTATTAGAACAGTATATGCTGGTGGAAAATACATAGATAAATCATTGATAGATTCATTTATTAATGATGTAAATATTGAGGGGACAAATAATTTACTTGATTCATTAACTAATAGAGAACTTAGAATATTACTTGAAATATCTAATGGACTTAAAAATAAAGATATAGCAGAAAAGTTATATTTATCAGAAAAAACGATAAAGAATTATGTAACAACTATATTTAAAAAGATAGGAGTTGAAGATAGGGTTCATGCTACTATCTTTGCCATAAATAATGGTATAGAGGAATATTATAACAGAAGGGTACATACAAAATAGGAAAAAGGTCCTAAGAAAAAGGGGACTTTTGCCTACTTGAGCTTGGCAAAAATTACTATATAATTAAATTATAAAATTAATCTTGCTTTGTAGTTAATTCTCCCAGGATTAAGTACCTGTTTCCCCAAACGGGCAAGATGATTTTATAATGTTATATCGTTTGCAGTGTTTCATAAAAAGGTGTAGATTTTTCTACACCTTTTTGCTTTATATAAGTAAAACATTGTTAAGTGCATTTTTTATGTGATAATATAGAATAAATTGGAGGGGTGATTATGAGCTTAAAAGATGATGTAAGAGTTGACTTTTTGAAGGAACAAAATAAAACAAGAGAGTTTGATAAAATAAGGGTTTTAAGTGATATTAGTGAAGAAAATGAATATTCTATTGATGATCAAACTTGGAATGATTTGAATATGAATGATATATATGAGGAGATAGATAAAACATATTCCACTCCTGGAGAACAGGTGTTATATTCTATTTTTAAAAATCCTTTAATGAGTGAGGAGAAACTTAATAAAAGAAGTGAATTAATAGATTATTTTATAGAAAATCAAGATTTAACTACAGAGATTAGATTTAATCTATTTAAGTTAGGACATGATAAGAAAAATAGATTGTTAGAGATGATATCTGATAAATTACCTGTAAATAAGAAAAAGTATTGGTTATATAAGGTTCTTGGAAATTTTATTCCTATAGCATTAATTGCTTTAGCCTTTATTTTTAAAGAACCTAGACTAAATCTTTTATTATTAGTAAGTGTATTTGTAACTATAGAGATTAATAGAAAAGAGAGGGAAATAATTAAATCTCATGGACTAAGTTATTTAAGTGATTTATTTATAACTAGTGAAAAGATATGTAAAATTAAAGATCCTAAGATATCTCACTATGTAGAAAACTTAAAGTATAACTTAGAGAATATTAGTTATTTAAAAAAGGGTACTACAGTAATTAAAATTATTAATGCCTTTGGAGGATTACTTGAGTTATTATCAATACCTTTTTTATTAGAAGAAACTACTTTCTATAAAATAAGTGACAAAATTGAAGAGAATGCAGGTGAAATATATAGAATTTATTATTTAATAGGTGAATTAGATGCTTTAACAGCTATGGCTAGCTATAAGGCTTGCAATAAAAGTAAACTGTCAAAACCTAGATTCATTAATGAAAATAAATTAAAGGTTGTAGATGGGGTACATCCTGCTTTAAAAAAACCTGTACCTAACTCAATAAGTATTAATGGTAAAGGAATAGTCCTTACAGGTACAAATATGTCTGGAAAATCTACTTTTTTAAGAATGCTTGGGGCTAATATAGTTCTAGCTCAAACTATGAATTTTGTTATGGCTAAAGAGTATGAAGGATGTTTTTTAAATATAGTTTCATCTATTGCTCCTAAGGATGATATAAATGCTGGGAAAAGCTATTATTTAGCAGAAGCAGAATCAATACTTAGAATAATTAAAGCTTTAGAAAAGGATGTAACTGTATTCTGTCCTATTGATGAAATTTTTAGAGGAACAAATCCTGTTGAAAGAATATCCTCTTCAGCGGAAATATTAAGTTATATTAATGAAAGAAATGCTATTGCAATTGTTGCTACTCATGACAGGGAATTAACAGATATGCTTAAAGATGAGTATGAGTTTTATTACTTTAGCGAAGATATAGATGATAATACTGGATTAAGCTTTGATTACAAATTAAAGAAGGGAGTTTCTAAAACTAGAAATGCCATAAGGCTTTTAGAGTATATTGGATATCCAAATGAGATTATACAGAAATCTTATAAGAGATCAGAGGAATTAGAAAAGTATATATAGCTTAATTATGTTAAGAGAAGGATATGTTTATTATCCTTCTTTTATTTTTAGAAAACTATAGATTAAAAAGGATATCTGGGATAGCTTTAGTAAAATTCTATATGTATAGAGAGATTTGAATTGATTAAAGCTGATTAACCTAAAAAGAAATATTTATATATTGTTATAAATATAAAAATATATAAGTATATAAATATTATAAATTGCAATAACAAATTGAACTAATCTGTATTTATGATTTAAACACTTGAAGTTACTTAAATTGAATATATTTGATCTAAGTGTAACTCAAATAACTCTTCTTGAGTTTTTTATTTAGTTCAATTTCATTTTACAATTAGTCATCAAAATATAATTAATATTATTTTTCAAAAAATACATTTAGTAAATAAAAAGGGGCTGTATCAAATTTTTTTTGATATAGCCCCTTTTTCAACAAACTGAAAAAGCATAAATCAAAAAGATTTATGCTTTTGTATAACGATTTATAAGGTACTCCATTAAATTTAAAGAGTTACCAAAAAAGTAATTTAAATTTTGATTTTCATGATCTATACCAGTTCTTCCACTTTCTACAATGAAGGAAAGGTCACTTTTGGCAGTGTAGCTACTGTGTTCTGTAGCTGTCAAAGCAATAACTTTACCACCATAATTCTTACATTCATCCATTTTGAGCAAACCGTTTTTATTTTCGCCTGATTGAGAAAATGTAATTAAGGTATATGGTGTTTGATCTGACACCAAACTGATTTCCACACCTTCTAAATCAATAGCATAAATTTTTTTTAAGAGTAATTTACGATAAGTATAATTAACTAGAGTTTGACAAAATCCTTCACCAAACAAGTAGATTTTTTTATTAGAAAAAGCATCATTAAAATAACTATCTATTTGATCCCAGTCTTGAGTTACACTCACAAAAGGCAAGTATTCCAATTGATTTGTAGACTTATGTGAGTATTCTTTTGAAAGGAAAAAAATGAGTTCTTTAAAATTATTAAAGCCTGCTCTTTTTGCTAAGCGACTGATTGAGGATTGTGAGGTATAGTTCATTTGTGCAACAGTACGAATGTCGATGATGGCTTTGCTTTTAATTGATTCTATAATGCTCTCTATTATTTTTTCATCTTCATCGCGAAAGTTACTGTTGGGAAACAAACGATTTAAATAGTAAATTTTGGACATAATATCACGCTCCTGTGAAAATATATTCATAAAATGAAATCGTAGCCATACTAGTGTATAAGCGTTGTTTACGTTTTTTTTATATAATATACTATTAACATAAAGAAAGCAAATACAATTGTATGAATATAGTTTCTTTAATAAATCTGTTAAGCTGTTATGAAAGAATAGCTTAATAAAATCTAGATTTTATTGTTCTTTAAATTAAAAGATCGTCTTTAATGAAAGAGGGAGATTATGAAAAAAGTAATTATAAATGCTGATGATTTTGGATACTCTTCAGCGGTCAACCTAGGAATCATAAAAGCTTATAAAGAAGGGATTCTGACCTCTACAACTTTAATGGCAAATATGCCAGGATGTGATGAAGCTATTACGCTTGCTAAGGAAAACCCAGATCTTGGAGTGGGAGGTCATCTTGTCTTAACTTGTGGAAAACCTTTAACTAAAGGAGAGTCACTCATAGATGAAAACGGAGATTTTTATAGTCTAGCTGAATATAAAAAACATCGTAATGAAATGTGTGATGAAGAAATTTTTCAGGAATGGTCTCATCAAATAGATTATTTAATGGATCATGGACTTAAGCTGACTCATTTGGATAGTCATCATCATGCCCATACATTTCCTGAAAACTTGGAGATAACGAAAAGAATTGCAGATAAATATCATTTGTGTTTTAGAAATGTCTTTGAGTTAGAAGAAAATATAGATTTACCTGTTCAGAAGGGAATTAAGGGATTTCTAGATTTAATGGATCATTCCGCAATTCGTGACTTAACAATACCCTTTGAAAAAAATCGAATTAGATGTTTCGAGGAAGTTCAAGCAGTCCTTGATCAAGTTGAGGATAATGAGATAACAGAGCTTATGGTTCATCCAGCTTATGTAGATGAGATTCTGTATTTCAATTCTTCATTCAATATTCAAAGGATGAAGGAAGTATCAATTTTGTGTGACTCTCAAATGAAGCAACTATTTGCAGATAATCAGATTGTTACATGTAGTTACAAAAATGTATAAGTATTTGTTAATTATTAACTTTTTTAAAAGTTGTAATAATTAAATTAATACTATTAAAGGGGGAGATATATATGAAGGAGAAATTTGTTAAATCAGCTAGTATTTTTTCAAAAGCAATTATTC
The DNA here is from genome assembly GCF_015669365.1 of Clostridium sp. 1001283B150210_160208_E6. Classification (NCBI taxonomy): domain Bacteria; kingdom Bacillati; phylum Bacillota; class Clostridia; order Eubacteriales; family Clostridiaceae; genus Clostridium; species Clostridium sp. 1001283B150210_160208_E6. Next base: position 253,734 of record NZ_JADPAA010000002.1, on the reverse strand, counting down.
AGCCAGTAATGTTTATGGCGGTGACTGGAATTATTTTATCAGTTTGTGCAATTTTAAAACTGGAATTTATGCCAACCTTCACAAAAAATATTGGGGATTTTATCTTTAATATTTTATCTGGTGGTATGATTGGTCAACTAAGTGTTATATTTTGTGTAGGAATTGCTGCAGCATTAGCAAAACCAAAATATAAAACAGATGCGGCAATTTTAGGAATTATTACATTTTTAATATTTTTATATGCAAATAATTCTTGGTTAACAATTACGGATCGCTTGGCTGTTGCTGGAGAACAAGGACTTTATGGTACTGGACAAGGAATGGTCTTTGGTATTCAAGTAACTGATATGGGAGTTTTTCTAGGAATATCTTTAGGTGTGTTCGTAGGATGGATGGTCAATAAATTCGGAGAGATTAAGCTACATAAGTATTTGTCACCATATGCTGGTACAAAGTCTGTTTACATCTTAATCGTATTTGCAACAATTCTATTTGCAATAGGAATTACTTATGTTTGGCCAATAGTTAATTCAGCAGTTGAAGGAGTGGTTAAAACAACTACAACTGCGGGATCAGTGGGGTTCTTCTTCTATGGGTTCTTAAATCGTCTTCTTTTGCCAGTAGGTTTACATCACTTTTTGTGGATGCCAATTTTTTATACTCCACTTGGTGGTATCGCAGAAATTGCGGGTCAAACGTATAACGGTGCATTTAATATCTGGTTAGCAGAATTAGGAAATGCAAGTCAAATTACAACAATGCATCCATCGATAGGTTATCTATCAAACTTTGGTTCAATTTCTTTACCAATTGGTATTGCCTTTGCAATTTGGAAAACAGCACGTCCAGAAAATAGGAAGAAGGTTGCTACAATTTTAATTCCAACTGTAACTACAGCTTTCTTGGCTGGTGTTACTGAGCCACTAGAATTTTTATTCTTGTTTTTATCACCAGTTTTATGGGTAGCGCATGCTGTAGTATATGGATTGAGTTTATTCATTACAAACCTAGTAGGTATTGCTATTCAGTTTGATACAGGAATAAATATGATTATCAATAGTTTTGCAATTCCAACACGCTTAGGTCATCAATATTTAATTCCAGTAATCTTTATAGTAACTGCTGTTTTAGAGTATTTTGTCTTTAAAAAATTAATAGTGAAATTAAATATTCCAACATTAGGACGTGAAGGATCCGAGGTTGTAAGTGAGCCAGTCCTTGATTCTATTGTAGGTAATTCTGATTCAGGATTTGAACCACAAATTCAAAATATCGTTGCTGGTTTAGGTGGTGCAGACAATATTGAAAGCATCATTAATTGCTACACAAGATTACGTGTTGATGTAAAAGATGAAAATAAAGTTAACATTAAAGTATTAAAAGAAAAGGTCAAGTCTTCTGGAATTGTTGATAAAGGTAAACACATCCAAATCGTAATTGGTATGGGTGTAGAACAAGAACGTGAAAAAGTTGAAGCTTATATAGATTATTTAAAAAAAGTACATGTATAAAGTAAGAAATAGTTTTTGAAAATTGGAGGAAGATAGAAAATGGGTAATAAATTTGTAATGGTTGGTGGCGGTTCTACTCAGTCACCTGGTATTTTAGAAGTTTTAAGAAAGCGTGCAAAAGAATTAAACTTAAGTGATTTAGTTTTATATGATATTGATGAAGAAAGAGTTTCTTTGCTTGGACAATATACGAAAATGTATTATAAGGAATTAGGCTCTAAAGTAAACGTTACATACACAACAAATATTGATGAAGCTTTAAAAGGTGCTGACTTCTTATTTATGCAAATTCGTCCAGGCTTGAATAAACAAAGAGCTATTGATGAAAAAATATGTTTAAACAATGGTGTTGTTGGTCAAGAAACTTGTGGTTTAGGTGGATTCTCATTTGCTATGAGGGTAATCCCAGCTGTTTTAGAAATCGTTAAAAAGGTAAAAGAAATTTGTCCTAAGGCTTGGATTTTAAACTATACAAATCCAGAGGCTATTTTATCAGAAGCAATTTATCGTGAGTTTCCAGATGCAAATGTTTTGTGTATTTGTGATATGCCGATTTCAATTGAAGGTGCCATTGCAAAGTACTTTAATAAGGAACACCGTGATTTAACCTTTAAATACTTTGGACTGAATCATTTTGGTTGGTGGACAAATGTTTATGATGAAAATGGCTTTGATTTGTTGCCACAATTACGTGAAGATGTTCTTTCGGGTAAAATTGATACGCTTTTAATGTCAAATGATGAAACTGTTGGAGATCAATATTGGGTGAACACTTATAAACAAATGATTAGTCTATTTAAAAGATTCCCAGAGTATTTCCCTAATTGTTACTTACAGTATTATTTGACTCCAGATGAAATGGTTGCGCATGATGACGTTTCGTTTACTCGTGGAGATTATGTAATGCAAGGTAGGGAAAAACGTATTTATGATGAATGTCGTAGAGTGATTTCAGAAGGGTCGGCTAAGGATTCTTCACTACATGCAGGAGTTCATGGCAATTATATTGTAGATATTGCTTATGCGATTATTCATAATACTAGGGAAAGATTTATAGTCAATAAAAAGAATCATGGTGCAATCTCTAATTTTGATCCAGAAGCAGTTGTTGAGACACCAGCTTATATTGGTTCAATGGGAGCTGAAACCATCAATATTGGTGAAATACCAACTTTCCAAAAAGGATTGATGGAAATGCAAAAAGCATATGAAAAAATGACAGTTGACGCAGCATTATCTGGATCTTACCAAAAAGCCTTAGAAGCTGTGATGCTTAACAAAACAATGCCTAATTACACTGTGGGTAAAAAGGTGTTAGATGAATTATACGCAGCTAATAAGGGACTATGGCCTGAATTAAAGTAAGCTATTACTTGAAATTTAATATAACAATAAAAAAGGAGATGTGTTCTGACTGAATTTATTAATTCAATCTGATACAGCTCCTTCGTTTTTGGAGAAAATTAATATGGATTTATTAAAGATACTAATATATACTTTTTATTATAAATTTTTCAATATAGAGCAGGTGTTGAATCAGCAGGACATTATTGGTTTAATCTTAGAGATTATTTAAAATATATCGTGATTGAAACTGTAATGATAAAAACAGATTTAGTAAAGCATAGAAGAGCCTTAGAAGAAGGGCAGAAAGGAAAAACGATACATTTAGAGCATTAAATTGACTAGGCAGAATTAATATAGATTAATTATGTTGGTAGAAGGATAGGTTTATTATCCTTCTTTTATTTTTAGAAAACTATAGATTAAAAAAGGATATCTGGGATAGATTTAGTAAAATTCTATATGTATAGAGAGATTTTAATTGATTAAAGCTTATTAACCTAAAAAGAAATATTTATATATTGTTATAAATATAAAAATATAAAAATATATAAATATATAAATATATAAATATATAAATATATAAATATATAAATATATAAATATCCCCCCACCTTTTTTATATTGTTAATTATTCCAACTTATTTTATTATTATTAATATGAGTAAGATAAAGTATGAAGTAATTTATAAGAAGAAAAAGTCTATATCAATTTCTATTGATGTAGAAGGAAATATTAAAGTTAGTGTTCCTAATAATACAAGTGAGGACACCATAGAAAGAGTTGTAAAATCCAAAAGTGAATGGATATCAAGAAAAATAAAGGAGATTAATAGTAGAGAAGAGTTAGAAGTAAATAAAATTATGTATTTAGGAAAAAAATACTCTATAGAAATTATTGAACAACCTTTTTTGAAAAGAAATTTTATTGCATTTTTTAATGATAAATTTGTGGTAAATGTTATAGCCAAAGAAAATGCTATGAAAGTTTTAGAAGAATATTTAAAGAGAGAAACTTTAAGAGTAGTAAAAGAAAAAGTAATTAGGTATAAAGGTTTATTTGATATTATTCCTAAAGATATTAAGGTTAAAAAGTTAAAAAGCAGATGGGGAAGTTGTTCTTATGACAATGTGTTGGTGTTTAATTCAAAACTTATAATGTTTAGGAATGAAGCTATTGATTATGTTGTTATTCATGAATTGTGTCATATGATTCATAAAAATCATTCTAAAGATTACTGGGCTTTAGTAAAGAACATAATGCCAAATTATGAAGAGGAACATGAGTATTTGAGGGAGAATTCTCATCTTGCAAATATAAAGCTAATATAATAAGAGAGTGAGGTTTAGAAAACTTCACTCTCTTATTATATTATTTCATATGAATATCCATTTGAGGATATGGTATGTTAATTTTTTCTTCGTCGAATTTTATCTTAGCTTCTTCAAGTAAGTAGAAATATACATTCCAATAATCTTCTGTTTTTGTCCAAACTCTTACAACAAAGTTAAGAGAACTTGGTCCATGCTCACAAATACTTACAAAAGGTTCTGGATGATTTAAAATTTTATCATTTGCTTCTATGATCTTAAATAATGTTTGTTTTACATGAAGTATGTCATCTTCATATCCTACCCCAAAAGTTAAATCAACTCTTCTAGTATCTTTATTTGTGTAATTAATCATACTGTTGTTTGCAATTGTACCATTTGGAATCATAATCTCCTTATTATCTGGAGTAACTAAATGGGTATAAAATATTTTTATATTTTCAACAGTACCAGAATGCCCTGAAGTTTCTATATAATCTCCAACTTTAAATGGTCTCATTAATAATAGTATTACTCCACCAGAAAAGTTTGATAAGCTTCCTTGAAGGGCAAGACCAATAGTGAAACCTGCAGATGCAACTATAGCAGCAAGACCTGCTATTTCTATACCCATAAATTGAAGAACTACAAAAATAAGTAGAGTTTTCAATGCGATATTTATTAAAGCATCTAAAAAAGAATGAAGGGTAGAATCAAATCCCTTTTTTTCTAAAAAGTTATTTAAAGTAGTAATAACTTTCTTTATAAGCTTCCAACCAACCACAAGAATTATAATACCTAGTATTAATTTTATTCCGTTTTTTAATGACCATGATAAAAAGTCATTTAGTAAGTCTTCAAAATTCATAATATCTCTCCTTTTTTATAATAAGTATTATTTTACACACATATAAAAATAATACAACAGCACAGCGTGAGTAATATTTACAATGCTGATAAATTATGGTATTATAAACAAAAGTATTTTATAAATTATTAACATATACCTTAAATAATTAATATATTTAGATTAAATGAATGTAATATAGTAGTAATAAGCAAAGAATATAGACTTTTTTTAAGAAATAGATATTTGCTTGTAGTGGTTTGGTGGAATTTAAGGTGTAAAAATTTAGGAGGATGGTATTATGGTAGGAAAAAAGAAGATAGCTTTATTGCTATGCGGTCTTTTAGGTGCATCTTTACTTGTAGGATGTGGCGGAGAGAATGAAAATGAAAAAGAAACAGTAAAGAAAAAGGTAGGGATAATTCAACTTATTCAGCATGATGCATTAGATCAAGCTAATAAGGGTTTTATTGATGGACTAGCTGAAAAAGGATATAAAGATGGAGAAAACATTGAAATCGAACAACAAAATGCTTCAGGTAAACAAGATACTGCACAACAAATAGCAGGGCAATTTGTATCAGCAAAAAAGGATTTGATATTTGCTATAGCTACACCAACAGCACAGGCTTGTTATAATGCTACAAAGGATATTCCAATTGTATTTAGTGCAGTTACAAATCCGGTAAATGATGGACTAGCTAAGGATTGGAAGAGTTCAGATTGCAATACAACTGGAACATCAGATATGGCAAATATAGATGAACAATTAGCTTTGCTAAAAGAAGTTTTGCCTAATGCTAAAACTTTAGGTGTAGTTTATACAACATCTGAAACAAATTCAGTAAATCAAGTGAATGAATTAGAATTATTAGCAGCTAAATACAATTTGAAAATTAAGAAGATAGGTGTTGCTAATATAAACGAAATAAACCAAGTGTTATCTAATGCTATGGGAGATATAGATGTTTTATATGCTCCAACAGATAATAATGTTGCAGCTTCTTATGAATTAGTTGCACAAATAGCATTAAAAGCAAATAAGCCTGTAATTGGAGCAGAGCCAGCAGTGGTTGAAAAAGGTGGATTACTTTCAAAGGGAATAGATTACTATGAACTTGGAAAGATGGCAGGTTATAAGGCAGCAGAAATATTAGATGGAAAGAACCCTCAAGATATTGAAATTGAAACTATGAAAGAACTTGCAATAACAGTAAATACAGATGTAGCTAAAAAGCTAGGTATTACAATACCTCAAAATATTTTAGATTCAGCAAAGAAGGTTACAGGAGGCGTTAAGTAGTGGATATTCTTAAAATAGCTATCAATGTCTTAGAGCAAGCTTCATTATTTGGTTTGGTAGCAATGGGAGTATTTATCACTTACAAGATATTAGACTTTCCTGATCTTTCAGTTGATGGTACTTATCCTTTAGGAGCATGTATATCGGCTATTCTTTTAGTAAATGGAGTAAATCCATGGATAGCAGTTATTGCATCGGCCCTAGGAGGTGCTATAGCAGGATTTATTACAGCATTCTTGCATGTAAAGCTAAAGATAACGAATTTAATGTCTGGTATATTAGTAATGATAGGGCTTTATTCAGTTAACCTATTGGTTATGGGTAATAAATCAAATACCCCATTATTTCAAACAACTTACATATTCTCAGAAGTAAGTGGACTATTTACAACATTACTTATTGTTGCTGTACTTTTGATTATATTTAAGATTTTATTAGATGTTTTTATGAAAACGAAGGTTGGTTTTTTACTATTTGCTGTAGGGGATAACGAGCAAGTTGTTACTTCTCTTGGAGTTAACAAAAATAATATAAAGATAATAGGTCTTATGTTAAGTAATGGGTTAGTTGCTTTGGCTGGAGGACTTACAGCACAGTATAACGGATATGCTGATGTTGGTATGGGTACTGGCGTAGTGGTAAAAGGACTAGCTTGTGTAATAATAGGTACATCATTATTAGGAAGGTTTAAGGTAGTTAAATCTACAACTCAAGCTATTATAGGCACTGTAATATATTACTTTGCTATTTCTGTAGCATTGAAGATGAAGTTAAATCCAAATCTTTTAAATCTTTTAACAGCAGGGGTACTAGTTATTGCATTAAGTACACAAAATGGACTATTTAAAAAGAAAAAAACTGAAGTGAAGGGTGGTGCTGAAGAAAATGCTGAAGATCAAGCAGCTATCGAAAGTATTCAATCCTAATAGTATAAATGAAAATAAGGTGTTTGATAAATTATCAGTAGAAATTGATAAAGGTGATTTTGTTACTATTATAGGTTCTAATGGAGCTGGAAAATCTACTTTATTAAACATCATTGCAGGATCCATAGAACAGGATTCTGGAACTATATATATTGATGGAGAAAATGTATCTAGTAAGGAAGAGTTTTATAGGTGCAAGGAGATTGGTAGAGTATATCAAAATCCATCCTTTGGGGTAGCACCTAAAATGACTATATTAGAAAATCTTTCACTTGCAGATAATAAGGGAAAAAAATATGGTTTATCTTTGGGAATTAATAAAAAGAGAATAGAGGCCTATAAGGAACTTCTTAAAGAGCTAAATTTAGGTTTAGAGGATAAGCTTTATAATAAAGTTGAACTATTATCTGGTGGACAAAGACAAGCTTTAACACTTTTAATGGCTGTAATGTCAAATCCTAAGTTATTATTATTAGATGAGCATACAGCAGCCTTAGACCCTAAGACATCAGAAAAGATAATGGAGATTACTAAAAAGATAGTTAAAGAAAGAGGGATAACTACTTTAATGGTAACTCACAATTTAAAGCATGCTATAGATTCTGGAAATAGATTGTTTATGATGCATAGAGGAAATATAGTTATAGATGTTAAGGGAAAAGAGAGGGAAGAATTAGATTCAACTGATAAGTTAATGCAACTTTTTGAAAAAGTTCATATTAAAGATGAGCTTAGTGATAGAACTTTATTTGTTTAAAATGTAAACTCCTATATGAAAATGTAGGAGTTTTATTCATGTGTTAAATTATGATATGATTTATATATATTTAAAGTAAAGGTAGAGATAGAGATGTATAAACCATTAGCAGATAAGATTAGACCCACAGAACTTAAGGATGTATGTGGTCAGAAACATATATTAGGTGAAAATAGAATATTAGATAGAATGGTGAAAAGTGGAGCTATAAGTAACATGATTTTTTATGGCCCACCAGGTATAGGAAAGACCACTGTAGCTAATATAATTGCAAAAAAAGCCAATAAACAGTTTTATAAACTAAATGCTACAAATGCCTCTTTAAAAGATATTCAAGATATTTGTAAGGACTTAGATACATTTATGGGAAGAGAAGGGGTATTACTGTATCTAGATGAGATTCAGAATTTTAATAAAAAGCAGCAGCAGTCACTATTAGAATACATAGAGGATGGTAGAATTACTTTAATAGCTTCAACTACAGAAAACCCATATCATTACGTGTTTAAAGCCTTATTAAGTAGATCTACTATTTTTGAGTTTAAACCTTTAGGTGAGGATGATATAAAAAAGGCCTTAAGTAGAGCAATTCAAATTGAACAAAAGGACTATACTGAAATTTCTTTAGAAGTAACTGATGGAGCCTTAGACTATTTTGCAAGAGCATCAAATGGAGATGTAAGAAAATCTATTAATGGTTTAGAGGTGGCCATTAGGTCAACTAATCCTAATGAGGATGGAGTAGTATATATAGATGAGGAAATTGCAAGAGATTCTACTCAAACAAAGGTAGTTGCCTATGATATGAATGGAGATAGCCATTACGATTATTTAAGTGCTTTTCAAAAGTCAATAAGGGGGAGTGACCCAGATGGTGCAATTCATTATTTAGCAAGACTTATAAAAGCAGGTGATTTGATTTCAATATGCAGAAGACTTCAAGTTATAGCAGCAGAGGATATAGGATTGGCATATCCTCAAGGGGCTTTAATAGTAAAATCATTAGTGGATTCAGCAAGGGAGTTAGGTTTTCCAGAAGCTAGGATTCCACTAGCTGAGGCAACTATACTACTGGCTACATCACCAAAATCAAATTCAGCAATTAATGCAATAGATAGTGCCTTAAAGGATTTAGATAATCTATCTATTGATGATATACCACCTCATTTGAAAGATGCACATTATTCTGGAGCATCAAAATTAGGTAGAGGAGTGGAATATAAATATCCTCATATTTATCCTAACCATTATGTTAAACAACAGTATTTACCTAATAATATTAAAGATAAGGTATATTATGAGTATGGAGATAATAAGATGGAAAGAACCTCTAAGGATTATTGGGATAAAGTTAAAGGAAAATAGAAATTAAGGAGATATAGCTAAACATAGTTTGCAATATCTCCTTTTATTTTAGTTCACTTCTATTTTAATATTTTTAATTTTAAGGTCCTTGGAATTACCTTCACAAGCTCCATTTACTGTAATGAAGCTACCATCTTTAATACTTCCTCCCCAACTTGGGTTGGATATAGTGTAGGTATTACCAGAGGATGAAAGTACTCCTTCCCAACATTGAGAAATCTTCTTGTCAAAATCAAAGGATACTTTCCATGAAGAAATATCCTTACCACTATTGTTCTCAATAGTCATAGACCAATTTGCACCAGAAGTCCAATCTGAAGTTACTTCAAAGTTTATATTAAAACCATCTAAATTGTTATTCATAACTTCTTCATTAATATTTTCTTCATTATCTTTAATAGATGAATTATTCTCAGTAGAAGTTTCAGTTGTTTTACCAAGGCTTTCCCATAGAAGAGTGGTTAGAGGGAAGTTTTTGCTCTTATCATCACCAGTTATTTCCCAGACAATTATTCCTCCATAATTATTCTTTATTACAAAGTTACACCTTTCTTTTAGGGACTTTTCATCCTCATATGTAATCATAGATTTTAAATCCTTATTATATAAATAAGGAACTTTAGCTTTATCATCCCAGTACTTTTTCCATCCGTCTTTGTTTTCCATTTCTTTTATTTGAAACCATGGTATTTGACCACCAGGGCTTGTTGCGCTATCCCATGAACCTTTATATGCTTTTGTAGCAGTTGAAAACAAACCGTTTTTACCAGTAGAATCATCTACTTCACTCCATCCTCTTGAATAGAATGGGGATCCTACATTTAGTTTTTCAGTAGGAATGTTGTATTCCTTAACATACATTTTCATTGCATCCTCTGCACAAAAAGTATATTTATTATATCTAGTAGGGTCGTTCTCATTGTAGTAGATAGGAGCATGGTGATTGGTTTGGGTTTCAAAGGCACCATGAAAATCGTAAGTCATTACATTAATGAAATCTAAGTATTCTATATATTTATCAGGCTCTTGAAGTTGAAGCTTTTCGTAATTCCCAGTGTTAGCTATAGTAAGCATTTTATCAGGAAGATTGTTATCATCATAAGCTTGTCTTATTTCTTTAAGTAAAAGGGTGAAGTTTTCTTTATCTTCTGGACCGCCAGGACAACCTTTATTATATTCATCATTAGGGTCTTTTTCGCGGTTTTCTCCAGGATACTCCCAGTCTATATCTATACCATCAATAAAGGGATATTTTTTTAAGAAATCTATTATACTATCAATAAATATTTTTCTGTTTTCCTTTGTTTTAGCCATATCATGAAAATTTTCTCCACGTGTCCAACCACCAACAGATATAAGAACTTTTACATTAGGATATTTAGATTTATAGTATTTGTATTCACCAATATGTCCTCTAAGTTGGCCTTGATCCCATCCTTCTGAATTAGGAAAGGATTTTTCAAAATCAGCATCCTTATCTGTAGACTCTAATTTAAAGTCTTTAGATACAGTAAAGAAAGCATGATTTATAACTGTAACCTTGTCCCAAGGAATATCTCCAACAGTAAGATTGTTGTGAGATTCACTGTAAACTCCCCAATTAGGAAAGTACATAATAATATTTTTGTTACTATTATATGTATTGTTTAAGTTTGTAGCAGAACTATTAGAGACTTCATCATTTACATTAGAATTATTATTAGAGTTATTTTTTGTTATATTTTTATAGGATATAAATAAGCTTAAACATAGTATAAGTGCAATAGATGCAGATATTAATAATTTCTTCTTCATAGAGACCTCCTTACATATTATTACATTTAATTATAGAATTATATTTAAGTAAAGTAAATAATGATGTATTTAGATTATTGACAAAGTCCGAGTGTTTTGCTATGATATGAAATATAAAGCATAGTAATTTACTCAACATTAAGAGGTGAAGAGAATGAAACTTTCAACTAAGGGGCGTTATGGAGTAAAAGCAATGGTTGAACTTGCTATTAATTATGGTGGAGCGCCTTTATCAATTAAAACTATTTCAAAAAGACAAAATATATCTGAATATTATTTAGAACAATTATTTTCTCCTTTAAGAAAAGCAAAGCTAATAACAAGTATTAGAGGTGCTCAAGGAGGGTATGTTTTAAGTAGGGAACCTAAAGATATTACTGTAGCTGAAATTATGTATGTACTTGAAGGACCAATTGAAATTGCTGAATGCATTGATGGTGTTTCTTGTGATAATCTTGATTGCTGTGCTACAAGATTACTTTGGGCAAAGATTAAAAACAGTATTGATGATGTAATGAAGTCAGTAACTCTTCAAGATATAGTAAATGACTATGAAAGAATCAAGACAAATAACGAATCATTAAAACTTAAAATATAGAGGTGAAGAAACATGAATACAGTATATATGGATTATGCTGCAACAACTTTTGTTAAGCCAGAGGTTCTAGAAGAAATGTTACCATACTTCACAGGTAAATTTGGTAACCCATCTTCATTTTATGAAATATCAAGAATTACTAAGAGAGCTGTAGATAAGGCTAGAGGCCAAGTTTCAAAAGCACTTAATTGTGATATTAATGAAGTATACTTTACGGGTGGAGGCTCAGAAGCTGATAACTGGGCAATTAAAGGGATAGCTTCAGCTTATAAGAATAAAGGTAACCATATAATAACAACTAAAATTGAGCATCATGCTGTATTGCATACATGTGAATATTTAGAAAAGAACGGATTTGAAGTTACATATCTAGATGTTGATAGCGAAGGTTTTGTTAATCCAGAAGATGTAAGAAATGCAATTACAGATAAAACAATTTTAGTTTCTGTAATGTTTGCTAATAATGAAATAGGTACTATTGAACCAATTAAAGAAATTGGAGCTATATGTAGAGAAAAGAAGGTTTTATTCCATACTGATGCTGTTCAAGCAATTGGTAATATAGAAATTGATGTTAAGGATATGAATATTGATTTGTTATCTTTAGCAGGACATAAGATATATGGACCAAAGGGTGTAGGAGCTCTTTACATAAAGAAAGGTGTTAGAATACACAACTTAATTCACGGTGGTGGACAGGAAAGAGCTAGAAGAGCAGGTACTGAAAATATTGCTGGTATCGTAGGTCTTGGAAAAGCTATTGAACTTGCTACTGAAAACCTAGAAGAACACGTAAATAAAATGACAGATTTAAGAGATAAATTAATAGAGGGTTTATTAAAGATTCCATATTCAAAGCTTAATGGACCAACTGGTGATAAGAGATTACCAGGTAACGTTAATATTGGATTTGAATTTATTGAAGGAGAATCTATATTACTTTCATTAGACTTTGAAGGAGTTTGTGCTTCAAGTGGTAGTGCATGTACATCAGGATCACTTGATCCATCACATGTTCTATTATCTATAGGACTTCCACATGAAAAAGCTCATGGATCATTAAGATTAACATTAGGTGATGGTTCAACAGAAGAAGATGTTAACTATGTAATAGAAGTATTACCACCAATTATTCAAAGATTAAGAGATATGTCACCATTATGGGAAGATTTCATTAAGAGAGGAGTAAGATAATTATGATATATACAGATAAGGTTATGGATCATTTCAGAAATCCAAGAAACGTAGGAGAAATTGAAGATGCAAATGGCGTAGGTGAAGTAGGAAACGCTAAGTGCGGAGATATAATGAAAATTTACTTAAAAGTAAATGACAATGGAATTATAGAGGATGTTAAGTTTAAGACATTTGGTTGTGGTTCTGCTATAGCATCATCATCAATGGCAACTGAACTAATTAAAGGTAAACATATAGATGAAGCTTGGGAGTTATCAAACAAAGCAGTTGCAGAAGCTTTAGATGGACTTCCACCAGTAAAAATGCACTGTTCAGTATTAGCAGAAGAAGCTATACACAAGGCAATTAACGACTACAGAAAGAGCAAAGGAATGGAACTTTGGGATTTCGAAGAACATGGAGATGATTTACACGATCACGTTCATGGAGAAGAATAGGAGTAGTCTATGAAGAAAAAAGTAGTTGTAGGTATGAGTGGCGGAGTTGATAGCTCCGTCGCTGCTTATCTTTTAAAAGAACAAGGATATGATGTTATAGGTATAACTTTAAGAATGTCACCAGACAATGATGAAACTATAGAAAATGAAGGTGGATGTTGTTCACTTTCTGCTGTAGAAGATGCTAGAAGAGTTTGTGACAGAATAGGTATACCTTTTTATGTGTTAAATTTTAAAGATGTATTTAAAGAAAAGGTAATTGATTATTTTATAGATGAATATATGGTTGGAAAAACTCCTAATCCATGTATTGCTTGTAATAAACATATAAAGTTTGATGCTTTACTTAGAAAAGCTAGAGGTATAGGTGCAGAATATGTTGCAACAGGACACTATGCTAAGATTGTAGAAGAAGATGGAAGATACCTTCTAATTAAATCTGATGATGATAAGAAAGACCAAACTTATGCTTTATATAATTTTACACAAGATCAATTAGAACATACATTAATGCCTTGTGGAGAATATACTAAGGATAAAATAAGAGAAATAGCTAAGGAAATAGGATTAGCTGTTCATAACAAAAAAGATAGTGAAGAAATATGTTTTATTCCCGATAATGACCATGGAAGATTTATCTTAGAAGCTAAGCCTGGGAAAATAAAACCAGGAAACTTTGTTGATAAAGAAGGTAATGTATTAGGAAGACATAAAGGAATAGTATATTATACTATTGGTCAAAGAAAAGGATTAGGATTATCCTTAGGAAGACCTGTTTTTGTAACTGATATTAGACCAAAGACAAATGAAGTTGTAATTGGTCCTGAAGAAGATATATTTAAAACAGATTTATTAGCTAAGGATATTAATTTCATTCCTTTTGATAATTTAGAGGGTGAGTTAAAAGTAACTGCAAAGGTTAGATATTCTGCAAGACCAGCAGAGGCAGTTTTATATCCTGAAAAGAATGGTAAAGTTAGAGTATCATTTAAAGATAAACAAAGAGCTATTACAAAAGGACAGTCAGTAGTATTTTATGACGGTAATATTGTAGTTGGCGGGGGAATAATTGAAAAAATATTATAGCTGAAATAAAAGAGACAGTATTAGTAAAATTATTACTAGTACTGTTTCTTTTTTTTGTATCAAAAATACCATAATGGGTAAACTATTCCTGTACTTAATGAAAGGGGAATCGAGATGTATAGAATTAAGGATTTTTTTTATAAGACAGTATATGATATAAAAGGAAAGAAATTAGGTTCTGTAAGAGATATATTTATTGACTTCTATAAGGGGAAGGTAATGGGGCTATCAGTAGGGAGTTACTCATTGAAGTTGAAGAATAATTACACTCCAATTGATGAAGTCCTAAATATAGATGATGATATATTAGTAAAGGAATGTATAAAAGGAGAAGGATTAAAGATAACTGAGATAATAGGAATGGAAGTAATTAATAGGTATGGAACTATTAAAGGCGTTGTTGAGGATGTTTTAATAAAAGAGGATGATTATTCTATAAAAGGTATAGTAGTTGGGGCAGGAATAATTGATAAATTGATATATGGACGTGAAGTTATTTTAATTAATCAGTCTGTTTTAGGTGAGGATTGCATTTTGTATCTAGGTGATTCTAATGTAGTAGTTAAAAATATACCTCATGAAGTGAAGAATAATGAATATTATAAAAAAGCATAAAAATATAATTATAAAACTTAGTATAGGTGTATTATTTCTAGTTTTAATAGCCGTATATATATTTAATTTAAATATAAGAAAAATATTTAATTTAGTACTTCTATCCTTTATTATAGCTTACATATTAAAGCCTTTAAAAATATATATTGCAAAACATACTAAGATAAAAGAGAAAAAGGTAGCTTTGATAATTATTTTAGGCATACTAATAATAGCTATACTTTCTATCGTATTATTAATACCTACAATGTTTAAAGAAATGAATAATATTGGGCCAATGATAAATAAATTAACGGATTCTATAGAAGATTTTTTTCTTACGTCTAACATAGGAAACTCTACCTTTCTCAAGTTCTTGTATGAAGATGGTAGAGAAAGAATATCCTCATTTATAAATGGGCTTTCAGGAAGTATAGTGGAGTATATTATTGCATTTAGTGAGAATATTATGAGCTTTGCAGTAGTGCCAGTTATTACATATTACTTTTTAGCAGATGATGAATTTATATGGAATAAATGTTCTTTGCTTATACCAATTAAAAAAAGGGAACTAGTTAAAAAGATTATTAAGGATATAAATAAGTTATTAGAAAGTTATATTGTAGGGCAGTTATTATTATCCTTAATAGTTGGTATAATAACATTTATAGCTTTGATTTTGATAAGAGTAAAATTTCCTTTATGGCTATCTATATTAAATGGAGTTTTTAATATAATACCTTACTTTGGTCCTATCTTTGGAGCAGTGCCAGTAGTTTTTATAGCATTATTAGAATCTCCCACTAAAGCGTTATGGGCTGCATTAGCTATCTTAATAATTCAACAGGTAGAAGGTAATATTCTATCTCCAAAGATTACAGGAAATAGTACCAATATGCATCCTTTAGTCATTATAATACTGCTACTTATAGGAGAAAGCTTTTGTGGATTTGTTGGTATGATATTAGCTGTTCCAATAGGGGTTATCATTAAGGTTATATATGAAGATATAAATTACTATATATTTTAGAAGTGATCAACAAAGAATACAAAAATAT
Source organism: Clostridium sp. 1001283B150210_160208_E6 (assembly GCF_015669365.1). Classification (NCBI taxonomy): domain Bacteria; kingdom Bacillati; phylum Bacillota; class Clostridia; order Eubacteriales; family Clostridiaceae; genus Clostridium; species Clostridium sp. 1001283B150210_160208_E6. Next base: position 237,606 of record NZ_JADPAA010000002.1, on the reverse strand, counting down.
TGACATAATTCTCTATATAAAATATAATTTGAGATGAAAAATTAATATTAAGCTGTGAAGAGGATTAGTAGATTTTGTTTTTCTATTTAGAGAGAAAGTGGTTGGTGAAAACTTTCTAGAAAAAGTTTCGAAGCTGCCTTGGAGCTATAAGTATACTAAGTGATGCACTTTATTTTTGTGCATAATTAGGGTGGTACCGCGGAAGTTTAGCCTTTCGTCCCTTGTTTATAGGGATGAAGGGATTTTTTTATATTTAAATTTAGATGGAGGTAATTAATATGAAAAATATTGGAACAAACGATCTAAGAGAAGAGTTTTTAAAGTTCTTTGAAAGTAAAGATCACTTAAGAATGAAGAGTTTTTCTTTAGTTCCTAAGAATGATAAAAGTTTATTATTAATAAATGCTGGAATGGCTCCTCTTAAGCCATATTTTACAGGTCTTCAAGAACCACCAAGAAGAAGAGTAACAACTTGTCAAAAATGCATTAGAACAGGTGATATTGAAAACGTAGGTAAGACTTCAAGACATGGTACTTTCTTTGAAATGCTTGGAAACTTCTCTTTTGGTGACTATTTTAAAGAAGAAATAATTCCATGGGCTTGGGAGTTTATTACAGAGGTACTTCAAATTCCAAAGGATAAGCTTTATGTAACTATATACTTAGAAGATGATGAAGCTTTTGAAATTTGGAAGAGCAAAACTGATGTGGATCCCAATAGAATTTTTAGATTAGGTAAGGATGATAATTTCTGGGAAATTGGAGTTGGACCATGTGGACCTTGTACAGAAATTCACTTTGATAGAGGTGAAGGTGTAATAACTAATGTAGAAGACTTCCTAAAGGCTGCAGATGAAGATAGAGTAGTTGAGTTCTGGAACTTAGTATTTACACAATTTGATAAGGACGAAGAAGGGAATTACAATAGATTAGAGCATCCTAACATAGATACTGGAATGGGATTAGAAAGAATTGCAACTATAATGCAAGGAGTAGATAACATATTTGAAATAGATACAGTTAAAAATATTTTAGCTAAGGTAAGTGAATTGTCAGGAGTTAAGTATGGAGAAGATTCTAATAAGGATGTATCTTTAAGAATAATTACTGACCATGTAAAAGCTGTAACTATGCTAATATCTGATGGTGTATCACCAAGCAATGAAGGAAGAGGTTATGTACTTAGAAGACTTCTTAGAAGAGCTGCAAGACATGGAAGATTACTTGGAATTAAGGGTATATTCTTAAAGGATGTAGTTGATTCAGTAGTAGAAAACTATGCACCAGCTTATCCAGAATTAAAAGAAAACCAAGATTATATTAAGAAGATGGTTACATTAGAAGAGGAAAGATTTAATGAAACTATTGATTCAGGAATGAATATCTTACTTGGATATATTGATGAATTAATTAAAGAAGGAAAAGATACTCTTGATGGAGAAAAGGCATTTAAGCTTTATGATACATTTGGGTTCCCATATGAACTTACAGAGGAAATATGTGAAGAAAAGTCATTAAAAGTTGATAGAGAAGCTTTTGATAAAGAAATGGAAGACCAAAGAACAAGAGCTAGAAATGCAAGAGGGGAATCTTCTTACATGGGTAGTGATGAACTTCCAATAAATAAGATTGATGCCGCAGTAGAAAGTGAATTCTTAGGATATGAAACTCTTACTTGCGAAGGTAAAGTATTAGTTTTAGCTGATGATAATGAATTTAGAGAAGAATTATCAGAAGGGGAAAAAGGATACTTAGTTTCAGATAAGACACCATTTTATGCTGAAATGGGTGGTCAAGTTGGAGATAAAGGTATAATCCATGGTGAAGGATTTAAGATAGTTGTATTTGACACAAAGAAAAATGTTGGTGGTAAGACTGTTCAATATATTAAAGTTGAAGAAGGAACTGTTAAAGTAGGTTCAAAGGTTACTTTAGAAGTAAATAGAATTAGAAGAAGTAACATTTGTAAGAACCATACAGCAACTCATATGCTACACAGTGCATTAAAGAAGGTTGTTGGAGATCATATTAATCAAGCTGGTTCACATGTAGATGATGAAAGATTAAGATTTGACTTTACTCACTTCCAAGGATTAAGTAAGGAAGAGTTAGAAAAGGTAGAAACATTAGTAAATGAAAAGATTATGGAAGTTTATAATGTTGGAACTAATTTAATGACACTAGATGAAGCAAGGGAATCAGGAGCAATGGCTTTATTCGACGATAAATATGGCGATAAGGTAAGAGTAGTAGGTGTTGGAGAATTCTCTAAAGAACTTTGTGGTGGAACTCATGTGCATAATTCTGGTGAAATAGGACTATTTAAGATAGTTAGTGAAGCTGGTGTTGCAGCTGGAATTAGAAGAATTGAAGCTTTAACAGGATTTAATGCAATTAAATATGTTGAAGATAAACAAAAGCTTCTTATAGATGCTTGTCATGCTTTAAAATGTAGTGAAAAGGAAATACTAAATAGAATTTCTAATAGTAATGCTGAACTTAAGGAAAAAGAGAGAGAAATTTCTGAACTTAAGAGTAAGTTAACTATGGGAGCTGAAGATGATATTTTAAATTCTGTTAAAGAAGTAAATGGAGTTAAGGTTGTTTCATATGCGTTAGAGGATGTTGATGGAAATGCTTTAAGAGATTTAGCAGACAAAATAAGAGACAAAGTTCAGTCAGGCATAGTGGTACTTATTAGTAATGTAGGTGGAAAAGTTAATTTAGTTGCAATGGCTACTAAGGATAGCGTTCAATTAGGTGTACATTGTGGAAAGGTAATAAAAGAAGTTGCTTCAATAGTTGGAGGAGGGGGAGGCGGTAGACCAGATATGGCTCAAGCCGGCGGTAAGAACCCTGAAAAGATAAATGAAGCAGTGGATAAGGTTTATGAAATAGTAGAATCTTTAGTAAAGTAGTATACATTTCCAATTAAATAATGTATAATTATATATGAATAGAAACATAAAAAGTGGTTATATTATTAATGATGAAATATAATTTCCTTAACAATATGTAAGGGGGTGGAGTTGCACTTTAGGCAACGACGAAAATGAGTAAAAATATAGAACATACAATGCAATTTGATGTACAAAAAAATAAGGAAGCATTAACAAAAGCTATATTGACAGAGGTTTATGATTCTTTACAGAAGAAAGGTTATAATCCTATAAATCAACTTGTTGGTTATCTAATATCAGGAGACCCTACTTACATTACAAATTATAACGGAGCTAGAGCTTTGGTAAGAAAACTTGAAAGAGACGAAATTCTTGAAGAAGTAATGAAATCTTATTTAGAAATTAAGTAGAAGGTGCCCGTTTATACGGGCACCTTTAATATATTTAGAATAGGAGCACAAAATGAGAATACTTGGCTTAGATATAGGGCAAAAAACTATTGGGGTAGCAATATCAGATCCCTTAGGATTTACTGCCCAAGGTATTACAACAATAAGAAGAAAGAAAAAAGAAGAAGACATAAATGAAATTATAAATTTATGTAAAGAATATGTTGTAGAGACTATAGTAGTTGGATTACCTAAAAACATGAATGGTTCAATTGGTTTTGCAGGAGAGAAAATAATGGAGTTTACAGAACTATTAAAGGATTCTGTAGAATGTAAAATTGAACTTTGGGATGAGAGGCTTACAACAGTTGCTGCACATAGAGCAATGTTAGAAGCTGATCTTTCAAGAGGCAAGAGAAAAAAGATAGTAGATAAAATTGCAGCTACATATATTTTACAAGGTTATCTAGATAGGTTATCAAATATGAAATAAAATTCCCAATTGAAAATTATTATTGACAATGTCCATGAAGAAATTTTAAAATAAACAAAAAGGAGAGATATAAAAATGGTAAAAGAACTTGAATTTATATATTTATTAAACGAAGAAGGTAAGGAAGAAAAAATGAGAGTAATTACTTTCTTTAAAATAGAGGATACTAACCAAGAGTATGTTGTTGTTACTCCAGCAGATTTAGATGTAGAGGAAGCTTATGTACTTAAGTTTGTAAAGGATGAAGAAGGTAACGAAAGTTATATGACTATAGATAATGATGAGGAATTTAATCTAGTTGCAGAGACATATGAACTTTTAATGCAAGAGGATTTAGACGAATAAATTAGAAAAGGAAGAGGGTGTTGTTAATGGGGAAAAATATAGAAATTGATTATGTAGCACTAAAAGAGGATTTGAAAAATAAGGGATATAAACTTACTCCTCAAAGAAGAGCTATAGTAGATACCATTGTAGAAAGTGAAGGTAAGCACTTAACAGCTGAAGAGATTTATGATGAGGTTAAAAAAAGTTGCCCTGAAATAGGACTTGCAACTGTATATAGAACAATTTTATTACTTGAAGATATAGGTATTCTAAGTAGACTTCATTTAAATGATGGATGTAGTAGATATGAATTAGTTCATAGTGACGAAACACATAGACATCATCATTTAGTATGTAATGAATGTAATGGGGTTATAGAAGTAGAAGATGACTTATTAGAAGAACTAGAAGAAGAAATTGAAAAAGAATACGGATTTAAGATAGTAGACCATGCTCTAAAGTTCTATGGTATTTGTAAAGAATGTCAGAAGAAAAATGAGAAGTAATATAACAAAAGTTTTTACGTAAAGTAAAAGGAGGGGAAATATGAGAACAGAGAGAGCAAAGGTCAAAATAATACCTCTAGGTGGTTTAAACGAAATTGGAAAAAATATTACAGCCATTGAGTTTAAAGATGATATTGTTATCATAGATTGTGGCCTTAGATTCCCTGATGAGGATATGTTCGGTATAGATGTTGTTATACCAGATATATCATATTTATTAAAAAATCAGGAGAAAATAAGAGGTATTTTCTTGACACATGGACATGAGGATCATATCGGAGCGTTACCTTATGTCTTAAGACAATTAAATGTTCCAGTTTACGGAACAAAATTAACTCTTGGTATAGTTGAAACTAAACTAAAAGAGCACGGATTATTAGGTTCAACAACTTTAATAACTGTAAAACCAAGAGATACAATAAAGTTGAATTCTGTTTCTGTTGAATTCATAAAAACAAATCATTCTATTGCTGATTCAGTAGCAATAGCAATTCATACACCTTTAGGAGTAATATTACATACTGGTGATTTTAAAATTGACTATACTCCTATAGATGGTCAGCTAACTGATTTTGCTAGATTAGCTGAACTTGGTAGAAAAGGCGTACTTGTTATGATGGCTGACTCTACTAATGTAGAAAGACCTGGATATACTATGTCTGAAAGAACTGTAGGAGAGAGCTTTATGAAGCTATTTTCTAAAGCAGAAGGAAGAATAATAGTTGCTACATTTGCATCTAATATTCATAGAATCCAACAGATAATAGATGCAGCAGAGAGTTATGGAAGAAAAGTTGCTGTATCTGGAAGAAGTATGGAGAATATAGTTCAAGTTGCTAAAGAACTTGGATATTTAGAATCAAAGGAAGATACATTGATTTCTTTGGATCAGATTTTAAAATATCCTAATGATAAGGCAGTAATTATTACTACAGGAAGTCAAGGAGAGCCAATGTCAGCCTTGGCAAGAATGGCCTCTTCCGAACATAGAAAGATTAGTATAGTTGAGGGAGATACTGTTATTATTTCTGCTAATCCAATACCAGGAAATGAAAAAACTGTATCTAGAGTGGTTAATCAGTTATTTAAACAAGGTGCTGAAGTTATATATGAATCATTAGCTGAAGTTCACGTATCAGGTCATGCCTGTCAAGAAGAATTGAAGTTGATGCAAACATTAGTAAAGCCACGATTTTTTATTCCTGTGCATGGAGAGTACAGGCATCTAAAACAACATGCAGAATTAGCTTGTAAATTAGGTCTTCCAGAAAGAAATTTTGTTATAGCAGAAAATGGAGACGTAGTTGAAGTTGCAAGAAATTATATTAAGAAGAATGGAACTGTAACTTCAGGTCAAGTATTTGTAGATGGTTTAGGTGTAGGTGATGTAGGTCATATTGTATTAAGAGATAGAAAGCATTTATCTCAAGATGGAATATTAACAGTAGTTGTTACAATAGAAAAAGAAACAAGTACTGTTATAGCTGGACCAGATATTATTTCAAGAGGTTTTGTCTATGTTAGAGAGTCTGAAGGACTAATGGATGAGGCTAGAGAAATAGTAAAAAATGTATTAGAAGAGTGTGAAGAAAAGAAAATTAGCGACTGGGCTACGCTGAAATCTAATATAAGAGAAGAGTTAAGAGAATTCTTATATGAAAAAACTAAGAGAAAACCAATGATTTTACCTATTATTATGGAGATATAATTAGGTTGACTTTTAAAGCTTAAAAGATTAAAATAAAAAAGGTTTAAAAAATTGGGTACTTGTGTATCCAATTTTCTTTTTGAAAAAAATATTTATAGGTTTACATATTTGAAAACCAAGAATTTGGAGGCAAAGCATGGAATTAAATAAAAGAGAAGATATAAGGAACATAGCTATTATAGCTCACGTTGACCATGGAAAAACTACTCTAGTAGATGCTCTTTTAAGACAAAGTAACGTTTTTAGAACAAACGAAAAGGTAGAAGAAAGAGTAATGGACTCTAACGATTTAGAAAAAGAAAGAGGAATTACAATACTTTCTAAGAATACTGCAGTTATGCATGAAGGAGTAAAGATAAACATAGTAGATACTCCAGGGCATGCTGACTTTGGTGGAGAAGTTGAACGTGTACTTAAGATGGTTGACTCAGTATTACTAGTAGTTGACTCATATGAAGGACCAATGCCACAAACAAAGTTCGTATTAAAGAAGGCATTAGAATTAGAATTAAAGCCAATCGTTGTTATAAACAAGATAGATAAGCCAGATGCTAGACCAGAAGAAGTAATTGATGAAGTATTTGATTTATTTGTTGAACTTGGAGCAAATGATGAACAATTAGATTTCCCAATTATCTACGCTTCTGCTAGAAATGGATTTGCTAGATATAACGTTGAAGATACAAATGAAGACATGCAACCATTATTTGAAACAATAATAAAGCATGTTGCTCCACCAGAAGGATACCTAGATGCTCCATTCCAAATGCTGGTTACAACATTAGATTCTAACGTATTCGTAGGAAAAATTGCTTTAGGAAAGATTCATAGAGGAAAAGTTAAAAAGAACCAAAATGTTGCTCTAGTTTCTAATGATGGAACTACAAAGAACTATAAGGTTACTAACTTATTTGTATATAATGGATTAAAGAGAGAAGAAACAGATGAAGCAGGTTTTGGTGATATAGTTGCAATAAGTGGTGTTACAGATGCAAACATAGGTGAGACTATAGCAGATGCTGAAAACCCAGAAGCATTACCATTCGTACATATTGATGAACCAACATTAAGCATGAACTTTATGGTAAATGATTCTCCTTTTGCAGGTCAAGAAGGTGAATTTGTTACATCAAGACACTTAAGAGATAGATTAATGAAAGAACTTGAAACAAATGTAAGTTTAAGAGTAAGAGAAATTACTCCTGACTGCTTTGAAGTTTCAGGTAGAGGAGAGTTACATCTTTCTATACTTATAGAAACAATGAGAAGAGAAGGATATGAATTCCAAGTATCAAAGGCTAACGTAATTTATAAAGAAGAAAATGGTAAAAAGCTTGAACCAATGGAATACTTAACAATTGATGTTCCAGAAGAATTTATGGGACCAGTTATGGAAAAGCTTGGGCCAAGAAAAGCTGAAATGGTTAATATGACATCAGCAGTAAATGGTTATTCAAGATTAGAGTTTGTAGTACCAGCTAGAGGGCTTATAGGATTTAGAAATGAATTCATGACAGATACTAAGGGTAATGGTATCATGAATCATGTATTTGAAGGATATGGACCATACAAGGGAGACATTCCATCAAGAAGTAGAGGTTCAATTGTTGCATTTGAAACAGGAGATGCAATAGCTTATGGATTATTTAATGCACAAGATAAGGGACAATTATTTATAGGAGCTGGTGTACCAGTATACCAAGGAATGGTTGTAGGTGTATGTGGAAGAGCAGAAGACTTAGATATAAATGTATGTAAAGGTAAGAAGCTTACTAACACAAGAGCATCAGGATCAGATGATGCTGTTAAGTTAGTTCCACCAGTTGTTATGTCATTAGAAAATTGTCTAGAATTCATTAATAATGATGAATTAGTAGAGGTAACTCCACAAAACATAAGAATGAGAAAGACAGTATTAGACAGTGGCGAAAGAAGAAGAATGCTTAGCAGAAATAAAAAGTAACTTTCTTAAATCCTAAAAAAGTATTATAATAAAGTGAATAGCCTAAGAATAGGCTATTTACTTTTATATTTAGGAGGATTTTATGAAGAGTATTCATTTAAAGAAAATAGTACTTGTTATTATAGGAATTTTGTTGATTTCTATAATAGGAATGTTTATTGCATATAATAATGTCGTAAAAAGTCCCTTGAAAACTGATTCTGACAAGATAACCATAGAAGTTAATGAGGGCGAAGGATTTTATAATCTATTAGATAGACTTAATAGTGAGGGAGTAATAAAGAATGAAACCTTAATAAAAGTTAATTTGAAATTAACTAATCAGGATCTTAAAATTATACCTGGTAGTTATGAGGTTGAGAGTGACGTAACTTTAAAAGAGTTAATAAAAATGTTAACTACAGAAGATTTTTTGAAAAATCAAGTTAAAGTTACTATAAAAGAAGGATATACTATAGATACTATTGCTGATGTAATTGCAGAGAGTGGAATATGTACAAGAGATGAATTCATAAATGAAATTAAAAACTATCCACTTCCTGATTATGTTAAAGCAGATTCTAATAAAAAGTATAACCTTGAAGGTTATTTATTTCCTGATACATATTTTTTTGATAAAAACTTTGATGCTAAATCAATGATAAAAGTTATGTTAGATAATTTTGATAAAAAGTTATCTAAATTAGAAAAAGAAACAGGAAAGAAAATAAATAAAGATGAAATTGAGAGTATTATTATAAAGGCTTCATTGGTTGAAAAAGAAGCAAGACTAGATGAAGAAAGACCTATGATTGCTTCAGTAATTAATAATAGAATATCAAAAGGTATGAAATTAGAATTTTGTTCTACAGTAAATTATGTAATAGGATATGAAGGAAATGAAATCTTATCATACAATGATTTAAAGGTTGAATCTCCTTATAATACATATAAGAATGCAGGATTGCCAGTTGGAGCAGTAGGAAGTCCAGGATATAATTCAATAAAAGCTGTTTTAGAACCAGCAGATACTGATTATTTATATTTTGTACTTTTATATGGCGAAAATGGAAAACATCATTTTTCAACTAATTATGAGGAACATGAAAGAGTTAATGTAGAACAAAACAAAAAAAGAGGTAGTGCAAGCAATTAATTTGGAGGATTAGGATGAGTGGAATTACTTTTGAATATATGGAAAGCTATATTAGGGAGCTTATTTCAGATAGAGAGGGTATCTTAAAAGATATAGAGGATTTTGCTAGAGAAAATGGAGTGCCTATAGTTCAAAAAGAAACTGCTAAGTTTTTAGAATTTATGGTTAGTATGAAGAAACCATTACGTATTTTAGAGTTAGGTACAGCCATAGGATTTTCTTCAATATTAATGTATGAAGCATCAGGCACAGAACCTGAAATAGTTACTATTGAAAGAGATAGTAGAATGATAGAACTTGCTAATGTAAATCTTAAGAAGTTTAATCTTGAAGACAAAATAAAGATTAAAGAAGGTGACTGTTTAGAAATACTTGAACAGCTAGAAGAACCTTTTGATTTGATTTTTATGGATGCAGGAAAAGGACACTACAATCATTTCCTTCCACATTGTTTAAGATTACTTAAAGAGGATGGAATTATAATAGCTGATAATGTTCTATTTAGGGGAATGGTTGCAACAGATGAACTTGTAAAAAGAAGAAAAATAACTATAGTAAAAAGAATGAGAACATACTTAGAGATGGTATCAAAGGATGAAAGCTTAATAACGTCTGTAATACCAATGGGGGATGGAATTGCAGTGACTAAGAGGAGGTAATTAATATGATGAAACCAGAAATTTTAGCACCAGCAGGAAGTTTAGAAAAATTAAAAATAGCAATAGATTTTGGAGCAGATGCTGTATACATAGGTGGAGGTAGATTAAACCTTAGAGCATTCTCTGATAACTTTACTAATGAAGAAATAGCAGAAGGTGTAAAATATTGCCACGATAGAGGGGCAAAATTATATGTTACAATGAATGTGTTCCCAAGAAATCATGACTTAACAGGTGTTGAGGAATATATAAAAGGATTAGCAGATTTAGGGATAGATGCAATAATAGTTGCAGACCCATCTATTGTTGTTGCAGCAAAAGAAGCAGCTCCAAATTTAGAAGTACATATAAGTACTCAAGCTAATATAACTAATTGGAAGGCAGTTAAGTTCTGGTATGAACAAGGTTGCCAAAGAATAGTTTTAGCAAGAGAATTAACTTTTAAAGAAATAAAGACAATTAGAGAAAATATTCCAGCAGAATGTGAATTAGAGGCATTTATCCATGGTTCAATGTGTGTTGCATATTCAGGAAGATGCTTAATTTCTAATTATATGCTAGGAAGAGATGCAAATAAGGGAATATGCTCAAACGCTTGTAGATATAAGTATTACCTAGTTGAAGAAACTAGACCAGGAGAATATTATCCAGTAATTGAAGATGATAATGGTACATACATAATGAATTCTAAGGATTTATGTATGATTAAGCATATACCTGATTTAATGAAGAGTGGTATAAATTCTTTCAAAATTGAAGGTAGAATGAAGAGTGAGTTCTATGTAGCATCAGTAGTTAAGGCTTATAGAGAAGCTATTGATAGTTACATGGCTAACCCTGAAGGATATGAATTTAAAGAAGAATGGATGCATACACTTACTAGAATAAGTCATAGAAACTATCACACAGGTTTCTATTATGGAAAAATGGGTGAACAAAACTATGATGAATCATCATATATAAGAGATTACGACATTGTTGGAATTGTACAATCCTATGATGAGGAAACTAAAACTGCAACTATTTTACAAAAGAACAGAGTCTTTGAAGGGGATGAAGTTGAAGTTTTAAGAGCTCATACTCCAGACTTTAATGTTAAGTTAGAAGATATGTTTGACTTGGATAAAAAAGTTAAAACAAATGTAGCAAACAGGGCTATGATGATGTTTAGAGTTAAAGTTGATACGCCTTTAAAGAAAAATGATATGTTAATAAAAGGTACAAAAGTATTAACACTTTAATACATAATTAGGAGGAAAACTAATGAAGAAACCAATATTAATAGGAATAACTGGAGGCTCTGGATCAGGTAAGAGTACTATTGCAAAAGAATTATTTGAAACTTTTGGGGATGAACACATTGCAATGGTTCAGCAAGATGCTTATTATAAGGATCAAAGCCATCTTTCAATGGAAGAGAGAACTAAAACAAATTATGATCATCCAAATGCTTTTGATAATGCTCTTTTAGTTGAGCACTTAAAGAGTTTAATTAATGGAGAATCAATAAACAAGCCAATATATGATTTTACAGTTCATAATAGATCAAAAGAAACTACAAAGGTTGATTCTAAAGATATAATAATAGTTGAAGGAATATTAATATTAGAGGATGAAAGAATTAGAGATCTTCTAGATATCAAGGTTTTTGTTGATACAGATTCCGATGTGAGAATTATTAGAAGATTATTAAGAGATATTGAAGAAAGAGGCAGAACAGTACAATCAGTTGTAGATCAATATCTATCAGTTGTAAGACCTATGCATTTTCAATTTACAGAACCATCAAAAAGATTTGCAGATATAATTATACCTGAAGGTGGTCATAATAAAGTAGCGATTGATATTTTAGTAGCTAAAATTAGAGATATACTAAAATAATATCTATGAATAAAAAAACCTCTCTTTGTCTAGAATTTAGGCAGAGGGAGGTGTTTTTATTTGGTAAGAAAATTAAAAAAAAGAGAGTTAGGGGTGTTATCTCTTTTTATAACTATATTAACAATGTTGTCAATTAGATTAGCTGTATTACAGCTGTTTCCAAGTGAACAAGTTCTTAGCCAGTATCAAAATCATCAATCAGAACACATAAGTAATTCAAGCTATATGATACTAGATACTAATGGCAAAGATATGATGAATTATAATAAGAAATATGTAATTGTCATAGATAAAAAACCATTTACTTTAAATAATTATGAAGAAACATTAGAAGATCTAATGGCACTTAATTTTATAATGCAAGGTGAAGATAGTGATTTTAATTATACTGATGTTATGAAAAGTACTGGAAAGTTATATTACACAGTTTCGGAAGAAACTTACAATAAAGTTAAAAAGTTAGATAATATTAAAGGCTTGTATTATTACTCATATGATAATGTAGATAGAAAGAAGGCATGGAAAGTTAGTAACTTCTTATCTAATTTACCTAAAGAAGAAGATATAGTAAGTAATTCAATACAAGAAGAAATATATAACAATATAAAAGATAATGAGTTACCTACTAAAAGATTTTATTTAGATGATAAAGCTGTTTATGGAAAAAATGAAGTTTCTATATCTGATAATAATAGAAATTTACAATTGACTATAGACCTAGATATAGAGAATAAGGTAAGAGAGGTGTTAGCTTCTGAAAAGTATAAAGATTTTAATAATATAGGGGTAACTATAATGGAAGCTGATACGGGTAAAATAAAAGCAATGGTTCAAAAGGATGAAAGTGAAGCCAATGTTAATTTAGGGATTGAAGGTAACGGCTATGAGCCAGGATCTGTTTTTAAACTTATTACATTAGCTAGTGCTTTAGATAAAGGTTTGGTTACTATGAATGATAAGTATACCTGTACAGGAAAGATATGTGGCTTGGGAATACATGGCACTCAAACTGTTGAACAGGCTTTATTAAATTCTTGTAATGATGTGTATGCTGCAGTTGGAGAGAAAGTAGGCTATGTTACAATGATGGATTATTGTAAAAAGTTAGGGCTATTTTCTAAAGTTCTAAATGTAACTGCACCTAGACAGAATGAAACAGAAGGCATTGCACCTGATATTGAAGATGGTATGGCTAATATATCTATAGGGCAGTGTATGACCCTATCACCACTTCAGATGCTTGGAGCAACTAATGCAATAGTAAATGGAGGAGAATATATAAAACCATATTTGTTAGAAGCAATATTAGATAAGGATGATAATATTGTTAAAGAATATTCTACTAAAAAAGAAAGAATATTTAGTGGTACGACTAGTAAAATAATAATGAATGGCATGAATAAAGTAGTAAGTTCTGGAACTGGAAAAATGGCAAATGTAGATGGAGTTGAAGTTGGGGGAAAAACAGGAACTGCTAATACAAGTGATGAAAATTCAGTACATTGCTGGTTTACAGGATATTATAAGTATAATAATAAGTATTATACAGTGGTGGTTATAGTGCCTAATATTAAGTCTGTAAATGATAAGGGGCAAGATCTAGGAGGTAGTAATACTGCTGCTCCAATATTCTCTGATATAGTAAGAAATATAGTTAAATAAAAAAGTATGTATGAAGGATAAGGAAATATGAATTTATATTTTCTTATCCTTTAAAATTTATTAAATTAATTATTTAGAAATTTAGGCAAGAAAATCTTTTCAAGTGAATATTATAGTAATAAGCATTACTAGGAGGAGTAAGGTGTTTATATTATCAAATTTTTTAAATCTTATAACTAACTCCCTATTCTTAACTGGGTATATTACTGGAAATAACACATTTCCTTTACCACTTGATGAAAAAGATGAAGAATTATACTTAAATAAACTAAAAGAGGGAGATAAAAAAGCAAAAAGTATCTTAATTGAAAGGAATCTCCGACTAGTTGCTCATATTGTAAAGAAATATTCTTTTCCTAATAAAGATGTAGATGAATTAATTTCTATTGGTACAGTAGGACTTATAAAAGCGATAGATTCCTTCGATTCATCAAAAGGTACTAGACTTGCTACTTATGCTTCTAGATGTATAGAAAATGAAATACTAATGTTGTTTAGAAATAATAAGAAACAAAAGAGTGAGGTTTATTTGCAGGATCCAATAGGAGTGGATAAAGAAGGTAATGAAATTTGCCTTATTGATGTTTTAAGTAGCGAAAAAGATTCTGTAATTGAAAAGGTGGAAAGCAATCTTCAGATAAAATCTCTATACAATAAAATGTATGAAGTGTTAACTAAAAGAGAATGTGATATCCTAATTATGAGATATGGGTTAGAAGATGGAAAGTGTAAGACACAAAGAGAGATAGCAGTAAATCTTAATATTTCTAGGTCATATGTATCGCGTATTGAAAAAAAAGCTTTGAAAAAGTTACAAAAAGCTTTATATACAAAGATATAATTGCTTGAAAGCTAAATTCCTTTATTTTTAAAGGAATTTAGCTTTTTATATAGAATATTATATAAATAGTAAAAATTAACTGTAAAAAAGATGGGGGTATATACATGTATATTTTGAATGATTTGCTTATTAGAACTCTTGAACTAAAAGCTTCTGACTTACACCTAACAGTTGGAATACAGCCAACAGTAAGAGTAAATGGTAAGCTTATTCCAATAGGTCCTAATAAGCTTATGCCAGAAGATATAAGAGAATTTGCAAAAGAAATACTAGGGGAAAGATTTGAAAGATATAATCAAATAGGTGAAGCAGATACATCATATTCTGTACAAGGGGTAGGTAGATTCAGAGTTAATGTATTTAAGCAAAGGAATAGTGATGCTATCGCACTTAGAGTAATTACTTTAAAAGTTCCAACTCTTGATGAACTTAAACATCCAAGAATACTAAAAGATTTGGTTGAAAAACAAAGAGGGTTAGTTCTTGTAACTGGACCAACAGGTAGTGGTAAATCTACATCACTTGCAGCTATGATTAATGAAATCAATTCTACAAGACAAGCACATATAGTTACATTAGAAGATCCTATAGAATATCTTCATAAGCACAATAAGTGTATAATAAACCAAAGGGAAATTGGAAAAGATAGTAGAAGCTATCAAAACGCATTAAGAGCGGTACTTAGAGAAGACCCAGATGTTATTCTAGTAGGAGAAATGAGAGACCTTGAAACTATTTCTATCGCTATTACAGCAGCTGAAACAGGTCACTTAGTATTTTCAACATTACATACAATTGGTGCTGCTAAAACAATAGATAGAATAATTGACGTATTTCCACCACATCAACAACAACAAATTAGAATTCAATTATCAGCTGTTTTACAAGGAATTATATCTCAACAATTAGTACAAACAGCAGATGGTCTAGGTAGAGTTGCAGCTCTTGAAATAATGACAATAACACCTGGTATACAAAATTTAATTAGAGAAGGAAAAACACATCAAATTGAATCATCTATACAAACAGGAACTAAGTATGGAATGAAGACAATGGATATGGCCTTAGCAGATTTGTATAAGAAGGGAATTATATCTAAAGAAACTGCTTTAACATATTCAGTTGATAGAGAAACTATAAAAAGAATTATGATGTTATAAACGCCACCATAGAACAACAAAATGTGGTATGGCTAAAAAGTGACCTCTTCGCTAAAGCGTAGAGAGCCACTTTTTTATTTATATAAAACTATATTTGCTGGATAAATGAGGATAAATAAAAGGGTAAAAAACTAACTTCTAATTAATTCCTTTTATGTTAAATCAAAATGCATTTACTTTTTCAAATAAAATTTTATAATTAAATTAAAATAGAAAGGAAATAAAGATCTTTTGTTGAATAAGAATAATGTAAGTTGCTACAAGGGAGGGACAAGAAAAAGATGAATGAATTGACATTGACAGCTATAGACTTTGGAAGTAAAAAGATTTCTATTTCTTTAGGAAGAGAAAATAATGATGATATAGAAATTCTTGGATCATACTTTAAAAGTTCAGATGGAATAAATAAAGGGACTATCATAGATGAAGAAAAGTGCTGTCAAAGTTTAATGGGATTAATTGAAGAAGTAGAACAGAAGACATTAAAAAAGTTACGTAATGTTTACGTTGGTATTTCATCAAGAAATATTCGACTATCAGAAGTAACTAGCAGTGTAAATTTGCGTGAAGGTAAAGTAAGAGGAGCTGACTTAAAAAGAGCTATAGAAAAAGGTAAGAGAAATGTTATTTTAGGTGATGGTGAAGAAATAGTAGATACAATAGTTAACTTTTTTAATATAGATGGCAATATATTCAATGAAAACATTATAGGATGGAGAGCTAATATATTAAGTATTAATCTTTCTATACTAATTGGTAGTTCTGATGAACTTGAAAAATACAAAAGGGTTATAAATAATTGCGGATTAGTGTTAGAAGGTTTTGTACCAAATGTATTAAGTGGAAGAAAGGTATTTCTAAGTGAGAAAAACTCACTAGGGATGAAAGCTCTTATAGATATAGGAGCAGGAACATCTGATATTGCAATATTTAATAATGGCATTCTAAAATATACATCATCTGTGCCATTAGGCGGAGAAAATATTACTAAGGATTTATCTATTTGTGGAAACTTTACATTATCAGAAGCAGAAAATATAAAGAAAATATATAGTTCTACATATGAAAGACTTCTTCAAGAAGAAGAAGTTAATGTTGGTACAGCTGTAGTTTCTACTAAATTATTTTATGAAGTCACAAGAGCAAGAATAGAAGAAATAGTGGAGTATATTAACTTAGAGTTAAAAAAGACTTCCTTTTTTGAGGGAATTTGTAGTATAATCATATATGGAGATGGTATATCCTGTTACGAAAATGTATTTGATGTAATTAAAGAGCAGATGGATAAAAAAGTTAAACTTATTAACAGCCACTACTTAGGTATGGAGGATTTTTCAAATATATCATCTTTATCTATAATTAAAGAAGTATATGATAGATTAAAGTTACTTTATGATTGTCCTATAGAGGAAGAAATTGAAGAAGAAGAAGCTAATGTTGGCAAAAACAATCTAGGAATAATGGGGAAGTTTAGAAGCTTCCTAGATGAAATTTTCTAAAGGAGGTATTATTTTGTTAGATTTTGAAGTAGATATGCAAGAATTAACCAATATAAAGGTAATAGGTTGTGGTGGCGGAGGAAGTAACGCCGTTAATAGGATGATAGTTGAAGGTTTAAAAAACGTAGAGTTTATTGCGATAAATACAGATAAGCAAGCATTAATGTTATCTCACGCAAATCAAAAGATTCAAGTAGGAGAAAAGTTAACTAAAGGTCTAGGAGCTGGAGCAAATCCAGAAATTGGGCAGAAGGCAGCTGAAGAAAGTAGAGAAGAAATAACAGCTGCAATTAAAGGCGCTAATATGGTATTTATAACTGCTGGTATGGGTGGTGGAACTGGAACAGGTGCAGCACCAGTAGTAGCAGAAATCGCTAAATCAATGGATATTTTAACAGTTGGTGTTGTTACTAAGCCTTTCCCTTTTGAAGGAAAAAGAAGAATGATGCATGCCGAAATGGGAATTGCAAGATTAAAAGAAAAGGTTGATACATTAGTAATTATACCAAATGAAAGATTATTAAGAATGGCTGATAAGAAGACTACACTTCTTGATTCTTTCAAGTTAGCTGATGATGTATTAAGACAAGGTGTACAAGCGATATCTGACTTAATTACTATACCAGGTGTAGTTAATGCTGACTTTGCAGATATAAAGGCTGTAATGCTTAATAAAGGCTTAGCACATATGGGAGTTGGTTATGGTAAAGGTGATAATAGAGCATCTGATGCTGTAAAACAAGCTATTGCATCCCCATTATTAGAAACATCTATAGATGGAGCTACTGGAGTTATTTTAAACTTTACAGGTGGTGCTGATCTAGGTGCTTTAGAAGTTTATGAAGCTGCTGATGTTGTTAGAGAATCTGCAGATATTGATGCTAATATTATATTTGGTGCTGTTATTGATGAAACTTTAAATGATGAAATAAGAATCACTGTAATAGCTACTGGATTTGAAGCAGAAGGAATTAGTACAACTCAACCAGTTAAGGAAACTAAGAAGCAAGAAACTGCTAGAGAAGAAGTAGCAACTACAGAAGAAGAAAAGAAAACAGAAACTCAATCCGCTAGAGAAGATGAGGGCGATGATTTAGATATTCCAGTTTTCTTAAGAAGAGCTAGAAAAAGTTAATATATTATTTTTATGAAATTGATTTTAAAGTCATGCGAATTTTTATTCTGCATGACTTTTCTTTTTGTGGCAAAATTCTAGTTGGTTTAAGTCTTACAAGCTTTAGTGGGAATAAAGGCTGCAAACCTTGAAATTAGTATGCTTTATATTTAAAGATAAAATAATAATATTCCTAAAGATGGGATTATAAGACGTTTTGCAAAAGTATGAAAAAAAGAAGGAAATAAATAAAACTTACTCATATAAAAATTATTTTGTGCATTAATGTAAAAAAGAACAGTTAAAAAAACTGTTTACACTAAGTAAAACTGACAAAATTTTATTTGGGTTAGGTCTATAATAATCTTAACGAGAGGGGGTGGAGATATGGAGATATATTTAGATATAGTATTGATAGAAAACTTTGTAATTGATATGTTTATATTACTTATAACTGCTAAGTTGATGCATATAAAGCATGATAATAAAAGTTTGTTATTAGCATCCTCTTTAGGCGCGTTATATACAGTTGTTTCTGTATTTCCAGAACTAAAGATTTTTTCTTTATTTCCCTTTCAAATATTAGTAGGGTGGATAATGATAAGAATACTTCTAGAAAGAAATAATTTTAAAGTGGAATTGAAAGCAACTGGAATATATATATTAATAGCTTTTCTATTAAGTGGGATAAGCTTTGGATTTTCTACTTGGGAAAATAAGTATTCTTTTGAACATAGTTATGTAATTAGTAATGCTTCAATGCAGTACTTACTTATATCCATTATACTAGTATATATAATTTCGGACAGGGTCTTAAGTTACTTAAGAGAAAGAGCGTTAATCACTAATTTTATTTATGAAGTGGAGCTGTATATTAGAGGAGTACGGTATGTAGTAAGAGGGTTCTTAGACACCGGAAATGAACTGAAGGAGTCTATAACAAATTTACCATGTATTATTGTTGAGGAGAAATATATTAATTATTTCCAGGAAACAGACAGTAACACATACTATATTCAATATAACGGTATTGGATATAGAGGAAAAATGAAAGGTTTTAAAGTGGACAAGGTTATTTTAAAAAAGAGTGATAATGAAGAGATGGAAATCTCAGCTATTATTTGTCCATGTAAAGAAGTACTAAATAAGGAAAATGAATTCAACGCTCTATTGTCACGTGGAGTTATTTAGAGGAGGATAATATGAAGTTAGATGTATTGTTAAACAGAATTGTACAAAAGTTTAAATTTCTATCTAAAAAGTTACACTATGTAGGAGGAAATGATGCATTGCCACCACCACTTACAAAGGAGGAAGAAGAAGAGTTAGTAGGTAAATTATTAAATGGGGAAGAAAGCATTAGAAGTACTTTGATCGAAAGAAATCTAAGGTTAGTAGTTTATATAGCAAGAAAGTTTGAAAATACTGGAGTTTATATAGAAGATTTAATATCAGTTGGAACAATAGGGTTAATAAAGGCTGTAAATACATTTAATCCTGAGAAAAAAATAAAATTAGCAACTTATGCATCTAGATGTATTGAAAATGAAATCCTTATGTATTTAAGAAGAAACAGTAAGGTAAAGGCTGAAATATCTTTTTATGAACCATTAAATATAGACTGGGATGGAAATGAACTGTTATTATCAGATATTTTAGGAACAGAAAATGATACTGTTTATAATTTGATTGAAGATGAAGTTGATAAGGAATTATTATTTATGGCTTTAAAAAATTTAAATGATAGAGAAAAAGAAATTGTTCAACTTAGGTTTGGGTTAAATGGAAAGAGAGAAAAGACTCAGAAGGAAGTGGCAGACTTACTTGGCATATCACAATCATATATATCAAGACTTGAAAAGAAAATTATAAATAGATTGAAAAAAGAAATTAGTAGAATGATATAGTTTGTCTTTAGTATAAAAGTATCATCTATCGGAGATAATGTTTAATGCAGAACGTTATTACCTCTGAAGGGATTGATGACATTGATAATAAACAAGGTGGAAATATGCGGCGTAAATACTTCAAAACTTCCAGTACTTAAAGAAAAGGAAAAGAGAGAACTACTTTTAAAGATGCAACAAGGAGATAATTCTGCTAGGGAATCTTTTATAAAAGGAAATTTAAGATTAGTTTTAAGTGTTATACAAAGGTTTAATAATAGAGGAGAAAATGTAGATGATTTATTTCAAGTAGGATGTATAGGGTTAATGAAAGCAATAGATAACTTTGATTTGAGCCAAAATGTAAAGTTTTCTACATATGCAGTACCTATGATAATAGGTGAAATTAGAAGATATCTTAGAGATAATAATCCTATAAGAGTTAGTAGGTCTTTAAGAGATATAGCTTATAAGGCTTTAGTTGTTAGGGATAAACTAATAAAAGAAAATAATAAGGAACCGACAATTTCTCAAATATCTAAGGAATTAAATATACCAAGAGAAGAAGTGGTATTTGCCTTAGATGCAATACAAGATCCAGTTTCGTTATATGAGCCTATATACCATGATGGTGGAGATGCAATATATGTAATGGATCAAGTAAGTGATAATAAAAATACTGATGAGAATTGGCTGGAGAATATATCGATTAAAGAGGCTATGAAAAAGTTAAGTGATAGAGAAAAATTAATATTAAACCTAAGGTTTTTTAATGGAAGAACTCAGATGGAAGTTGCAGATGAAATTGGAATATCACAAGCACAAGTATCTCGTTTAGAAAAAACAGCTTTAAAACACATGAGAAAACATGTATGAATTAATAAGATGCAAATTTAAGTTTGCATCTTATTTTTTAATGTCTAGGAAAGTATAAAATTTTAATTAGCTATAAATCAAAGGTATTATTACAATTTCATATTAAAAAATATAAAATGAAGGATAATAATTTTATAATTTCCTTACCTTTAGTACCAGTGAGGTGGATATTTGTTTTGATGTGACTTGGAGCGCAGCGACGGAACAAACAAAATAAATATACACCCCATCTTTTTTATTCTAAATTGGATGAGATTTTGTTATATTAAAACATTTAGCACATATAATTATGTAATGGAGGGAGTGATATTTATGGAGGAAAATTTACATTCTATAAATGCTATGAGGTCTATGGAGGTAATTGATATAAATACAGGTAGTAGGGTTGGATTTATTAAAGACATAAAGATAGACAGTGATGAACATAAAATATTATCAATTTTACTTCCAGGAGAGGCTAAAGGATGGTTTTCAAAGACTGAAGATGTAGAAGTTCTTTGGAGTGATATAGTTAAGGTTGGAATAGACGTTATATTAGTTAATATTGACTCTAGCAATAAGGAGAATATTTTTGATTAATACTAGCAAAAGTATATAAAAATATGTATAATTACCTTAAGGTAAAGTAAAGATTAGCTGGAAGGTGAATAAATATGAAATGTCCTTTTTGTGCATATGAAGAAAGCAAGGTGGTTGATTCTAGATCTACTGAGGATCATACGGCTATAAGAAGACGTAGAGAATGTTTAAAATGTAATAAAAGATACACAACTTATGAAAAGATTGAGGACATTCCTATTTTAGTTATAAAAAAAGATTCTACTAGAGAGAATTTTAATAAAGAAAAAATTATAAATGGATTAATAACTGCTTGTCAAAAGAGACCAGTTTCAAGAAAGCAAATTGAAGATATAGCAGATGATATTGAAAAGAATATCTCTAATAGAATGTTAACTGAAGTAGCTAGTGAGTATATTGGAGAAATGATTATGGATAGACTTAAAGATATTGATGAAGTTTCTTATGTACGATTTGCATCTGTTTATAGACAATTTAAAGATATAAACACATTTTTAGAAGAAATAAAAAATCTTATGACTAAGTAAGTTTTGTATATATGTATAGAATTGGAAGGGGACTTTCAATTCTTTTTAGTTTCTAATGAATTTCGTTAAAGATAGGTTAAATTATTTAACTAAAATAGATAAAATATAGCTAGGATGTTAAAATATATATAAGTTTGGAGGAAGTATGGAGTATTTAGATATTACAGTAAATAAAGAAGGATATATTGAATTTGAGAGTGATAAGGCAAAGATAGTTTTTTCAACTGCAGAAACAGGAAAAAATTTTAATAGGCATACTGAAGATGGAGTAAAAACTTTAAATGCCATTATAGAAGAATTTCAAGTAGAGGAAGTTGCGTATATTAGACAAGTACATTCATCTACTATACATGTTTTATCAAATGACGATATTAAAAATTTTATTGAAAAAGAAGGAGATGCAATAATAACATCTAAAACTAATACAGCTATAGGTGTTTTTACTGCAGATTGTGTACCAGTTATTATAGTAGATGATGCTAAGGGTGTTGTGGCAGCTATACATAGTGGCTGGAGAGGAACAATAAGTTCAATTACTAAGAAAACTATTGAAGCAATGAATAGAGAGTATAACACTGAATATAAAGATGTGAAGGTATATATTGGACCTCACATAAGAAAATGTTGTTATGAGGTATCTCAAGAATTAAAAGAAACTTTTTTAGAAGAGACAAGGATACCAGAAGAGGTTTTATTTGATGGAAGAAGATTATCTCTAGAGGAATGTATATTAAAAGATATAAGAGAAATTGGTGTTTTAGAGGAAAATATATATACATTAAATTTATGTACTTATTGCAATGAAGATATAAAGCTACATTCGTATAGAAAATCAAATGGAGATTATGGAAGATTATTTTCGTTTGTTATTTTAAAATAAGGGGGATATAAAAATGGCTGATGAAAAAGTTCTGATTGTAGATGATGAGGAGCATATTGTAGAGTTATTACAGTTTAATTTAGTAAATGCAGGTTATAAAGTTATTACAGCCAATAATGGATTAGATGCATTAAAGAAGGTAAAAGAAAATAAACCAGATTTACTTTTATTAGATCTTATGTTGCCTGGGATGGACGGGCTAGATGTATGCAAAGAAATTAAAAGAGATAAAGAAACATCAAAAACCTCAATAATAATGTTGACTGCAAAGAGTGAAGAACTTGATAAGATATTAGGTTTAGAACTTGGAGCAGATGACTATATTACAAAACCATTTTCAATAAGGGAGTTATTAGCAAGGGTTAAAGCTGTATTAAGAAGGTCTAATTCAGATGAGATATCTGAAGAAATCTATGAACTTGGAAGATTAAAAGTAGATTTTGAGAGACATGAAGTATTAATTAATAATGAGAAAGTCGAATTAACCCTAAAGGAATTTGAATTGTTAGAGATTTTAATTAAGAATAAGGGAAAAATTCTTAGAAGAGAGACTCTACTTGATAAGGTATGGGGATATGAATATATTGGAGAAACTAGAACTGTAGATGTACATATAAGATATCTAAGGAAAAAGATTGAAGATGATGATAAAAATCCTAAGTTTATAGAAACTATAAGAGGAGTGGGATATAGATTTAATCCTGTTGAGTAATATGAGAAAAAAGATATTAACATCTGTAATTATAACTGTTTTATTTGCACTTATTATAGCATGTTCATCATTTGTTGTCTTATACAATTATCAGGATCTAAACAGTACTAAAAAAAGTTTAAAGGATTTTGCTAATTATATTGTTAATGTAAATGGTGATTATGAAGATCTTATATCGGGATATAGAATAAATAATACACCTGTTAGATGCACAGTGATAGATAAGAATGGAAATGTTGTGTATGATAGTGTAGACAAAGACTTAAATAGTCATAGAGATAGGGATGAAGTAATAAAAGCTAACAAGTATGGGGAAGGATATTCTACTAGGATAAGTGAGACAACAGGTAAAAAAACTGTATATTACGCAGAAAAGTTAGAGGATGGTACAATTCTTCGAGCGTCCTTACCTTTTGAAACAATAGATATTTTTGAACCAACTAACCTTAAAGTATATATTGGTATTGTAACTATAGTAATGCTATTTTCTGTTTCATTATCAATGAAGCTTGTACGAACTATTATTGAGCCTTTAAAAAACTTAGAGAATGTAACAGCACGTATAGCTGGTGGTGATCTTAATATTAGGGTGAAATCTCTTTCAAATGATGAGATAGGTTCTTTAGGTAAGACATTTAATAATATGGCGGATCAATTACAAGCAAAAATTAGAGAAGTAGTTGATAAACAAAATAGATTAGAATCAATTTTAAGAAGTATGGAAAGTGGGGTAATTGCTGTTGATGGAGATGATACAGTGATTACTATTAACCCATATGCTAAAAGAGTATTTGGCATAAGAAGAGATATAAGTGGGGAAAAGATATCAAAATATATTAAAGATTACGATATAAATACCTTTTTGAATGAAGAAGATGATAGTGAGAAAGAGGTAAAAATACTTCATCCAGTTGAGAGGGAGCTTAGAATAAAAAAAGCTTCAATAATAGATGGTATTGATAGAATTGGTAAGGTAATTGCAGTTCAAGATATATCAGATATAAAACGTCTAGAAAATATGAGAAGTCAATTCGTTGCCAATGTGTCTCATGAGCTTAAAACACCGTTAACTTCAATTAAAGGATTTACAGAAACATTAAAATATGTTGAGGATGAAGAAACACGTAAGAAGTTTTTAGATATTATTGAAAAAGAAGCTGATAGGCTTGGAAGATTAATAAATGACATTTTAATATTATCTAAGATTGAAAGTGATATTTCAGGTGAAGAAGATGAATTTTTACCTAATAAAGTAGTAGATGATGTTATAAATATGGTAAAAGTTTTAGCAGATAATAAAAATATTACGATAGAACTAGACGAAAGAAATTACGACCTGCTTTTTGGAGATAAGGATAGGTTTCTACAACTAGTACTTAACATAGTTGAAAATAGTATTAAATATTCTAATGAAGGTTCAACAGTTAAGATCTCAAGTTTTACTAAGGGAGATAATTATAATTTAATTGTAGAAGATAATGGTATAGGTATTCCCAAAGAAGATATACCAAGAATATTTGAAAGGTTTTATAGAGTTGATAAAGCAAGAAAAAGTGGAGGTACTGGTTTAGGTTTAGCAATAGTAAAACATATTGTTAAAACTTTTAATGGAAATATTAAGGTTGAAAGTGTATTGGGTGTAGGAAGTAAATTTATAATACAAATAAAACATATATAAAAAGAGCTGAGCACTAATTATTTAGTGCTCAGCTCTTTTTGTATATTTTTAGGGATAATTACTTTGCCATATGTAAAATCTATTTAACATAGCTATAAAGATACTTAACATTTGTATAATAAAGCCTTAACTTAAAGAAACTAAAATATAAAGTGTAAAGAAAATCTTCATTAAAAATTTTGGAGGAGATAAAAATGAAAAAGAAAAGTTTGAAATTAATAGTTGGGGCATTACTTATAACAATGATTGGAGGCGCTTTCGTAGGTTGCGGCTCTAGTGAAGGAGAAGAAGGTGGAACAGTAACACTAAGCGGTTCATCAGCGTTACTACCATTAGTTGAAGCATCTATTGACGGCTTTATAGAAAAGAATCCAGGTTATGAAATTAATGCACAAGCTGGTGGCTCTGGTGCCGGTTTAACACAAGTATTAGATGGAAGCGTAAATATTGGTAATTCAGATATTTTTGCAAATGAAAAATTAGAAGAAGATAAAGCAAAAGAGTTAGTTGATCATAAAGTGGTAGCTCAAGGATTTGCAATTGTAGTTAATGAAGCTGCTGGAGTTAAAGAGTTAACAAAACAACAAATTCAAGATGTTTTCTCAGGAAAAGTTAAGAACTGGAAGGAAGTTGGAGGAGCAGATAAAGAAATATTCTTAATTCACAGACCATCATCTTCAGGTACTAGAGCAACATTTGTTAAAACTGTTTTAGGTGGAGACAAGAACTTAGAAAATGATTCATTAGGATCAGTTCAAGATTCAAGTGGAGCAGTAGCAAAGGCAATGGCTCAAAATGATGGAGCAGTTAGTTATTTAGCACTTTCTTACTTAAGTTCAGATGAAGCTAAGTCAATGGTTAAAGTAGCTATAGATGGTGTTGAAGCTAGCAAGGAAAATATAACTACTGGAAAATATCCATTCTGGTCTTGGGGGCATATGTACACTAAGGGAGAACCAACAGCAGAAGCTAAGAAGTTTATTGATTACATTATGAGTGAAGATAATAAAAAGGTAGTAGAAGATACAGGATTTATTTCAGGAAGTGAAATGAAAGTAGAATAATAGTTAAGGAATGATAGGTATGGAAAAACGAAGCTTTAAAGAGAGGCTATTTAATGAATATATAGGAAAAACATTTGCAACATTATGTGGAATGTTAATAATAGCAGTTACATTATCAATAATAATATTCATTGGTCAAAAAGGAATTCAAACATTTACTAAAGGAAACTACGGAATAATAGAATTTCTGTTTACAAATAATTGGAACCCAAGTGAAACACCAGCCTCTTTTGGAGCTTTGGCTTTCATATTAGGATCAACCTTTGTATCAATGGGTGCAGTAGTAATTAGTGCACCTATTGCTATTACATTAGCAGTTTTTGTTAATGTAATTTCTAAAGGGTTAGGTAATAAACTTATAAAGCCATCATTAGAAATATTGGTTGGTATACCATCTGTTGTTTATGGGTGGGTAGGTATATCTGTATTAGTACCTTTTATAAAGAATCATGTAGGTGGAATGGGATTTTCATTGCTTGCAGGTATATTAGTATTATCCTTAATGATACTACCAACTATAGCAACATTATCTATTGATGCTATTAAGAGCATACCAAGAGAGCATATTGAAGCTTCTTATGGATTAGGGGCAACAAGATGGCAAACTATAAAAAATGTTATTATTCCAGGAGCTAAAAGCGGTATTTTAACAGGAGTAGTTTTAGGAATAGCAAGAGCTTTTGGTGAGGCATTAGCAGTACAAATGGTAATAGGTAACGCAGTAAAGATTCCTAATGGACTATTATCTTCATCATCTACGCTTACAAGTATTTTGACAATGGATATGGCAAATACAGTAGGTGGTACAGCTTGGAATGACGCATTGTGGAGCCTAGCATTAATATTACTTGTTATATCTTTCTTATTTATACTTGCAATTAGAAAGATTGAAAAGAGGAGTGAAGGATAGTGGATGCAAAGAAAGTAGATAAGATTTCTACCGTAATTATATATATAGTTAGCTTTTTTGTTGTATTTCTTTTAGGATCATTCATAGCATATATTTTATATCAAGGGTTAGGAATGTTAAAGCCTAGTTTCTTGTTTGGCGCATCTAAGACAACATCTCCTGGAGGAGGAATAGGCGCTCAGTTATTTAATTCATTCTATATGCTTTTAATATCATTAATAATAACTGTTCCAATAGGAATAGGAGCTGGAATATACTTAGCTGAATATGCTAAGGAAGGACCTTTGGTAAGATTTGTAAGATTATCACTTGAAACTATGTCTTCATTACCATCAATAGTAATAGGTATGTTTGGATTATTAGTTTTTGTTAATTTTGCAGGATGGGGATATTCTATAATTGCTGGTGCTTTATCAGTAAGTATTTTAAATATTCCTTCTATGACAAGAATTTCAGAAAATGCTATAAAAACAGCTAGTAAGGGAGTTAAGGAAGCTTCATTAGGTTTAGGAGCTAGTAAGTGGCAAACTATTGTTAAGCTAACACTTCCAATAGCTATGGGAGAAATATTAACAGGTATTATTTTATCAGCAGGTAGAATATTTGGTGAAGCAGCAGCCTTCCTTTATACAGCAGGATTAAGTTCAGGGAAATTAAACTTCAATACAATTAGCTTAACTGGGAAGTCAGCATTCTCATTATTTAGGCCAGCTGAAACCCTAGCAGTTCATATATGGAAGTTAAATTCTGAAGCTATAGTTCCAGATGCAGCAGCAATCGCTAATGGAACAGCAGCTGTATTAATAATAGCAGTATTGTTATTTAATATACTAGCAAGAGTTATAGGAAACAGATTACTAAAGGCTTATGGTGGAAAGTAGGAGGAAATTATGTCGATTATAGAAACTAAAAACTTAGATTTATATTATGGAACTAATAAAGCTTTAAAAAATATAAATATGAATATAAATCAAAATGAGGTTACAGCCTTAATTGGGCCTTCAGGATGTGGAAAGTCAACATTTCTACGTACATTAAATAGAATGAATGACTTGATTGAAGGAGTTAAAGTAACTGGAGAAGTTTTATTTGAGGGTAAAAATATATATGATGATTACGATGAAATTGCATTAAGAAAAAGGGTAGGAATGGTATTTCAAAAGGCTAATCCTTTTCCAATGTCAATTTATGATAATATTGCATATGGTCCTAAAATACACGGTATAAAGGATAAAAAGACATTAGATGAAATAGTTGAGAGAAGTTTAAGGGGTGCAGCTCTTTGGGATGAAACAAAAGACAGATTAAAAAAGAGTGCTTTAGGATTATCTGGTGGACAACAGCAAAGATTATGTATAGCAAGAACTCTTGCTGTATCTCCTGAAGTTATATTGATGGATGAACCTACGTCAGCTTTAGATCCTATTTCTACTAGCAAAGTAGAGGAATTAATGGATGAACTAAAGAAAAAATATACTGTTATTATTGTTACTCATAATATGCAACAAGCAGGAAGAATTGCAGACAAAACAGCATTCTTCTTAAATGGTGAAGTAATTGAGTTTGGTAAAACAGAGGATATTTTCTATAAACCAAAGGATAAGAGAACAGAGGATTATATAACAGGTAGATTCGGTTAAAATAGGAGGTGCATTATGACTAGAACTTCACAAAAAGCAAGGATTAATGAAATAAATAGGCAATTAATACTCATGTCAAGTTTGGTGGAAAAACAAATTTATTTAAGTATGTTAGCCTTAAGAAATGCTGATGTTAAGTCAGCTGAAGAAATAATAAAAGATGATGATAAGGTAGATGAGTTACAGAAGTCAATAGAAGAAGAATGCATAAAATTTATAGCTACTGAACAACCATTAGCTAAAGATTTAAGAAATGTATTTACAGCATCTAAAATAGTAACAGACCTTGAAAGAATGGCTGATCATGCAGTTGATATATGTAAGATTGTTAAAAAAGTAAATGGAAATGGTGGAGAAACGAGAGATGAGGCTCTTCCGTTGTGGGATATGGAAGAGAAAGTAAGAAATATGATAGGATTATCTATAGAAACTTATATTGAGGGTGATGTAGATAAAGCTTATGAAATTTGTGCCATGGATGATGAAATAGATGAACTGTATGGTAGTATATTTGGAGAGTTGCTAAAGGGTGTAAAATTAGATGATAGCAAAGGAAATAAGAGTGCTCAATTGCTATTTGTTACAAAATACCTAGAAAGAATAGCGGATCATGTAACTAATATTTGTGAATGGACGATTTTTTCAAAAAAAGGAACATATGTAGATTTGAATGAATAAGACAAATTCTTTGAGAATTTGTCTTTTTTTGTTAAAGAAATATAGTGTTTCGGGCGAAATTATAAAGTAAGGTAAAACAATAAGAGGTAAGGAGCACAGAAGAAAGGAAGGTACAAATGAATAGTATAATTAAAAAGAAAAAATCGTTAAAAGTAAAAGTTTTACTAATTCTTTTACCAGTTATTATCTTAGGACAGGTATTATTAAGTTTTGTCTGTATAAGGAGTATTAATAGGTTTAGTAATCAAGTATTATCAACAGATTTAAAGAATGGTTATAATTCAGCTGTTCAGTCCCTAGAAGATTATTTTTGGGGATTAGAATATAGAGTGGACACAATGGGGAAAACAGGAATATTCCAAGCTGATTTAGCTAATGGGAATTTCACTAATTCTGAGAGAATTTTATCAGGTCTTAAAGGTGCAACAGATGTTATTATGAGCACAGTATTTAGAAGTGGTAATGTTAATTTAATTACTCCTTCTATAGATTATAAGAGTAAGGGTATGGATAATGTTATCCCTAATGATTATTATGAAAAAGCTATAAAAGAAGATATTGTATGGGTTGGGCCGTATGAAGACAAGCTCTCAGGTAATATAGCACTTACTATATATAGAAGTGTAAAAAATGGAGATACTCCTATAGGTGTTATAGGAATGAATATAAACTTTAATGATATATCAATTAATTTTTCGGAAAAAAGTTTTAGTCAAACAGGGTATTCAGTTTTAATAAATAAAGAAGGTACTATATTATCTGATAGAAGTGATATGTCAAAAGTTCATACAAAGGTAGAAGATAAAAATATTTTAGATATTGTCTCAAAAGAAGGTAATGGTGATGGAGAGATAGATTTAAATGGAGATGCATATAAATATCTTTCTACAGATGTATCAAGAACTGGTTGGAAGATGATAAGTTTTATAAATGAAAATGAGAATGTGGATGTAAGTAATGGTGTAATAATAAATGTTGTCATTGACATGATAATTATGATTATTGCAACTGTATTTATAGTAACTACAATAATTAATAAAATAGTTAAAAGATTAAATAGAGTTGCAAAAGCTATGGAGAAAGCAGGAGAGGGAGATTTAAGTAGTAAGGTTGAAATTGATAATGAAGATGATGAGGTTACCTCTATAGCACAGTCTTATAACTTAATGTTAGAGGATTTTTCTGTAGCAATAAGCGATACTAAGGCTACCTTATCTTCATTAATGGAAAGAAATGAAGAATTAAATTCTGCTTTAGATGAATTAAAGAATTCTTCTAATCAAATAGCATCTACAATGTATCAGATTGCTGATGTATCAAATGAGCAAGCTAAGGATACTGAGTCAGTAGCTCAAGAGTCAGAAGATTTATCTAATATAATAGAAAGTGTGTCAAACTCTTTAAATGAAATGGAGAGTGCGTGTAGCAAACTAGAAGATTTATCTAAACGTGGTTTATTGACAGTAAATAACTTAGTTGAAGGGTCAAAAAATACAATAGAAGCTACAAAAGAAATAAATAATAGTGTTAATAATGTAAAAGAAAGTTCTAAAGAAATAGAAAACATTATAATTTTCATTAATAGTATTTCAGAACAAACTAACTTACTTGCTTTAAATGCAGCTATAGAAGCAGCAAGAGTTGGTGAAAATGGAAAGGGTTTTGCAGTTGTAGCTGAAGAAATAAGAAAGCTTGCAGAACAATCTCAAGAAGCAACATCTAATATTCAAAATATTATTTTAGCTATGCAACATAAAATTATAGATGCTGTTGAAAGAATTAAAGTTGTAAATGGAGCTATAAATGCTCAAAATGATAATGTAAAAGAAACAGAAACATCATTTGTTAACATATTTGATGGAGTAAATAATTTAAATTATTCTATAAAGGTTGCTAGCGAAGGTAATGAAACCATGATTGAAAAGAAAGAAAATATATCTAATTCAATGCAAAACTTAGCTGCTGGAATAGAAGAAACTTCTGCATCAACAGAAGAGGTAACTGCTTATACAGAAGAACAGTTATCAATAAATAATTCAGTAAATGAATTATCTGAAAAAATAGTTAAATTAAATGAAAACTTAGTGGAAAAACTAAATCATTTTAAACAATAAGTAAAAAGGTGGGTTACTATAGGGTAATTCACCTTTTATATTAAAGATAGTTTTTTACCACAAAATCATAAGAGCTATTTAAGAATGTATTTATTAATTTTGGTTAAAATTAAAAAAAGGATTAAGTTGGCAATATAATTGACTTGAATTTATTAATAAGGTAATATAGCATAGGTAGAAACTTATACAAAAAGGGAGTGAAAAAATGAAAAATGTTATAAAAGAAGTACTTCCTGATAGTATCGCAGAAGAAGTTGGAATAGAAGTTAATGATGTGTTAATTTCTATAAATGATAATATTATTGATGATATAATAGATTACAGATTTCTTTCAGCTGATGAAGAGATAGTATTACAAATAGAAAAGCCTAATGGTGAAGTTTGGGATATAGAGATAGAAAAAGATTATGGAGAAGAACTTGGAATTGAATTTGGCGGCGGAATAATGGATAAAGCTAAGAGCTGTAGTAATAAATGTATGTTCTGCTTTATTGACCAGTTGCCAAAAGGAATGAGGGATACTCTATACTTTAAAGATGATGATTCAAGACTATCTTTCCTACAAGGAAATTTTGTAACCTTGACAAATATGAAAGAAGAAGATATTGATAGAATTATTAGATATAGAATAAGTCCTATTAATATTTCTGTACATACAACTAATCCAGAATTAAGAGTAAGGATGCTGAAAAATAGATTTGCAGGAAATGTTTTGGAAAGAATGCAAAGGCTATCAGATGAAGGAATACAAATGCATGCACAAATAGTGTGTATTCCAGATGTTAATGATGGAGAAGAGCTTAAAAGAACTATTGAGGATTTATATAAATTATATCCTCAGGTTAATAATGTAGCTGTTGTTCCTATAGGTATTACAAAATTTAGAGAAGGCCTTGAAAAAGTAAATACTTTTACTAAAGAAGGTTCAAAATATACAATAGATATGGTTAAAGAGCTTCAAAATAAATTTTATAATGAAGTTGGAGAGCCTTTTGTAAGACTTTCAGATGAATTTTATATTGTTGCAGGAGAAGAAATTCCAGATGCAGAATTTTATAATGGTTTTACCCAAATAGAAGATGGTGTTGGAGTTACTAGGTGCTTTAGAGATGCGATAGAAAGTGATTTAGATATATTAGATCTAAATAAAAAGGGAAGTTATACAATGATAACTGGTACTTTAGCTTATGATGAAGTGAAAAGTGCAGCTGAAAAAATAGTGAAGAAGAATCCTAAAATACACATAGATGTATTTAAGATAATAAATAATTTCTTTGGAAATACTATTACTGTTAATGGATTATTAACAGGAGGAGATATTATTGGGCAATTAAAAGGAAAGATAAGAACACCTTATCTATTTATGGCAGATAATATGTTCAGACGTGGATATGAACTTGCACCTCAAGATAGTATTATGCTAGATGATTTAACTATAAATGATATAGAGAAGGCTTTAGATGTTAAAGTTATTGTTTGTGATTATACAGGAGAAGATCTTATATCATTAATAAATGAATATAACCAGGAGGAGATATAATGGGTAAACCGATAGTTGCTATAGTAGGAAGACCAAATGTAGGTAAGTCTACATTATTTAATAAATTAGCAGGAAAGAGAATATCAATAGTACAAGATACACCAGGTGTAACAAGAGATAGAGTATATGCAGAGGCTGAATGGCTAAGCTATAACTTTACTATGATTGATACTGGAGGGATTGAACCTGAAAGAGATGATATCATTGTAAAACAGATGAGAAGACAGGCGAATATAGCCATAGAAACAGCAGATGTTATAGTATTTATCGTTGATGGTAAAGAAGGTATAACTGCAGCTGATGAAGAAGTTGCAAATATGCTTAGAAAGAGTAAAAAGCCTGTTGTTTTAGTAGTAAATAAAGTAGATTCTTTAAAAGAAGAAGAAAATGCTTGGGAATTTTATAATTTAGGAATAGGAGACCCTATAACAATATCAGCATCTCAAGGATTAGGTCTTGGGGATATGCTTGATAGAGTTGTAGAAAATTTCGATAAATTTGATGATGAAGAAGAGGAAGATGAATTCATTAGAATAGCAATGATAGGTAAGCCTAACGTTGGTAAATCTTCTTTAATAAATAAGCTTTTAGGAGAAGATAGAGTAATTGTATCTAATGTTCCAGGTACTACAAGAGATGCCATAGATAGTACTTTAGAAACAGAGTTAGGAAAGTTTATTCTTATAGATACAGCTGGTCTTAGAAGAAAGAGTAAGATTAAAGAAGAAATAGAAAGATATAGTGCTGTAAGAACTCTTACTTCCATAGAAAGAGCTGATGTATGTATACTTATGATAGATGCAACAGAAGGAATTACAGAACAAGACGAAAAGATAATAGGGTTAGCTCATGAAATGAGAAAAGCTATAATGGTTATAGTTAATAAGTGGGACTTGGTAGAAAAAGATGATAAGACTATGGATAAGTTTAAAAAGGACTTACAACAAAATCTTAAGTTCTTATCTTATGCAGAATACTTATTTATTTCAGCTTTAACAGGTCAAAGAACACATAAGGTTTTAGAATTAGCTAAAAAGTGTTATGATAATTATAACAAGAGAATATCAACAGGTATCTTAAATGATGTTATAAGTAAGGCTGTATTAATGAAAGAGCCACCTGTGGTAGCATTAAAGAGATTAAAGATATATTATGCTACTCAAGTAGCTACAAAGCCACCTAAGTTTGTATTCTTTGTTAACGATCTACAAGCAAGACATTTCTCTTATGAAAGATATTTAGAGAACCAAATTAGAGAAAGTTTTGATTTTAAGGGAACAGGTATAGAGATAGAATATAGAGAGAGGAAGGACAAGTAATGAGTAAAGTCGGGTTTATAGGAGGAGGAAGCTTTGGTACAGCTTTAGGAATCCTTTTGGCGAACAAAGGAAATGAAGTGTCTATATATGATAAGGATCAAAGTGTTGTTGATGATATTAACATCAACAGAAAAAATGATAGGTATATAAAAGATTTAGATATACCATTAAATTTAACTGCCTATAATAACTTAGATGATGCTATTGAAGGAATTGATTATTTAGTATTAGCTGTTCCTTCACATATAATTAGAATTGTTGCAAGAAGTTTGAAAGGAAAGCTTAATGCTAATGTTCCTATAGTTTCAATAGCTAAAGGAATTGAAGAAGGAACTGATATAAGACTTTCAGAGGTTATTAATGAAGAGTTACCTAATAAAGTTGTTGTGCTATCAGGCCCTAGCCATGCGGAAGAAGTTGCACTTAAAATTCCAACAACTTTAGTTGTAACATCAAAAGATATGGAATGTGCAAAGGAAATTCAAGATTTATTTATGACATCTTACTTTAGAGTATATACAAATGATGATATTGTTGGTGTAGAAATTGGTGGTGCTGTTAAAAATATAATTGCACTAGCTGCTGGAGTAATTGATGGAATAGGATATGGAGATAATACAAAAGCTGCTTTAATGACTAGAGGTATGAAGGAGATTTCAAGAATAGGTGTAGCTCTTGGAGGGAAAGAAGATACCTTCTATGGACTAACTGGAATGGGAGATCTAATAGTAACTTGTACTTCTATGCATTCAAGAAATAGAAGAGCAGGTATTTTAATAGGAAAAGGTAAAACTCTAGATTCTGCCTTAAAGGAAGTTGGAATGGTAGTAGAAGGAGTTAAAGCTTGTAAGGCTTTTTATGAATTAAAAGAGAAAATGAATATTTCAATGCCTATCACAGATTCTTTATATAAAGTTCTATTCCAAGGGAAAAGCGCAGAAGAAGGCGTTAAAGAACTTATGGAACGTGATAAAAAGAATGAAAGATGGTAAAGTATAAAGACCACGGGTACTCCGTGGTCTTTTATTTGATATCAAATAATTTTTGTTTCATAACATCGTAATAGCTTACATCTTCAGGTGGCTTCAATGAAAAGAAGTCAACGTTAAATTTTTTGAATACTTTACTAACATCGTTGATTGAATCTGCTAAAAGAATAGCTTTTTTCATTTTTTTGCTTCCCTCTAATACTTTTAGTAAATCTTTATCTTTTATTCCGTCAATAGGATGTACAATTAGAATTTCCGTATCCTTAGGAGGGGTTTTCACAAAAGATTTTTCGAATATATGGAAAGAAATTTTGTGAATACCTACAGAATAATTTGTATTTAGCTTAATTCCATCTTTTGCTGTAGGGAATATTTCATTAAAAAATTTTTCTGAAGGAGAAACAATCGCTATGTTAAGTGGGTTAGTAAATTCTTTTACTAATATATTTAAGGTAAGCTTGGACATACCTTCGGTGTTATTAGTATCAATTATAAGACATCTTTTAGTTATACCCTTAAGAAAGTTAATTAATCTTTTTATGATTTCCTTCTTCTCCATATTAATCCCTCTTTTATCAATTACTGTAAATGTTATCTTAATTATAGTTTAACACATAATATGCATATATTCTATAATTAGGAAAAAATAGTTTGATTTTATATGGTATTTACTTAAGGTATGGAACATATCATATATAGAAAAATAGATATATTATTTGAGGATAAATATAAAAGGTAGTATATCTTTTATAAATCAAGAATATATATATATTGTTAAAAAATAATATAGGAGGTCGTAACTTGGACAGCTTCAATATATACAAAGATATAGCTGAAAGAACCCAAGGGGACATATATGTAGGAGTTGTTGGGCCTGTAAGGACTGGAAAATCAACTTTTATAAAGAAGTTTATGGACCTTATGGTAATACCAAAGATTGATAATAACTATAAAAAAGAAAGAGCTAAGGATGAGCTGCCACAAAGTGGATCAGGAAAGAGTATTCATACAACTGAGCCTAAATTCGTTCCTAACGAAGCTGTTGAGATAAGCCTTGACGATGAGTTAGTATTTAAAGTGCGTATGGTAGATTGTGTTGGATATATCGTAAAAGGCGCATTAGGTTATCTTGATGGTGAGGAAGCAAAAATGGTTCATACTCCATGGTATGAGTATGAAATTCCTTTTGAGGATGCAGCAGAAATAGGAACAAGAAAGGTAATTACAGATCATTCAACAATAGGAATAGTTGTAACTACAGATGGTAGTATAACAGGAATAACTAGAGAGGAATATGTAGAGGCAGAAGAAAGAGTAATATCTGAACTTCAATCTATAAATAAGCCATTTATAATGGTTTTAAATAGTACGAAGCCAAATGCACCTGAAACAAGAGCCCTAAGGAAGGAACTTGAAGAAAAGTATAATGTAACTGTACAAATTCTTGATGTTTATAATATGGGGGAAGGGGATATAGAGGATATATTTAAGTCTGTGCTTACAGAATTCCCAGTAAGAGAAATAAATATTGATATGCCAGAGTGGTTAGAAAGACTTGAGCCTTCTCATTGGCTAAAGAAAGATTTCTTAAACATAGTTAGGGATATGAGTATCAACATATCAAAGGTAAAAGATATTAAGGCTTCTTTGGATTCCTTTAAAGAGGAAGAGAATTTAGGTAGCTCTAAACTAATGGAAATAGATTTAGGTGTTGGAACTGGAAGAATTCTTATGAAGCCTAAGGATGGTATCTTTTATAAAGTACTTAGTGAAATTTGTGATTTAGATGTTTCTTCAGAGAGTGATTTATTATCTTTAGTAAAGGAACTTAATGTAGCAAGGAAGGAATATGACAAAGTTAAGGATGCATTAATAGATGTAAAAGAAACTGGTTATGGACTAGTAGCACCTCAACTAAGTGAAATGAAGTTCGAAGAACCAGAAATAGTTAAGCAAGGTAATAAGTTTGGGGTTAAACTTAAAGCTAGTGCTCCATCCTTACATCTTATTAAGGCAGACATTAAAACTGAAATAAGTCCTATAATGGGTTCTGAAAAAGAATCTGAAGAGTTAGTTAAGGCGATTTTAGATCAGTTTGAAAGTGACCCAACAAGTTTATGGCAAAGTAATATGTTTGGTAAGTCCTTAGAAGTATTGGTTAAGGAAGGATTACAAAATAAGTTATATAAGATGCCAGAAGATGTACAGGTAAAAATCCAAAAAACACTTCAAAAGATTATTAACGAAGGTAATGGTGGATTAATCTGCATAATTTTATAAGAAAAAACTCCTGATAATTCAGGAGTTTTCTTTTATTTAACTTTAAATACCCATCCTTCGGGTCCTTCAACATCCCCAAACTGAATTCCAACAAGAAGATCATACAATTTTCTTGTTAATGGGCCAACTTCTGTTTCACTATGGAAAACATGAAGTTTACCTTTATATTCAATTCCTCCAATTGGGGTAATAACAGCAGCAGTTCCACATGCTCCTGCTTCTTTAAATTTATCAATTTCATCAATATAAACATCACCTTCAATTACTTCTAAATGAAGATAATCTTTTGCAAGCTCTAATAGTGAATACTTTGTTATACTTGGTAATATTGATGATGAATTTGGAGTTATAAATTTATTATCATGGGTAATTCCAAAAAAGTTAGCAGCTCCAACTTCTTCGATTTTTGTATGAGTAGCTGGATCAAGATATATACAGTCTGCAAAGCCTCTTTCAGCTGCAATTTTATGTGGTTCCATAGATGCAGCGTAATTTCCACCTACTTTTTGTTGACCAGTTCCATATGGAGCAGCTCTATCAAAATCTGAAATCATGAAGTTAACTGGAGCAAGCCCTCCCTTGAAATAAGCTCCTACAGGAACGCAAAATACTGAAAAGATATATTCTGGAGCAGGTTTTACACCAATATTATCACCAACACCAATCATAAATGGTCTTAAGTAAAGGGTACCTCCTGAACCATATGGTGGAACAAATCTTTCATTTGCTTTAACTACTTGCATGCATGCATCTATAAATTTTTCTTCAGGTATTTCAGGCATTAAAAGTTTTCTACAAGAGTCATTCATTCTAGCAGCATTTCTATTTACTCTAAATAGTTGAATGCTACCGTCTTTTGTTCTATATGCTTTTAGCCCCTCAAAGCATTGTTGACCATAATGTAAAGCTGTTGATGCCTCGCTTATTCTAAGCATATTATCTTCTGTAAGCTTGCCATCATCCCAGTTACCATCTTTCCAAACAGATATGTAACGGAAATCTGTTTTAATATAATTGAAACCAAGTTCGTCCCAATTTATTTCTTTTGTTGTATCCATAAATATAGCCCTCCTAATTATTTTAATAATAATTATATTTTATCACTATTTTTCAATAGGTAAATAAAAAATGTAATCTTATTTGAATTGTGTAGAATAAAATATACTATAAAGCGTAAATAGAATACAAAAAGGCGTGGTGAGTAAAGTATGAGAAGTTATTATAAGGCTTATAAAAAAGTAGGGAAAATAGAGACTTCTTTAGCAGAAAAGTTGGGAGTTATGTGTTACGGATGTGTATATATCTCACCAGGTGTAATTAGGCATATAATAAGACGCCACAATAAGCAGTTAAGTAGAAATGTAAAGGATAATCTTATAAATGTAATAGAAAGTATTTTAAAGGATCCTGATTATATAGGGACGAAGATAAAAGAAAATAATAGGATAGCAATAGAGTTTGCAAAAAAGGTAGATAGTATTTTGTTATTAGGGATGGAAGTAGATAAAGATGAGGGGTATATTTATGTTTCTACTTTATACCCAATCACAAAAAGTAAAATAGATAATAAGATATATGGTGGAAAATTATTAAGTTGCAGTATAGAGCAACTAGATACTTGAAAGATTATTTTTAAAGAATTATAATATATAAATTGAATAGTTATTTTGAGGTGAGAAATGGCTCCTCACACGCTAAATTTAGTAAATAGAGATGCAGGATACGCCGACCTGCCAAAAACTATATGACTTTTGGATTTTACCAAAAGTTATTTTTTTAGATAAATATGGAGGTTTGACATGAAGAAAATAGCAGTGGTTTTTAATGGTGGAACAATATCTATGAAAGTAGATGAAAGGATTAAGGCAGCAGTACCTTCATTAACTGGTGAAGAAATAATGACTATGGTAACAGGTATAGAAGATTATGCAGAAATAGAAAGTTATAACTTTTCTAGTCTACCATCTCCTCATATGACACCTAATCTTATGTTTGAATTATCAAGATTTGTTAATGAGTTATTAGAAAGAGATGATATAGACGGAGTTGTAATAACTCATGGAACAGATACATTAGAAGAAACAGCATATATGTTAGATTTAACTTTAGATAGTAGTAAGCCTGTGGTTATAACAGGAGCCATGAGAAGTAGCTCGGAGTTAGGGTATGATGGCCCATTTAATTTAGCTACATCAATATGTACGGCTGCATCAGAAAAGGCTATTGGAAGAGGAGTGTTAGTGTGTTTTAATGGAGAGCTAAATAGTGCAAGAGAAGTGACAAAAACAAACTCTATGGCTCTTAATGCTTTTAGAACACCTAATTTTGGTCCTATAGGTATAGTGGATAATGATAATGTAATATTTTATAGAAAGTGTAAAAAGGGACAGCATGTAAAAATAGATAATATTAAAGGGGATGTAGCGCTAATAAAGTGTGTATCTGGTTCGGATTATTCTTTCATTGATTTTGCTATAGAAAAAGGTTACATAGGAATAGTTATTGAAGCCTTAGGAAGGGGGAATATACCTCCTCAAATGGTTCCTGGAGTTGAAAGGGCTATAAAGAGAAATATTCCTGTTGTAATTGTGTCAAGGTGTTTTGAAGGGAGAGTCTTTGATTCCTATGGATATGAAGGCGGTGGAAAAGATTTAAGAAATAGAGGTGCTATATTTGGAGATACTATGCAAGGGCAAAAAGCTAGAATTAAGTTGATGGTAGCTTTAAGTTATACTAATGAATACAGTGCTATAAAAGAGTTTATGGAAGATGGATTGTATAATAATGAATTATAAATAATAAAATGAATCGAATATTCGTGAAAATATATATGAATTTCATACGTTTCTATTGACAGTTATTACTTGGACATTATATAATAATATTCGTAAAGCGAATAACTCATATAATGTGTCAATAAGGGTCACAGTTTCTACCAGATACCGTAAATATCTGACTATGAGTGGACTGAATGTATATTATTAAATTTTAAAAGGTCTTTATGAGTTGTTGCTTTTCTCTAGCTCATAAGGACCTTTTTATTATTTAGGAGGAGAAAAATGCAAGACGTTAAACAAAAAAGAAGATTATTAGAAATCTTCACAAACGAAAATGTTGATTTCAAAAGGGAAATCATGGCAGGTATTACTACATTCTTAACTATGGCTTATATCATAGCGGTAAATCCTAATATTTTAAGTGCTGCAGGAATGGATGCAGGAGCTTTAGTTACAGCTACTTGTTTAGCTGCGGGTTTATCTACAATTTTAATGGGTGTTTTCGCTAATTTACCATTTGCATTAGCATCTGGTATGGGATTAAATGCATATTTTGCATTTACAGTAGTAGGACAAAATAAAATTCCTTGGGAAATAGCTTTAACAGCAGTATTTGTAGAAGGTATCATTTTTATTCTTTTATCATTATTTAAAGTACGTGAAGCTGTTGTAAATGCAATTCCTAAAAACATGAAATATGCAGTTACTGCAGGTATTGGTTTATTTATAGCATTTATTGGATTACAAGGTTCTGGAATTGTTGTTAACAATGATAGTACATTAGTTGCACTTGGTAGATTTACATCACCTACATTTTTAATTGCTTTATTAGGACTATTAATTATTGCAGTACTTGATAAAAAAGGTGTTAAAGGATCAATTCTTATTGGTATATTAGTATCAACTTTAGTAGCTTGGGGATATGCAAAGTTTGATCCTGCCTATGCAGCATCACTTGGTATTTATCTTCCAGAAGGGATTTTTAAATTTGAAAGTATAGGACCTATAGCTGGTAAGATTGATTTTGGATATATGTTACATCCAACAACAATTGGTAGTTTCTTTGTTGTAGTTTGTACATTCTTATTTGTAGATTTCTTTGATACAGTTGGTACATTAGTTGGTGTTTGCTCAAGAGCTAATATGTTAGATGAGAATGGAAATGTTCCTAATGCGGGTAAAGCTTTATTAGTTGATGCTATTGGTACAACAGCTGGGGCTTGTTTAGGAGTATCTACAGTTACAACTTATGTTGAAAGTTCAACAGGTGTAGCTGCAGGTGGTAGAACAGGATGGACTGCAATAACAACAGGTGTTTTATTCTTATTAGCAATGTTCTTCTCTCCAATATTTATAGCAATTCCTTCATGTGCAACTGCACCAGCATTAATCTATGTTGGATATTTAATGTTAGGATCAGTTAAGAATATCGATTTCGATGATTTAACAGAAGGTGTTCCAGCGTTTATTACAATTGCTATGATGCCTCTTGCATATAGCATTGGTGATGGTTTAACATTTGGTGTAATTGCTTATGTAGCAATTAATTTAATATACAATGCATTCTTTGTTAAGGAAGATAAGAAGAAAGTATCTTGGGTAATGATAATACTTGCATTCTTATTCTTATTGAAATTAATATTTATCTAATTATTATAGTAATTAAGTGGTTATATCCTTTATGGGTATAACCACTTTTTGTTTTTTTGATTGAGCTATAATTAAATGGATAAAAGAAAATAATTGTGGTGAGAGTAGTTAAGAATAAAGAGTTTGCTCTAGAGATTTCTTAATAGGGATGCTCTAAATTAAATGCTTTAAATTTTATTGCATATAAATAAATATTTAAATATTGTTTTAAAGATTTAAAGAAATAAATATAACAATATATAAATATATAAGTATATAAATATATAAATATGTAGCTATAATGGGGCTTCATAGATTTTATTTAGAAAAAGAAAAGTTGATAAAATGTTTTTTACTCCTTAGTAAATTATAATTCAAATTAAATTGTAGTTAGCTTCAATGGTTTGATATTGATAAAGTTTGTTTGCTCCTTAAGAATGGAAAATAAAATATATGACTCTGCAAGATTTTTCTTAGACAAGCTTTAGAAATTTTAATGAGTAAGTTCTGTTTGTGAAATTAAAATTTAGAATACTATTTGTGGAGATGGCAAAAAAATAAAAGATAAACAGTAGTGTTGTTAGTTTTCTATTTGAAGTTGGAGATAATGTCATGAGGATTATAATATAAAAGTTATTAAAAATAAGTGGAGTGACCTGAAGGGTTGCTATAAAGTTTAGAGGAGAAAAGAAAAAGAATAAATGTAAACATTCTGTTAACAAAGCGTTGACTGGTAAAGAAAAATAAATTAATATGAGTCTATAATAAGGGAGAGGGAAGTGAATAATTATGGCTAAAAGTATGACTAGCTTTGGAAGAGCTCAAAGCGAAGAAGGGAAAGAACACTTATTTTCTATAGAAATGAAAAGTGTGAATAACAGATATCTTGATGTTAATATAAGAATGCCTAAATTTATGATTGCTTTAGAAGATGAAGTGAGAAAAATAATTAATAATTATCTAAATAGAGGTAAGGTAGATGTTTTTATAAACTTTAAAGGCTATAGTAAAAGCAATGCTCTTCCTAAAGTAAATATGGATCTTGCTAAGGGATATTATGAGTGTTTAAAGGAAATATCAGAAACTTTAGGAGTTGTTAATGATATAACAGCTACAAGAATATCAAGATTTCCAGATGTTTTAACTTTAGAAGCTGAAGAAGAAAATCTAGAAGAAATTTTAACGGAAATAAAACCTCTTGTTATATCGTCATTAGAAATGATGAATGATATGAGAGTAAGTGAGGGAGAAAAGTTAAAGGAAGATATTTTATGTAAGTTATCTGATATAGAAGCAAATGTTAAGGAAATTGAAGAAATAGCAGAAAATGTCCCTGTAAATTACAAACGTAAATTAGAAGATAGAATAAAGGAATTAACTAGTGGCATTAAATTAGATGAAGAAAGAATAGCTACAGAAGTTGCCATTTTTGCAGATAAAGCTGCTGTAGATGAAGAAATTACAAGACTTAATAGCCATATAAATCAAATGAGAAAAACACTAGAATTAAATGAACCAATAGGTAGAAAACTTGATTTTATAGTTCAAGAAATGAATAGGGAAACTAATACTATTGGATCAAAAGCTAATGATATGGGTATGACAAATATAGTCATTAACATAAAGAACTTATTAGAAAAAATAAGAGAACAAGTTCAAAATATTGAATAATAATTAGGAGGATTAGAACATGGGTATTAAATTAATTAATATTGGTTTTGGGAACATAGTTTCTGCAAATAGATTAGTGGCAATTGTTAGTCCTGAATCAGCACCAATAAAAAGAATTATTCAGGAAGCAAGAGATAGAGGAATGCTAATTGATGCAACATATGGAAGAAGAACAAGAGCAGTTATAATAACAGATTCAGATCATGTAATATTATCTGCTGTTCAACCAGAAACAGTAGCTCATAGATTATCTACAAAGGATGAAGTAGAAGACGAGGTTGAAGATTAATATGGCAAAAAACAAGGGAGTTTTAATAGTTATTTCTGGTCCTTCAGGTGCAGGAAAAGGTACAATATGTAAAGCACTTTTAGAAAAACATAAAGATATACACCTTTCTGTTTCTGCTACAACTAGAGAGCCAAGACAAGGTGAGGTTCATGGAGTTAACTACTACTTCTTAAATAAGGATGAGTTTTTAAAGAAAGTAGAAGAAGATGATTTTTTAGAGTGGGCTGAGGTATATGGTAATTGTTATGGTACACCTAAGTCAAATGTACAAGAACTTTTAGACACTGGAAAAGATGTAATTCTTGAAATAGATATACAAGGTGCATTAAAAGTAAAAGAAAATACTGAAGAAGGGGTATTTATATTTATACTTCCGCCTTCAA
The DNA here is from genome assembly GCF_015669365.1 of Clostridium sp. 1001283B150210_160208_E6. Taxonomy (NCBI): domain Bacteria; kingdom Bacillati; phylum Bacillota; class Clostridia; order Eubacteriales; family Clostridiaceae; genus Clostridium; species Clostridium sp. 1001283B150210_160208_E6. Next base: position 192,948 of record NZ_JADPAA010000002.1, on the reverse strand, counting down.
TGGAAGAATTAAAACAAAGAATCATTAATAGAGGAAGTGAAACGCCAGAATCTTTAATGAGAAGATTTAATTCAGCTTATCAAGAAATTAACTATATTTCTAAATATAATTATGCAGTAGTTAATGATACTGTAGAAAATGCAGTAAATAAGATTGAAAATATACTAGCTGCAGAAAAATGTAGAGTTGATAGAATACAAGGAACAATTTTGAATTTAGAGGAGGGCATAAGTCATGAGTAATTCAATGATTAATCCATCAGTAGTAGATTTATTAAAAAAGGTAGAAGATAGATATTCACTAGTAATAGTGACATCAAAAAGAGCTAGACAGTTAATAGACGGTTCTAAACAATTAGTAGATGTAGATTCTAAAAAGGCTTTAACTATTGCAATAAATGAAGTAAATGATGGCGCAGTTGGATATGAGAGAGTAAAGGAATCAACTAAGTAATCATGGAAAATAAAAGGTGTGTTGTTTTAGGTGTAACTGGAGGCATTGCTGTATATAAGGCCTTGGATGTTATAAGTGCACTACGAAAAAAAGATGTAGATGTTAGAGTTATAATGACAAAGTCAGCTACCGAGTTTGTAACGCCTCTTACTTTTCAATCTATGAGCCAAAATATTGTTACAACAGATATGTTTGCAGAGCCTAAGGCTTGGGAAATACAACATATTAGTTTAGCTAAAAGGGCAGATGTGTTTTTAGTAGCACCAGCTACAGCAAATATTATAGGAAAAGTTGCAAATGGTATTGCAGATGATATGCTTTCAACTACTATAATGGCAACTAGGGCTAAAGTCGTATTTGCACCAGCTATGAACACTAATATGTATACGAACCCTATAGTTCAAGAAAATATAGCCAAACTTAAAAAGTTAGGGTATGAATTTATTGAACCAGCTAGTGGTAGGCTTGCATGCGGCGATGAGGGAAAAGGAAAGTTAGCACCTGCTTCAGATATAGTAGAAAAAGTTCTAAGTGAACTTTATGATAAGAAAGATTTAATAGGCAAAAAGGTTCTTGTAACAGCAGGACCAACTAGAGCCAATATAGATCCAGTTAGATTTATTTCAAATAGATCTACAGGTAAAATGGGATATGCAATAGCTGAAGAAGCAAGAGATAGAGGGGCAGAAGTAGTTCTTGTTTCAGGACCTACAAATGAAGCTGCACCATATGGAATAAATGTAATTAAAATTAACACTAATGAAGAAATGAGAAGTGAGGTTTTAAAGCATTTTGAAACTTCTGATATTGTTATTAAGTCAGCAGCAGTTGCTGATTATAAGGCTAAAGAGTACAGTGAAAACAAAATTAAAAAGGGAAATGGCGATCTTGAAATAATTCTTACTAGAGACAATGATATTTTAAAGGAATTAGGAGAGAAAAAGTCAGGACAAATTTTAGTTGGGTTTGCAGCTGAAAGTCAAAATGTTATTGAAAATGCTAAAGGTAAGCTTATTAAAAAGAATTTAGATTATATTGTAGCAAATGATATTACATCAAAAGATAGTGGATTTGCTTCAAATGACAATAGAGTAACTATCGTTACAAGAGAAGGACAAGAGCTTTCCCTAGAGAAAATGAGTAAAAGGGAAGTGGCTAGAAATTTATTTGACATTATAGGAGGAAAGCGCTAAAATGCGCTTTTTCTCATATTATACACCTAAAAGGAGTGAGGGTAATTGTTTGAATTATATGCTGAAGTTATAATAAATAGTGATGCAATAGAAATTGATAGACCCTTCACTTATAAAGTTAAGGAAGAATTACTTGATATAATAGAGGTAGGACATAGGGTAAAGGTTCCTTTTGGAGTTAAAAATAAACCTACTGAAGCATTTGTTCTAGGTTTAAAGTGCGAAGGGATAGAAAATGTTAAAAAAATAAAATATATTTCTTCAATACTTGATGATATTCCTATTTTAACAAGAGACGATTTAAGGTTAATTGATTTCTTACGAGAAAACTATCTTTGTAAATACATAGATGCAATAAGAACAATAATTCCTTCTGGATTATCAAAAGGAATTAAAAATAAGAAAAAAACAGTAATTGTTTTTAATAAAGAACTAGATGGAATGTTTAAAGATAAAGATAATTATGTGAAAATAGTTAATTTAATAAAAGAAAAGAATGGAGAATTAACTAAAAGTGAAATAATTAATGATTATTCTTTATCATCATATTCATTAAATAAATTAATAGAAAATGGTTATTTACTAACAGAAGACAGAGTTGTTTACAGATATAATACTAGAAGTTATATAGAAGAAAGTAAAAATGTTCTAAATGATGAACAAAAAAATGCTTTTAATAAGATACTTAATTCGGATAAAAAGGGATTTCTTTTAAAAGGGGTTACAGGTTCAGGAAAAACTGAGGTTTACATGAATTTAGTAGGTGAAACTTTAAAAGAAGGAAAATCAGCAATAGTTCTTGTTCCAGAAATATCATTAACACCTCAAATGATAGAAAGGTTTAAAGGTAGATTTGGTAAGAATGTTGCATTATTTCATAGTAAATTATCTCAAGGTGAAAGGTTTGATGAATGGTATAGAATAAAAAAAGGAGAAGCAAGACTTGTAGTAGGTGCAAGGAGTGCAATATTCTTACCTTTAGATAATCTAGGAATAATAATTATTGATGAAGAACATGAAAACACATATAAATCTGAACAAAATCCAAAATATTCAACTAAAGAAGTAGCAAAATTTCTTAGTGAAATAAAAGGGTGTAAATATATTTTAGGATCAGCGACTCCATCTATTGAAACGTACTATGAGGCCTTAAATGGAAAGCTGGAATTAGTAGAAATAAAAAATAGAGTAAGTAATAGACCACTTCCACAAATGGAAATAGTGGATATGAGAGAAGAATTAAAATCTAGAAATTTGTCACTATTAAGTAGAAGCTTATATAATGAGATGAAAGAAACTTTGGAAAGGAAAGAACAAATAATTTTATTTTTAAATAGAAGAGGTTTTTCAAGTTTTGTTTCATGTAGAAGTTGTGGTTATGTTTTTAAATGTCCAGAGTGTGATTTATCAATGACTTATCATAAAAATGGATATTTAATATGCCATTATTGCGGTAGAGCACAGAGGGAACAAAAGGTGTGTCCAGAGTGTGGAAGTAAGTATGTTAAGTTTTTTGGGGCAGGAACTCAAAGAGTGGAAGAAGAGGTGAAAAAGTATTTTCCGAAAGCTAGGGTAATGAGGATGGATGTCGATACAACAAGAAGTAAGGATTCTCATGAAAATATATATAATGCTTTTAAAAGTGGAGAAGGAGATATTCTTATTGGTACACAAATGGTATCAAAAGGGCTAGATTTTAAGAATGTAACATTAGTAGGGGTATTAGCTGCTGATATATCATTAAATATTCCTGATTATAGGTCTTCAGAGCGTACTTATCAAATAATAACGCAAGTGGCTGGCCGTGCTGGTAGAGGAGAAAAGAAGGGTAAAGTAGTCATACAAACTTATACTCCAAATAGCTTAAGCCTTCAATATGCCATAGAAAACAATTATAATGATCTTTATAATGAAGAGATAAAGGTTAGAAAAATAATGAATTATCCACCTTTTAGTACTATCTTTTTAATAAATTCTATTAGTAAAGATGAAGGGAAATTAAAAGAATTTATGAATAAGGTAGGAGAAAGTTTGAGAAAACTACTAGATAGTAGGGAAGATATTCAAATATTAGGACCTGTACCATGTATAATAACCAAGCTGAAGGATAACTATAGATGGCAAATAATTATTAAAGGGAACTTAGATAATAATTTAAAGTTAAAAATAAAAGATATACTTTATGAATTGAATAAGAGTGTATATAATGAAATAAGAATTAGTATGGATATTAATCCAAATAATATGACTTAGGAGGATGGAAAATGGCAATTAGAAATATAAGAACTAAAGGCGATGAAGTTTTAAGAAAGAAGTGTAGAAATGTTGATGTTATAAATGAGCGTACTTTAACATTAATAGAAGATATGATAGATACTATGTATGATGCAGATGGAGTAGGTCTTGCTGCACCACAAGTTGGAATTTTAAAGAGAATTTTTGTCATAGATGTATATGATGATTATGGTCCAAGAGTATTCATAAATCCTGAAATACTAGAGGTAGGGGGATCTCAAATAGGAGAAGAAGGATGCCTAAGTGTACCAGGAGTTTCTGAAGATGTTGAAAGACCTAACTATGTTAAAGTAAAGGCTTTAAATGAAAAAGGTGAAGAATTTATTTTAGAGGCAGAGGAATTATTAGCAAGAGCAATATGCCATGAAAATGACCACTTAAATGGAGTGTTATTTGTAGATCACTTAAAGTAGAAAACTGGAGGGTAACTTATGAAGATAGTTTTTATGGGAACACCTGATTTTGCTGTTCCTTCATTAAAAAAGCTAATTGAAAAATATGATGTTTGTGCAGTATTTACACAGCCAGATAGACCAAAGGGAAGAGGTAAAAAAGTAGCCTTTTCACCAGTTAAGGAAGTTGCGTTAGAAAATAATATAGAGGTGTATCAACCCTTAAAGCTTAAGGATGATAGAGATATGATAGAAAAGTTAAAATCTATTAATCCTGACTTTATAATAGTTGTTGCTTTTGGTCAAATATTAACAAAAGAAGTGTTAGATATACCTAAGCATGGATGCATTAATCTACATGGATCTTTATTACCAATGTATAGAGGTGCGGCACCTATAAACTGGGCAATAATTAAAGGTGAAAAGAAGTCTGGAAATACAACTATGCTTATGGATGTTGGTTTAGATACCGGAGATATGTTATTAAAGGATGAAGTAGAGATACCAGAGAATATGACTGCTGGTGAACTATATGATATACTTAAGGATAGAGGAGCAGACCTTTTAGTTAATACTATTGAAGGGATTAAGGACCATACTATAATTCCAGAAAAGCAAAGCGATGAAACATTCTATGCAAAAATGCTTAATAAAGAGATAGCAGAGATAAATTGGAATGATAGTGCTAAAGATATTCATAATATTATAAGAGGGTTAAATCCGTGGCCGGTAGCTTTTACAAACTTTAAGGGTGAAAGAATGAAAATTTATGAAAGTAATCCACTTAATGAAGAAAGTAAAGAAGAACCAGGTACAATTATTAGTGCAACAAAGGAAGGTATGAAGGTTTCATGTGGAAGTAATGTTCTGCTAATAAAAAAAATTCAACTTCCAAATGGAAAGCCTTTAACCATAGAACAGTATATAAATGGGCATAAGATTGAGAAAAAAGAAAAATTAGGATAGAGGAGTGGTTAAAGATGCCTTATGGATATTACATTGACCCTACATTCTTAATATTAATACCAGCAGTTATTTTAAGTTTTATAGCTCAAATGATGGTGAATTCAGCATTTAATAAGTATAAAAGAGTTAGAAGCTTAAATGGATATACTGGTGAACAAGTAGCAAGAATGATGCTAAATGAAGCAGGACTTCAAGGAATTTCAATCGAAAGATGTGAAAGAAGCTTAGGAGATCATTATGATCCTAGAGCTGGTGTAATAAGACTATCACCAGAGGTATATAATGGGTCAACTATTGCAGCAGCAGGAATTGCAGCACACGAAGTAGGTCATGCAATACAATACCAGCAAGAATATAGTCCACTTATTATAAGAAATGCAATAGTACCAGCAGTGAATTTTAGTAGTTCTTTTTCATGGGTATTATTTTTTGCAGGTATATTCTTTTCATTTAAGCCATTAGTAACAATAGGGATATTCTTATTCTCAGCAACGGTAATTTTTCAACTAATTACTTTGCCAGTAGAATTTAATGCATCTAGTAGGGCCCTTGGAATTTTAAATAGTAGAGGAATATTATATGGTGATGAAGTTGATGGTGCGAAAAAGGTATTAAGAGCAGCAGCATTGACTTATGTGGCAGCAGCATTAATGGCAGTGTTACAATTAGTGCGTTTAATTTTAATAAGTAGAAGAGATGATTAAAGAGGTAGCGATATGAACTGTAGAAAAGTAGCAATAAATATACTAGAAAGAATAATAAATGAAGGAGCATATTCAAATATAATTTTATCTAATGAGTTAAATAATTCTGATTTATCAGATAAGGATAAAGCATTAGTTACAGAAATAGTATATGGAACTTTAAGAAGATTAAAGACTATAGATACTATAATAGCTTCTTTTGTAAAAGATATATCTATAATGGATAAAAAAATATTAAATATTTTAAGAGTAGCAGTATACCAAATGAACTATCTTGATAAGGTACCTTCATATGCTGCATGTAATGAAGCAGTAGAAGAAGCAAAAGAAATATCAGATAAAGATTCAAAGTTAGTAAATGGTATTTTAAGAAACTTTGTTAAAAAAGAAGGTAAATTTGATATTGTATTTAGAAATAAAATTGATGAAATAGCCTTTGATTTATCATTTGAACCATGGATGGTTAGAATGTTTATAAAACAATATGGTGAACATGAAGCACTTGAAATACTAGAAGGATTAAATAATACTCCAAAGATGACTGTTAGAGTAAATAGCATTAAAGGAGATTATGAAGAGGTATATGAAGAACTTGAGGAAGCTGGATATAATATAGAGGAAGGTTGCATTTGTCCTGAAGCTATATCTATAAAAGGTGGAAAGGGAATTGAAAATAATCAGGCTTTTGTAGATGGAAAAATAACAGTACAAGATGAAAGTGCAATGCTTATCTCACCTTTACTTGACTTAGAAGAAGGTATGAAGGTACTAGATTTATGTTGTGCACCAGGAGGTAAGACTACTCATATAGGTGAATTATTAAATAATACAGGTGAAGTGTTAGGCTTTGATTTGCACGAAAATAAGTTAGAATTAGTTAAAGAAAACTATGAAAGACTTGGAATAACAAACATAAAGTTAGCACAAATGGATGCTACTAAGCTTGATGCTAAATTAGTATCTTATGCTGATAGAGTATTACTAGATGTGCCTTGTTCAGGTATAGGAATAATAAGAAAAAAACCTGAAATAAAGTGGACTAAAAAGAGAAAAGACTTAAAGGAAATAGTAGAAGTTCAAAGAGAAATTCTTGAAAATGCTTGGGAATATTTAAAGACAGGTGGAGTTATGGTATATTCAACTTGTACTTTAAATAAAGAAGAAAATGAAGAAAATATTAAGTGGTTCTTAAGTAAGCACAAAGATGCAACTATAGAAAAGGTGTTTATAGGTAAGGGCGCAAATCTTTGTTACGACCAAATGGGAACTTTAACAATATTACCAAATGAATATATGGATGGGTTCTTTGTAGCTAAGATTAAGAAAAACTAGGAGAAACTATGGAGAATATATTAGATTATACACAAGAAGAGTTATCAACTTGGATGAAAGAAAATGGAGAAAGTGCCTTTAGAGCAAAACAAGTGATTTCTTGGATATATAAAGAAATATGGAATTTTGAAGAAATGAAAAATATTCCAAAGAACTTAAAAGATAAATTAAGCAATAACTTTTATTTTGGAATTCCAAAGGTTGAGGAAGAATATATTTCAAAATTAGATGGTACTAAAAAGTTATTATTAGCTTTTAATGATGGTAATTTAATAGAAACAGTAATAATGAAGTATAAACATGGGAATTCAATATGTGTTTCTACACAAGTAGGGTGCAGAATGGGATGTAAATTCTGTGCCTCCACCCTAGAGGGAAGAATAAGAAATCTTACTGCAGGTGAAATAATTTCGCAAATATTAGTCGCTCAGAAGATTACTGGGGAAAGAATTTCTAATATTGTTTTAATGGGAAGTGGAGAGCCACTAGATAATTTTGATAATGTAATGAAATTCTTAGAAATAGTAAATGCAGATTATGGATTAAACATAGGTCAAAGGCATATAACTCTTTCTACATGTGGAATTGTGCCTAAAATGTATGAATTAGCAGATAAGGGGCTAAGCATAACACTAGCAATTTCGCTTCATGCTTTCAACGATGAAAAAAGAAAAGAAATTATGCCAATAGCTAATAAATATTCAATAAAAGAAATATTAGATGCATGTAATTACTACATAGAAAAAACTAAGAGAAGAATAACATTTGAATACTCTTTAGTAAAAGACGTTAATGATGGAAGTGAAGATGCAAAGGCTTTAGGAAAATTACTAAAAGGAATGTTATGTCATGTAAACTTAATCCCTGTAAATGAAGTTAAAGAAAATAGTTTTAAAAGGTCTTCAGAAAAGACAATTCAAAACTTTGAAAATATATTAAAAAATACTGGTGTAGAAGTAACTGTTAGAAGAGAAATGGGAAGCGATATTAATGCGGCCTGTGGACAATTAAGAAGAAGTTACATAAAAGAGAATGATATTAAGCTAGTATAACTAAAAAGGGGGGAGATTGTATGGTAGGTATGGTGAGCGATATAGGTATGGTCCGAAACTTAAATGAAGATTATGCCAAGTACTTAGAATGCAATGATTTTAAAATTTATGTTGTTGCAGATGGAATGGGTGGACATAATGCTGGTGAAGTCGCTAGTAAGATGGCAGCAGAAGGAATCGTAAACTATGTTGGAGAGAATTTCAGTGAAAATACTAAAGATGTTGTGTTAAAAAATGCAATAGAAAAAGTTAATAAAGATATCTATTTACATTCATTAAAAAATGATTGTTTAAGTGGAATGGGGACAACAATAACTGCTTGTTTAATTACTAAGGATTGGATAAAAATAGCTAATGTAGGTGATAGCTCTTGTTTTGGCATTACTAATAATGAAATTATAAAAATAACAAAGGATCACTCTTTGGTGCAAGAGCTAGTTGATTCTGGATCGATTTCTGAAAATGAGGCTGCTAATCATCCCAAAAAGAATATTATAACTAGGGCAATTGGTACGAGTGATAAGGTAGATGTTGACATATTTGATATAATTGAAAACAAATATAATAAATATGTATTGTGTTCAGATGGATTAACCAATGAACTTACTAAAGAAGATATCATCGAAGTAATTAATGAAGAAAAAGATTTATCATTAGCCTGTGAAAGACTTGTTAATATAGCAAAGTATAAAGGTGGAAGAGATAACATAACAGTTTTGTTGTTTGGAGGAGAGATGTAAGATGATAGGAGAAGTTTTAGGTAATAGGTACGAGATAGAAGAAAAAATAGGCGAAGGTGGCATGTCTATTGTTTATAAAGCTAGATGCAACAAGCTTAATAGATATGTAGCTGTAAAAGTACTGAAGAAAGAGATGTCAGATAACGAAGATATAGTAAATAAATTTAAAAGAGAAGCAACTGCTATAGCAGCACTTTCAGATAACAATATAGTAAATATTTTAGATGTTGGAAGCCAAGATGATGTTAACTATATAGTTATGGAGTATGTTAAGGGCAAAACTTTAAAAGAGTTGATAAAACAGTTTGGTAAATTAAATTATGAAACTGCAATTACTATAGCTATTCAAATTGCAAAAGCATTAGAATGTGCTCATAAAAATAATATTATTCATAGGGATGTTAAGCCTCAAAATATTTTGGTTACAGAAGAAGGTTTAATAAAGGTTACTGATTTTGGTATAGCTAAATCAACAAGTTCTGCTACTCTTACAAATACAACAACTATAATGGGATCTGCACATTATTTTTCTCCAGAACAAGCTAAAGGAACTTTAGTTGATAATAGAACGGATCTATACTCTCTAGGAGTTGTATTGTATGAAATGGTTACTGGGAAGGTCCCTTTTGAAGCTGATTCTCCAGTAACAATAGCTTTAAAACATATACAAGAAGAGGTAGTGCCACCAAAACAAATTAATTCGAAAATACCTGAAAGTCTTAATAAATTAATTATAAAGGCTATGGAAAAAGATCCGGGTATGAGATATCAAAATGCTAGAGATATTATTAATGATCTTCAAAAGATTAAGGAAGATCCTAATGCTGTAATTAATAATGTTGTTGAAAATGAAGAAAATGAACACACAATAATCATGGGTAGTGTAAATGCACCAGATAATACTAAGTCTGTTAATAAAGCTTTAGAAGATGAGTATTATGAAGATGATGAAGATGATGAGTATTATGATGATGACTACTATGATGAAGATGATGACGATGAAGAGTATGATGGTAAGAAGAAAAAGAAAAAATCTTATAAAAACTTAATAATAGGTGTAGCTGTAGTTGTAGGATTACTTTTATTAGGTGTAGGAGCATTTGCTATATCTGGAGGATTCTCAGCTGCTAAAACTGTTAAGGTTCCAGATTTAAAAGGAATGACTCTTGAAGAAGCTAAAAAAGCAATTGAAGATGCAGGATTAGAGTATGTAGATGCAGGAACTGAAAAGAGTGATGAAGAAGAAGGCACTGTAATTAAATTTGATCCTGAAGCAGGAAAAGAAGTTGAAAAAGGATCTGAGATAAGAGTTATAACTAGTGCAGGCGTTACTAAGATAAAAATGCCAAATTTAGTTGAAGAAACTGAAACAGATGCAAAAGCTACTTTAGATAAACTAAATTTGAAAAACTATGATGTTAAGTACGAGTTTTCAGATGATATAGAAAAAGGTAAAGTAATAAGTACAAATCCTGAAAAAGATGAAGAAATAACTGAAGATACTGCTATAACTATAGTGGTTAGTAAAGGAAAAGAAACTAAATATGCAACAATGCCACAAGTTAAAGGATTAAAGCTTGATAAAGCAATAAGAAAACTAGCTGAAGTAAACTTGGATAACGAAGATCCTAAGTATATTGTTACTCACAACAAGGAAGAAGATGGTGTTGTATTAGAAGCATCTCATCAAGTTGGTGTAAGGGTAGAAGAAGGAACAAAGATTACTCTAACAGTTGGAAGATATGAGGAACCAAAAGAAGAAGAGGTATATGTAAATAACATTTTACAAGGTGTTAAATTAACAGATATGACTGGAGCAGATGCTAAGAGCGCATTAATGAATGCAGGATATAAGAATGTAGAAATTCAAGGAGACCCTAATGAGAAAGTAACATCATGGGATCCTACTTCAAAAGTTAAGAAGAGTGACAAGATAATTCTTAAAACAAGTACAGAACCGAAAGAATAGGTGAAAAAGAATGTATCATAATAAAATGATACATTCTTTTTATATTTTAATTGCAATTATAGATTAAATCTGGTTATTATATATAATAGAAATACAATCATGGAGGAAATATGGAAGGAAAAATAATTAAAGGTATAGGTGGCTTTTATTATATAAAAACATCTGAAGGAATAATAGAGTGTAAAGCAAGAGGAAAATTCCGTCATAAGGATATGAAACCTATGGTTGGAGATGATGTTACAATAAAAATTGAGAATGGCAAAGGTGTAATAGAAGATATTCATGAAAGAAAATCAGAACTTATTAGACCTACAGTTGCAAATGTAACATTAGCTTTTGTTGTATTTGCTATAAAAAATCCAGATTTAAATTTTGACTTATTAAATAGATTTTTAGTACTATGCGAAAGTAATAATATTGAAGCAATAGTATGTTTAAATAAAATAGATTTAGTAACAGATGAAGAAAGAGAAGAAGTAAAGAAGAAAATTAATGATATTGGATATGAAGTGCTTTATATAAATGCAAAAAAAGGTGAAGGTATAGAGTTACTTAAAGAAAGAATGAAGGACAATATAACTGTTTTGTGTGGTCCATCGGGTGCGGGAAAATCTACATTAATAAATACCTTAAGTGATAGAGAGCACATGGAAACAGGTATTGTTAGTGAAAAAATAGGTAGAGGTAGACATACTACAAGACATAGTGAAATTATAGATGTGTCAGGTGGATATATTGTAGATACACCAGGATTCTCTACATTAGATGTAACTTTTATTGATAAAGATGATTTAAAATATTGTTTCCCTGAGTTTGAAGAGCTTAATAATGAATGTAAGTTTAGGGGATGTTTACATCATAAAGAACCAGGATGTGCAATAAAGGAAGCTGTTGAAGAAGGTAAAATTAATAAACATAGATATGAATTTTATATAAGAACATTAGAAGAAATACTTGAGGGGAGGAAATATAGATGGTAAAAATATCACCGTCAATATTATCAGCAGATTTTGCAAAACTAGGAGAGGATGTTAAGAGGGTATCTGAAGCAGGTGCTGACTGGATACATATAGATGTAATGGATGGAGCATTTGTTCCTAATATAACAATAGGTGCTCCTGTTGTTAAAGCTCTAAGAGATAAGAGTGATAAGGTTTTTGATGTTCATTTAATGGTTGAAAACCCAACTAGATTTATAGATGACTTTGTAGAAGCAGGTTCAGATTTAATTACAATTCACTATGAATCAGAGGTACATATAGATAGAGCAATACAATATGTGAAATCTAAAGGAGTAAAAGTAGGACTAGCATTAAATCCAGGTACACCTGTATGCCTTATAAAGGATTTAATACCTCAATTAGATATGGTTCTAATTATGTCTGTAAATCCAGGCTTTGGAGGTCAAAAGTTTATTGATTATTCTCTTGAAAAGATAAGAGAAGTAAATGAATTTAAGAAAAAATATAACAATGATTTAATGATACAAGTTGATGGTGGTGTGGGAGCTAATAACATAAAAGAAATTGTTGAAGCTGGAGCTACTGTTGTTGTTGCAGGATCAGCAGTATTTAAGGACAATAAGATTGAAGAAAACATTAAATTATTAAAGGAAAGTGTTTAATGAGAGCAATTATTGTAAGTGGTGGAACACCTCCATCAGAAAAGTTACTAAAGAGCTATATCCAAAAAGGTGATTTTATAATTGGAGTAGATAAAGGATGCAATGCATTAGTTGAATATGATATTCATATAGACTTAGCCTTAGGTGACTTTGATTCTATAAATAAGGATGTATATGAGGTATTAAATAGTAAAAATACTCATATATTAACTTATAATTCAGAAAAAGATTATTCTGACACTCATTTGGGGTATATTACAGCTATTGAAAATGGGGCAGATAAAATCCTTTTGTTTGGAGCAACAGGCACAAGAGTTGATCATATGCTTGGCAACTTAGGACTTTTTAGGAATTCGATAATTGATAATGTTCATTTAGAAATTATTGATGATAATAATAGAATGTTTGTTGTAAACAAAGAAGCAACTTTTAAAGGAAGTTATGGAGAAACAATTAGCTTTCATGCTTTAAGTGATGAGGTTAAAAAACTTAATATAATAGGTGGAAAGTATAAATTAAAGGACTATGATATGAAATTGTTGGAGCCTAGAGCTATATGTAATGAGTTCTTGGATGAAGATATAAGAATTACATTTGAAAGTGGATTAATTTTAGTAAATTTTCCTAAAGATTAAAAAAGTAATCACCAAATTGACTTTTTGTTCATACAATAGAGTAAAGAGAAAATTTGGTGGTTTTTTAATAATTTAAATGGGAGGATTTTATGAAGATAGTAGCTATAAAATTACCAAGATTCATTTCGAGTTTTATAAGGTTCTTTAGAAGAAAAAAATAATACATAACTTTAAAATGAATAAAAAATAGAAAAAGCCGGAAGTTATAAACTTCCGGCTTTTTAAAGCATAAAAAAATGCATTGCTTAAGCATTGCATTTTTCTATTTGAACTTATATTGCTCTTTGAACCTTACCAGATCTAAGGCATCTTGTACATACGTGAACTGTCTTTGGTGTTCCGTTAACTAAAGCCTTTACTCTCTTTATGTTAGGAGCCCAAGTTCTCTTTGATTGACGATGTGAATGGCTGTACTGTACTCCAGAAACAACACCTTTATTACATACTTCGCATCTTCTTGCCACTTGAAAACACCTCCTTATATAGTGAAGATAAAGTTCTCTTCAATAGGACAAATACGATTTTACCACATGTAGTATAATATTTGCAAGTAAAATATAAAATAAATTGAGGTGAGATAGCTATTGTGGTAGATAATTCTTGAATAAAATATATTTCTAAGATAAAATAGAAGTTAAGGATAGTATGAGGAGGAATTGTAATGGTTGGATTTTCTAAAGAAAATGGATATATACATTACTCTGATGAGGTTTTAGCAAAAATAGTTGGTTTATCAACTATGGAATGCTATGGTGTTGTTGGAATGGTATCTAAGAACGCTACTGAAGGTTTTTGGGAACTAATGAGAGTTGAAAATTTAAGCAAGGGAGTAAAGTTAACTCTTACAGAAGATGAGAAGTTAAATATAGAATTATTTGTTATGGTGGAATACGGAACTAAGATTTCCGTTATTGCAAACAATATAGTACAAAAGGTACGTTACAATGTAGAAAACTTTACAGGATTAAAGGTTTCTTCTATAACAGTTAATGTTCAAGCGGTAAGAGTCTAGGAGGTAATCTGATGGAATATAAATCAATAAATGGCCGTGATTTTTATAACATGGTCGTGAATGCTAGTAATAGATTGGCTGAGGAAAGCGATTTTGTAAATTCTTTAAATGTTTTCCCTGTTCCAGATGGAGATACAGGAACTAATATGTCTATGACATTCAAGGCAGCAGTTAAAGAAATTGAAAATATAAACTCAACTTCAATTGGAGAAGTTTCTAAAAAGCTAGCTAAAGGTGCTTTAATGGGAGCAAGAGGTAACTCTGGAGTTATCCTTTCTCAAATATTAAGAGGTATATCAAAGGGATTAGAAGGATTAGAAGAGGCAGATGCTGCTCAAATTGCTGTGGCGTTAAAAGAAGGATCAAATTCAGCATATAAGGCTGTAATGAGACCAACAGAAGGTACTATCCTATCAGTAATAAGAGCAACAGCAGAAGCAGCTATTGAAATTGAAGCGACAGATGTTGCAGATTTAATGGATGAAGCTACAAAAGCTGCAAAAATTATGCTTGATAAGACACCAGATTTATTACCAGCTTTAAAGAAAGCTAAGGTAGTTGACTCAGGAGGAATGGGATTATACATAATCCTTTCAGGTATGACAGCTGCATTAAAAGAAGGAATTCAAGCTGAAGTTAAGGATATAAAGGTAAGCGAAGGTGGAGCAGTTGGTGCAAAATCTACTGCAGAAGCTGACATTAAATTTGGATATTGTACAGAATTTATAATTTTAGGTGATGCAAGCAATGCAAAAGCATTCCAAGATGAAATTGAACCACTAGGGGACTCAATGATAGTTGTTGGTTATGATGATGTAATTAAGGTTCATATCCATACAAATGATCCTGGAGATGTATTAGCAAAGGCAGTAAAATTAGGAGAATTATCTAAGATTAAGATAGATAATATGAGAGAAGAACACAGAGAACTTCTTATGAGTGAAGAAGAATATGCTAATGCTGAAGTAGAAGCACATGAAGAAGTAGCTGCAGAAGCTAAAAAATATGCATTTGTTACTGTAGCTATGGGAGAAGGTATATCAAATATCTTTAAGGATTTAGGAGTTGACTACGTAATTGAAGGTGGTCAGACTATGAATCCATCAACTCAAGATATACTAGAATGTGTAAACAAACTAAATGCTGAACATATTTTTATATTACCAAACAATAAGAATATTGTTATGGCAGCAAACCAAGCTTCAGAAATATCAGAGAAGGATGTTAGAGTAATTCCAACAACTTCAATACCACAAGGTATTACTTGTGTAACTATGTTTAACCAAGAAGCAGAAGTTGATGAAAATGAAGAAGAATTAAAGGAATTAATGAAGTCTGTTAAAACTGGTTCAGTAACTTACGCTGTAAGAGATACTGAATTAGAAGGAAGCAACCAAAAGGTAGAAGCAGGTAACAAACTTGGATTAATCGAAGGTAAGATTAAGGAAGTTGGAGCAGATACTTATGAAGTAGCTGAAAAAGTTATCGAAAACATGGTTGATGAAGATAGTGAACTTATAACTGTTTTCTATGGTGAAGATATAAATGAAGATGAAGTAAATGATTTTATTTCTAAACTAGAAGAAAAGTATGAT
Organism: Clostridium sp. 1001283B150210_160208_E6; assembly: GCF_015669365.1. Taxonomy (NCBI): domain Bacteria; kingdom Bacillati; phylum Bacillota; class Clostridia; order Eubacteriales; family Clostridiaceae; genus Clostridium; species Clostridium sp. 1001283B150210_160208_E6. The sequence goes on along the minus strand of NZ_JADPAA010000002.1, from coordinate 176,986 downwards.
GAGTGTGATGTTCAATGTTATAAGGGAGATCAACCACTTTATTATTTCTTTATATCAGTAGAATAAATTTCTTTCAAAAAGCACCTTGGGTGCTTTTTGTTATATAAGGAGTAAAAAGAATGGATATATATAGTTCAGTATCTACGTTAAAAGGAGTAGGACCTAAGGTATTAGAAAAACTTAATAAAGTATCTATATTTAATATTCTTGATTTATTGTTATATTTTCCAAGAGATTATGAATTTGTTAATGGAAACATACCTTTTGAAGAGATTGATGGTGAGGAAAAGCAAATACTAAGTTGCAAAGTAGTTGCCTTTAAAAGAGATGTTAGAACTAGAACAGGAAAAACTATAACAACAATAGAATTCGATTATAATGGGCATAAGGTAGAGGGTAAGTGGTTTAATCAACCCTACATAAAGAATAATTATAGAATTGGTGTTACATATAATTTGATAGGTAAGTTTAAAAGGGTTGGAAAGACTTTAGAGATAGTTAATCCATTAGTAGGGTGCGAAGATGCTCTAAAGAGTGAAATAATACCTAAATATCCACTAAAGGGAGATTTAACAGATAAACTTATAACAAAGCTTATTAGTTTAGTTCTGGACTCAATAAAGATAACAGAAAACTTACCAATAGAAATGTGTGAAAAGTATGGAATGATTTCCTTAGATAAAGCTATAAGAGAAATTCATTTTCCTAAAGATAAGGAAATGTTAGATAAGGCAATAACAAGACTAAAGTTCCAAGAGTTATTTACTTATTCAATGAAGTTACTTTTATTAAAAAGAAAAATCAAACAAAATAATAAAGGTATTAGCATTCCTTGGAACAATGAAAGAATGGGAGAACTTAGGGAAGCACTTCCGTACCAATTGACTGGAGCACAAGCGAGGGTTGTAAGAGAAATATTAAGAGATCAAAAAAGTACTTATCCTATGAATAGATTAGTTCAAGGAGACGTAGGAAGTGGTAAGACTGTAGTAGCATTAATAGCAATATATAATGCATATACAAATGGATATAAATCAGCTTTTATGGTTCCTACTGAAATTTTAGCAAATCAGCATTATGAAGAAGCTAAAAAGTTATTATCACAATTTGGGGTGGAAATTGAGCTACTTACGGGTAGTACTTCTGCAAAGGAAAAGAAAAGAATAAAGGAGAGAATTGCAGATAGTGCTCCTTTAGTTGTAATAGGAACCCACGCATTAATACAGGAAGATGTTAATTTTAATAAGCTTGGCCTTGTTATAACTGATGAACAACATAGATTTGGAGTAGAACAAAGAAGCAAGCTTATAAATAAGGGAGCAAGGGCAGATGTATTAGTAATGACTGCCACACCTATTCCAAGAACTCTAGCACTATATCTATACTCGGATTTAGATGTTTCTGCAATAGATGAACTTCCTCCAGGAAGAAAGAAAATTGATACAAGATTTTTTAATGAATCATCAAGAAATAGTGCATATGAATTAGCTCTTGGAGAAATTAAAAAGGGAAGGCAAGTTTATATTGTTTGCCCATTAATAGAAGAGGATGAAAAGGAAAAGTTAAACTCTGTAGAAAGTATATATAAGAAACTTAAGGAAGGAATATTTAATGATATTCAGGTTGAAATTCTACATGGTAAAATGAAACCTTCTGAAAAAGATGAGATAATAACTAGATTTAAAGAAAATAAAACTAAGGTTTTAATTTCAACTACAGTTATAGAAGTAGGGGTAAATGTGCCTAATGCGTCAGTTATGATTATTGAAAATGCAGAAAGATTTGGATTAGCTCAGCTTCATCAACTAAGAGGAAGAGTGGGAAGAGGACAATATGAATCTTATTGTGTTTTAATAGCTAATGCAAAGAGCAATGTAACTAAGAAAAGAATGAGTATAATGACAGAGTCTACAGATGGATTCTTCATTTCAGAGCAAGATATGAAGCTTAGAGGTACTGGTGAAGTATTTGGTATGAGACAAAGTGGAGATGAAGGACTAGTATTAGCAGATATATATGAAGATATTAATATTTTAAAATGTGCAAGGGGAGAAGCTAATAAAATGCTAGAGTCTGAGGATTTGAATAATAAACGATTAGTATATGAAGTTAAGCAAGGGTTAGAAAAAAGTAGCAAATATATATGTTTTAACTAATAAATTGTATATATTTATCTAATATGATAAAATGTTAGTGATAAAACTTCGAGGAGGAGAAAAGAAGTGAGAATTATAGCAGGAAAAGCAAAAGGACGTAAGTTAATTCCTCCAGCAACCTTAGAAACAAGACCAACTTTAGATAGAGTTAAAGAGGCAATGTTTAGCATGATTCAAGGATACATTCCTAATGCTGTAGTTGTAGATGTTTTTGCAGGGACTGGTAGCTTAGGTTTAGAAGCTGCAAGCAGGGGGGCTAAGGAAGTATACCTGGTAGATAAGAGTTCCACAACGTTTCCTTTGTTAAAGGAAAATGTTAAAAATCTAAAATTTGAGGAATTTTGTAATCCTATGAATATGGATTCTTATGATGCGTTAAGATTATTAGCGAAGAAGGGTAAGAAATTTGATTTAATATTTATAGATCCTCCATATTGTAGGGAAATGATTCCAGAAGCTATTAAATTAATAGAAGAAAATGATATGTTAGTAGAGGATGGAATAATAGTTACAAAGATAGATTCTGTAGAAGAGATATACGAAGGTTATAAAGATATAAAGCTTAATAGAAGTAAGAAATATGGAAACACTACAGTATGTTTCTATAAATATTAGGGGGAAGAAAATGAAGATAGCTGTTTATCCAGGAAGCTTTGACCCAATAACAAATGGACATTTAGATATTATAACAAGAGGATCAAAGACCTTTGATAAGCTTATTGTTGGGGTACTGGTTAATGTAGATAAAAAGGGATTATTTAATATAGATGAGAGAGTTGAGTTAATAAAAAGAGTAACAAAAGATTTACCTAATGTTGAAGTGGTAAGTTTTCATGGCTTATTGATAGATTTTATGAAAAAGTATGATGCAAATGTAATTTTAAAGGGGTTAAGGGCTTTTTCAGATTTTGAATATGAGTTTCAAATGGCATTAATGAACAATAAGTTAGATCCAGAAGTGGAAACTTTATTTATGATGACTTCTGCTCAATATTCATATTTAAGTTCGTCTGCTGTTAAACAAGTTGCTAAATTTGGTGGATGTGTAGAAGGATTAGTTCCTAGTGATATAATTCCAGATATTATAAAAAAAATAAAGGAATAGGTTGGGTGGTATTGTGGATAAGAACGTAGATGTTAATATCGTAGAATTATTAGAATATCTTCAAGATTTAATTGAGAATTCTCCGAAGGTACCTATAAGTGGGAAAACAATGGTTGATAGGAAAGAAGTACTTGATGTAATAGACCAAGTAATAAACTATCTACCAGATCAATTTAAAAAGGCACAATGGGTTATGAACGAAAGAGAAAGAATTTTATCAGAAGCTAAAAAAGAGTATGATTCAGTAAAGAAAGAAACAATGGAAATGATGAGACAAAATGTTGAAAATCATGATGTTGTAAAAGAAGCTAAAATTAGAGCACAGGAAATAGTGTCAGCTGCTCAAAGAGATGCAAAAGCCATAAGGTTAGGATCAAGAGACTATTCTGATGAAATATTAACAGATCTTGATAGAGAATTAGAAGTAAAGAAGGCAGAGCTTATAAAGGCCTTACAAGTAAGCTTTGAAGAAGTTGCTAGTGACCTAGATAAGAACTTCACTGGTATAAGCTCTACCATTAAAGATAATATTAAAGAACTACGAGATATGAAGAAGTAATTTTTTGAAAGTTTTCCCTATTGCATATATACCTAAAATTATTACAAAAGGTATAAAATACATAAATGACGTTATATAAGGAGTTGTAGGGGCTACTATAGTGGATGTTGCTATACTGCCTACAAATAACTTTGCAACTATAAAGGTTATTATAAAGCTTAAGATTCCTTGGACTAGCTTAAGTAAAGTATATCTAAACATAGGTACATTATGCTTGCTAATAAAAGAACTTACTTGAGCTATTATTGATAGCCCGGAAAAAGAACATAAGAAGCTTATTATACTTAGTTTTAATGGTATTGTTAATGTAGAATTGGCTATTATATTACAACCGTTAGTAATTTCAATACTGCCAAGAAAAAGTGCATATATAGAGTCTTTAGGTAAACTTAAAAATGATTCTAAATTATTAAAAATAATGCTTATATTAGCATTATTTTTTATTATGCCGATAATTACTGAAAAGATGACTATAAATCCACCAACTTGTATGGTAGTAGAAATTGCATTATCTATTGCGTTCTTAAAGGCTTGACCAAAATTAATTTTTGGACTTGATAAGTTAGATGAATTATTATTGGATATTTCTTTATTCTTTCTTGTAAATAGTCCTATAAGAATTAAAGAAAAATAATTTGCTATTAATAGTAAGTACCCCAATGTTGCATTTCCTAGCATTGCAGTACAAACTGAACCTACAATAAATAAAGGACCGCAGTTAGAAGCTATATTAAGTAGTCTGCAATATTCTTTTTTGTTTATATAACCTAAATCATAAATATCAGTACAATACTTTGCTCCTAGAGGGTATCCACATAAAAAACTAGCAGCTAATGGGAAAGAGCATACTTTTGACAAACCTAGGGGTTTACATAAAAAAGGCCCTAATATTTTTGAATATAAGGAAATACCATCATAAGATATTAACAAGTTACAGATTACTAAAAAAGGAAATAATGTAGGAACCATTGCTTTAAACCATAGCTTGCACCCTTCAATTGCAGATGCCATAGATACTTTTAAATTAACAAAAAATAAAATTATAAGTATGCTTATTAAAAAAGATATAATATAGTTCTTTTTTATATCTATTAATTTAAATAAAATTTGAATTAATAGAATAATTAAAAGCCATAAGAAAATAATACTTAACATGAAATCACTCCAATCTATATAGTATTTATATTTCCTATGGCTTTACAATATTATTTTTTACTAAAAAATGTTGGACTTTTTAAATAATCATCATAAGGTGAAACAGAAGAATTAAGGATAGAATAAGCTTTAGTTCCTAGTAAATCAATTTCTAAGTATTCATCATTAAGCTTTTTAGGCAACTTTGTTAATATTTCTATATTACCTTTCTTTTTTATTTCTTTAAGTATTTTACTTCCAGTTTCATTAAAAGCAAGGGGTCTAATATAATTCGGTGTTTCATGAACAAGTTTATCAATATCATACTTTTCCAATCCTAAAAAGAATGATGTTAGAATTCTGTTTATCCTTGTGTATGTATATCGTTTGCTCTTAATATTTAAAATTAACTCATCTATACTTTTAGAGTTAGTTATTTCTTTTACTATCTTATTATCTAAACCTTCTTTTACATCATAAACTTTATTGAGAGTTTCTCCTGAAGTTAAAATCTTATATTTTACATATTGAAAGATATCATCGTTAAAAACAAAATTATATTTTTCTTCTTTCAATTTTTTTAAATATGAGAAAGTTTCTTTGGAAACAGTAGTTTCAATTTCTTTTAAATTACCACTGTTCTTTAAAGCATTTCTAATTGAAGTGGCAGAAGAAAAAATATTGTTAAGTTCTGAATCATTATAATTTGCTCCTTGTCTTTTTAATGTATATGGGACAATGGAACTATTTAATTTTGATAAAGACTTTATATATTCAATAGCAAGAATGTTATTAGAACTACCTATAATTTCTTCGCAACAAATATCATGAAGAGAATTCTTCAAAGCAATTTTTCTTGCTGTATGAAATGGCACACCTTTATCAAGTTGAAGCTTTAGATTTAGTTTGAAGTCCTCAGGCTCTGTTATTAATACCTGGGAGATTCTTTTCAGTTCTTCAATATTACCAGACTCACTTCCAAAGTAAATAGAGTTTACTACTCCTGTGGAGTTTAGTATGCTACATGCTCCATGAGCAAAGCCTTCAGCTGAAGATATAGAATATACTAAAGGTAGTTCTATTACTAAATCAACGCCATTAGCTACTGCTATATTAGCTCTTTCCCACTTATCAATTATAGCTGGGATTCCTCTTTGCATGAAGTTACCACTCATTATACATATTACACCATCACAATTTGTATCTATCTTTGCTTTTTGTAGATGATAAAGATGACCAAGATGAAATGGATTATATTCAGTTATTAAGCCAGTTATATTCATAGCTTTCCTCCTATACGGAAAATATAGAGATATTATAACATAAAATATATCCATTTAGGTCACAACATAAAATAGAGGGAATTTTTCTGATAATTAAGATAATTTTTAATCTAAAGACTTTGGCAAATAGGGGATTTTAAGGTTGAAATAGTGTACGGTGTAGGAGTATAGTATAAGATGAAGAGACAACGTGTCTTTGAAAGGAGAAATGAACATGAAACTGATGAATAAAATATTGGAAGTAGCAAAAGCAGATAAAAAAAGAATTGTACTTCCAGAAGGAAACGAAGAAAGAACAATAGTAGCTACGGAAGAAATATATAAGCAAGGATATGCACATCCTATTCTAGTAGGAAATAGAGAAGAAATATTAAACAAGGCTACTGCTTTAAATGCTGATTTAACAGGGGTAGAAATTATAGATCCTGAAACATCAGAAAACTTAAGTAAGTATATAGAAGCATTCTATGAATTAAGAAAGAATAAGGGCATGACTATGAGTAAAGCTGAGAAAATAGTTAGAGACCCGTTATATTTTGGGACAATGATGGTAAAGCTTGGTGACGCAGATGGTATGGTATCAGGTGCTGTTCACACAACAGGTGATCTTTTAAGACCAGGTCTACAAATAATAAAGACAGCTCCAGGAGTTTCGGTTGTATCTAGTTTCTTTATAATGATGGTACCGGATTCTGTATACGGAGAAGAAGGAATGCTTCTATTCTCTGACTGTGCAGTTAACCCAAATCCTAATGAAGATCAATTAGCTGCTATAGCAATTGCTACTGCAGAAACAGCTAAAAACTTATGTAAGGTTGAACCTAGAGTTGCAATGCTTTCATTCTCAACTATGGGAAGTGCTGACCATGAGTTAGTATCAAAGGTTAGAACTGCTACAGAAAAAGCAAAAGAATTAAGACCAGATTTATTAATAGATGGAGAAATGCAATTAGATGCAGCAATAGTTGAGTCAGTGGCTAGCCAAAAAGCTCCTAATAGCAAGGTTGCAGGAAAAGCAAATGTATTAGTATTCCCAGATTTACAAGCAGGAAATATAGGATATAAATTAGTACAAAGATTTGCTAAGGCAGAAGCAATTGGGCCAATATGTCAAGGTTTTGCTAAGCCAATTAATGACTTATCAAGAGGATGTAGTTCAGAAGACATAGTAAAGGTTGTTGCAATTACAGCTGTTCAAGCTCAAAGTAGTAAATAATAAAGCTAAAAAGGAGTGTCTCTAATAATGAAGGTACTTGTTATCAATTGTGGTAGCTCATCATTAAAATATCAGTTAATAAATATGGAAAATGAAGAGGTGCTTGCACAAGGGTTAGTAGAAAGAATAGGAATTAATGGTTCAATTTTAACTCAAAAGATAAATGGTAAAGAAAAATACGTGGTTGAGGAAAAAATGGTTAATCATGAGGATGCTATAAAGCATGTATTAGATGCTTTAATAGATGAAGAGCATGGAATAATTAAGGATATGAGCGAAATTGATGCAGTAGGTCATAGAGTTGTTCATGGTGGAGAAAAGTACTCACAATCAGTACTTGTTAATGATGAAGTTATGAATTATTTAGAGGAATGTGTAAAACTTGCACCTCTTCATAATAGACCTAACATAATCGGAATAGAAGCTTGTAAGAAGCTTATGGCTAATACACCTATGGCTGTTGTTTTTGATACAGCTTTCCATGGTACAATGCCAAAAGAAGCGTATATGTATGCTTTACCATATGAAATGTACGAAAAACATGGGATAAGAAAATACGGATTCCATGGAACAAGTCACAAATATGTATCTAATAAAGTAGCAGAAGCTATGGGTAAGGATATAAAAGATTTAAAAATAATAACATGCCATCTAGGTAATGGAGGAAGTTTAACAGCAGTTAAGAATGGAAAAGCTATAGATACTACTATGGGATTTACTCCATTAGATGGAATTGTTATGGGGACTAGATCAGGAAGTATAGACCCAGCAGTTGTTATTTATCTAATACAAGAGTTAGGATATTCTGTAGAAGAAGTTAATGATATTTTAAATAAAAAGTCAGGAATATTAGGGGTATCAGGAGTAAGTTCTGATTTTAGAGATATAAGATCAGCAGCTTATGAAGAAAACAATGAGAGAGCTAAGTTAGCTTTAGATTTATATCATTATAAGGTTAGATGTCAAATTGGTGCTTATACAGCAGCAATGGGAGGAGTAGATGTAATAGTATTTACAGCTGGTGTAGGAGAAAATGCTATTGAAACAAGAGAAGGATGTGTTGAAGGACTTGAATTCCTTGGTGTTGAAATAGATAAGGATAAGAATAAAGTTCGTGGAGAGCTTAAAGAAGTGTCTAAAGATGCATCAAAAGTAAAAATTTATGTTGTTCCAACTAATGAAGAATTAATGATAGCAAAAGAAACAGTAGAATTGTTAAATTAATCCATTGACTTTTAATCATGCAGTTTATATAATAAATTGTGTTTATTCAGTAAATATTTTAGCTAAGGAGTGAAAAGGCTCAAAAAGAGTCGTTTTTATGGAGATACAGTTTTTAGATCTTATTTCTAGAAAAGAAAGAAAAAAAGATATTACTTATAAGGTGGAAGCTGAACCATTCTACTTTGAAGGGGATTATATTAAACCTTTAAGCGAAGTAGATGTTAAGGGTGAAGTAACATCTGATAATAATATAATAACGATTAAAGCTCATGTTAAAGTAGATTTAGAATTAAAATGTTCTAGATGCCTAGATACCTTTATCTATCCAATAGATATTGATATAGAAGAAAGGTTTACAAATGACAGCGAACATTGTGAAGATGAAAATGTTGTTTTTGTAAAAAGTGATGCATTAGATATCACAGAAATTGTTGAAAATTCAATAATATCAACCTTACCTATTAAGAGACTTTGCAGCACAAATTGCAAAGGCCTATGCCAAAGTTGTGGTGCTAATCTTAATAAAGAAGCATGCAACTGTAACAATGAAGATGTAGATCTTAGATTGGCAGGCTTAAAGGCGTTGTTAGATAATAAGGAGGTGTAACAATGGGAAATCCAGCTAGAAAGACATATAGAGCAAAGAGAGATTCAAGAAGAGCTCAAACTTTTAAGGCAAGCTTACCAGGGATCGTAGAGTGTCCACAATGTCACGAAATGAAACTTGCTCACAGAGTATGTAAGAACTGTGGTTACTATAAGGGTAAAGAAGTAGTAGTTACTGAAGAATAAAGAAAGTCATTAGACTTTCTTTTCTTTATATTCAGATAAAAAAAGGAGATAATAATATGAAGATAGCTATAGACGGTATGGGGGGAGATCATGCACCGCAAGCTGTTGTGGAAGGTGTTGTTCAAGCACTAAAGGAATTTGAAGGCGTAGAGATGTATATAACTGGGCCTGAAAATATCATAGCAGAAGAACTTAAAAAGTATGATTATCCAAAGGATAGAGTAAAAATAATTGATGCTACTGAAGTAATCACTACTAATGAACATCCTGTAATGGCAGTTAGAAAGAAAAAAGATTCTAGTATTGTAAAGGCCCTACATTTAGTTAAAGAAGGAGAATGTGATGCCATTATTTCTGGTGGAAGCACAGGAGCTTTTTTAGCAGGATGTACATTTATAATAGGAAGAATTAAAGGGGTTGAAAGACCAGCACTTGCACCTATAATGCCAGGTAGAAATGGTAACTTTATGGTTGTTGACGTAGGAGCAAACGTGGATTGTAAGCCTCAATATCTAGCTCAATTTGCAAAGATGGGCAGAATTTATTATGAAGCTATGTTCGATACTAATAATGCCAGCATTGGTCTTGTAAATATTGGAGCGGAAGAAGAAAAAGGAAATGAGCTTACAAAAGCAGCGTATCAGTTGTTAAAGGAAGAAGACTTTAATTTTGTGGGAAATGTTGAACCAAGGGATATTCCTACAGGAGATGTTAATGTATTAGTCACTGATGGGTTCGTTGGAAATACAGTTTTAAAGATGTATGAAGGATCTGCTTCCACTCTTTTAAAAATGATTAAAGACGAAATTTATTCAGCACCTTTAATACCTAAGTTAGGAGCAGCATTATTAAAACCTGTATTTAAAAAGTTAATGGTTAAGTTTGATTATAAAGAAGTTGGTGGTGCACCATTTTTAGGCGTTAATAACATATGTATAAAAGCACACGGAAGTTCTGATGGGAAGGCATTTAAAAATGCCATAAGACAAACGATATTATTTAATGAAAGAGGAATTCTTGATACAATGAAAAAAGAATTTCACAAAGAAAAATAATATTAGATTTTATTTATAAGTTATATTGACGAATAAAAATATATATACTATCATCTAAATGAAAGGACTTAGGAGGTGAATATAATGTTTGAAAAAATACAAGAAATTATTGCTGATAAATTAAGCATTGATGCTGAAGAAATAACTTTAGATTCATCATTTATAGACGATTTAAATGCGGATTCATTAGATATTGTTGAACTTATTATGGCTTTAGAAGATGAACTAGAAATGGAAATTCCAGATGAAGACGTTGAAAACTTTAAAACAGTTGGAGATGTTGTGAATTATGTAAAAACTCATCACGAAGAATAATGTAATCCCGCATCTTTCGCGGGATTTTGTATTTTAGTTTATTCTTGAATTTATTAGTAAGCTAAAGATTGAAGAATAAACTTAGAAGAGGGGTATATATGAATAACTTTAATTTAAGTAATGTAGAAAAAAACTTGAAGATAAATTTTAATAATAAAAGAATAATACAAACAGCTTTTACTCATAGCTCATATGCAAAACAGTTTAAGGAATCTCAATATAATGAAAGACTAGAGTTTTTAGGCGATTCTGTTTTGCAGTTAACAATTACAGAGTATTTGTTTTCAAATTATAAAAACAAATTAGAAGGAGAGCTAACAAGGTTACGTAGTTTAATTGTTTGTGAAAACTCCTTATATAATGTAGCAAGAAAGCTAGGAATATCTGATTTTATAATGATGAGCAAGGGTGAAGAGTTAACTGGTGGTAGAGATAGAATATCTATACAAGCCGATGCAGTAGAAGCTATTATTGCAGCTATTTACCTTGATAAAGGATTAGAAGTTGCTAAGGAATTTATATTAACTAATTTTAATGATATTATTAAAAAAGCTATAGATAATAAGATAATTTTAGATTTTAAAACTAAGTTACAAGAATACTTACAGAAGGATGGAGATATTGATATAAATTATGAACTTTATAAACATGAGGGGCCACCACATAGAAGAAAGTTTTTTGTTAACTTATATGTAGAAGGTAAATTATTGGGTAGTGGGGAAGGATATAGCAAGAAAGAAGCAGAACAAAATGCAGCAAAAGAAGCACTAGTTAAACTGGAGGTCATTGATGAGTAAAAATTATTATATTATACCGTTGTTTGTGCCACAAGAAGGTTGTCCACATAAGTGCGTATTCTGTAACCAAGATAGAATAACAGGATCAAAAGAAAGTGTTACAGCCCAAACGGTATACGATACTGTTGAAGAGTATTTACAAACAATTGATAATAAAGATGCAACTATAGAAATTTCATTCTTTGGAGGAACATTCACAGGAATAAGAGAAGAAAAACAAAGAGAGTTACTTTCTGTTGCAAAAGAATATAAAGATAAAGGTCTTGTAGATAAGATAAGAATGTCAACTAGGCCAGACTATATTAATGATTATATACTAAGTTATTTACAAGAGTATAGCGTAGATATAATTGAATTAGGAGTGCAATCATTAGTTGGGGATGTTTTAATAGGTGCAGGACGAGGGCATACAATTAAACAGGTTGAAGATGCATCAAAACTTATAAAAAAGTATGGCTTTACACTAGGGCATCAAATTATGCCTGGATTACCTAGGGATAGTTTTGAAAAAGATATAGAAACAGTTGAAAGGTCTATTAGTATGAAGCCTGACGTTTGTAGAATATATCCTTCTCTTGTTATTAAGGATACTCCAATGGCAGTTATGTATAATAGGGGGGAGTATATTCCTTATACACTAGATGAAGCGGTTTCTATATGTAAAAAGTTATATAAAATGTATTTGGAAGCTGGTGTTCAAGTTATAAGAATAGGACTTCAGCCTACAGATACTATTACTGAAGGAAAAGATATTGTAGACGGTCCATTCCACCCAGCCTTTAGAGAGCTAGTTGAAGGTAGTCTTATTAGTGATAGAATACGTGAAGCCTTTAAGGAAAGTAAAAAGGGAATAATCTGTTTAAATAGTAGGGATTTAAGTAAGTTATATGCAAATAAGAAAAAGTATTTTAAAGAGTTATTATCTGATGGATTCGTAATAGATGTTCAAAGAGATGACGCCTTAGAAAGAGGACAGATTATTTTTAAATAAATGGAGATGTAGCCTGAATTATAAGAAGCGTTATAATTCAGGTTATTTTGTTCTTAAGAGTTAAGAAATATTGAATTTTGTACAAGGTTAAGATAAACTTATAAAGAAGATAGGAAGTGTTTTTATGAAAAAGAAGACAAGAGATAAATTGAAATATATATTAGCAACATTTATGGTGATTATTTTTATAATGGGATTAATTCCAGCTATATTTCACTAGTAAGGAGTGGGCGTATTGTTTTTAAAGTCGCTAGAAATAAGAGGATTTAAATCCTTTGCAGACAAAACAGAATTAAGGTTTAAAAAAGGTGTAACTGCTGTAGTTGGACCAAATGGAAGTGGGAAGAGTAATATTTCTGACTCAGTTAGATGGGTTCTGGGTGAACAAAGTGTTAAGACATTAAGAGGAGGCAAGATGGAGGATGTAATCTTTGCAGGAACTCAATATAGAAAACCTGTAGGATTAGCCCAAGTATCTTTAACTCTTGATAATACAGATGGTTCATTAAGTTCTGATTACAATGAAATTACTGTTTCAAGAAGAATATTTAGATCAGGTGAGACTGAATATCTTTTAAATGGAACTAAGTGTAGATTAAAGGATATTACTCAGCTATTTATGGATACTGGTATAGGTAAAGAAGGATATTCATTAATAGGACAAGGTAAGATTGAAGCTATTCTTAGTGGAAAACCTGAAGAAAGAAGATCTTTATTAGAGGAAGCAGCTGGTATTGTAAAGTATAAATCTAGAAAAGAAGAAGCTGAAAAGAAACTTTCTAATACAGATGAAAACCTTGTGAGAATTAGAGATATTATATCTACATATGAAGAGAGAATTGAACCATTAAGAATAGAGAGAGAAAAAGCTATTGAATATAGAGGACTATATGATACTTTAAGGGTAAGTGAAGTGTCTTTGTTAGTTCATTATATAAATAATATTGAAAAAACATTAAAAGAGTACAGTGAAGCTGTAATACAAAAGAGAAATAAATTAGATGAAAAGAAAAATCTTTTACTAACTGAAAAAGAAAAGTTAAAAGAAATAGAGAGTAAAATAGAAGAAATAGAAAATAAGACAATACAAGAAAAAGCTGAGTATTATGAGAAAAAAGAAAGTATATCTAAAATCTCAAATGATATAGATGTATTTAGAGAGCGTATTAAAAACCTTGAAACTATAATGGAGAAGAATACTTTAAGTTTAGATGAGTATAAAAATAAAATTTCTATTATAAAAGAGGAAAAAGACAGAGTTGAACAGGAACTTTTAATAAAAAGGGAAGAACAAAGAGAGAAGGAAGATGAAATCTCTTTATTGGAAAATAAGAATAGCGAGTCCATAAAAAATATTAATAATATGGATGAAGAACTTAAAAAGTTAAAAGAGGATGAATTTGAGTTATTAAGAGGTAATTCTGAAATTAAAAACTCTGTTACATTAATAAATAATGAAATTAAGTTAAGGATTGAAAAGGAGCAAACATTAAAATCTTCTATTCAGTCTTTAGAAGGAAATATAAAGATAAATATTGCTACTTTAGAAAGTTTAAAAAATAAGGTAGAGACAATAAAAGATGAAATAGGAAAATTAGAAGCTTCTATATATGAGAAGAGGAAAGAAATAGGAATATTAAATTCTAAAATAACCAAAAGGGATAATGAGATAAAACTTCTTAATAAAAATATTAACGAACTTGAAGCAAATAAAAATATGTTATCCAATTTAGAAAAGCACTATGAAGGATATAATAGGTCAGTAAAAATTCTTATGGAAAGAATAGAGAAGGGCTTAACACCAAAAGCAGATGGGACTAAAGTTCTTGGAGAAGTTTTTACTGTTGAAAAAGATTATGAAACAGCTATAGAAATAGCTTTAGGTGCTGGTATATCCAATGTAATTACTGAGAATGAAAGGATAGCAAAAGATCTTATTAATTATTTGAAAAAGAATAATATAGGAAGAGCAACATTCTTACCTCTAGATAATATAAGAGGAAACAAGCTGTCATTGGATTCAAGAATTACTTCAATGGAAGGATTTATAGGAATAGCATCAGAGATAATAAAATATGATGAAAAGTATACCAAAGCTATTAATAATGCTTTAGGAAGAACTATTGTATGTAGTGATATGGATTCAGCCTTAAAACTATCAAGAAATAGTAATAATAGCTATAGAATAGTAACTTTATCAGGAGAATTAATATCTCCAGGAGGAGCTTTAACTGGGGGAAGTATACAGGGTAAGCACACTAATATTCTTGGAAGAAAAAGAGAAATTGAAGAGATAGGTGAGTTATTAGAAAGTAAAAAGCAAAAATTACAAGAATCCTTAAATGAGTACAATAGTTTTAAAAAGAAAGTATCAGATTTAGATGAAAGTATATTAAATGATAGAGATGAAATTCATGCTAAGAATGTTGAAGTTGCAAAGAATGAATCTGAAATAATTTCTTTAAAAAATGAATCTGAAAAGCTAAAAAATAGTTTAGAGGTTTCTAAGCTTGAGTCTAAAAGAAATGACGAAGATATACAAAGATTAAATGATAAATTAAAGGAAAAAACTAATGAGCTAGAAAAAATAGAAGAGCAAAATAGTTGGAATAAAGAAAGAGCTATATCTCTAGAAGATGAAGTAAAGGTTGCTAGGGAGAAGCTTAATAAAGAAAGAGAATATATTACGGAACTTAAGGTTAATAAGGCATCTTTAGATGAAGCATTAACTGGTAAGTTAAGTGAAATATCAAGGAAAGAAAAAGAAATAGATGAGAATATTTCAAAAGCTAAGTTGATGGAAGATGAAAATAAAGACAATAGAGAGAATATTCAAATCTTAAATAATAATATACATGAAAGATTAGATAGAATTGAGATAGAGAAGAATAGACTTGTTGAACTTGAGGAAAGTTTTAAAGAAGAGGAAGTAGAAAAAGCTAAATTAAAAGAAGACTTTAAGATTAAAGATAGTTTAATAAACGAAACCTTAGATATAATAAATAAAGAAGAAGGCGAATTAAACAAGCAAGAAGTGCAGAGAGCTAAATATGAAATGGAAAAAGATAATCATTATACAAAGTTAAATGAGGAGTTGGACCTTACATTAGCTGAAGCAGAGGAAATAGCGGTAGATATTGAGAGTGTCCATGATATAAAAGAAAGTATCAATAGTTATAAGAGAAAAATTACAGCCCTTGGAACTGTTAATTTAGCTGCTATTGAAGAGTATGATGAAGTTAAAGAAAAGTATGAGTTTATGTCTTCTCAAGAAGAAGATTTACAAAAATCAAAAGAAGAACTTTTATCTGTAATATATGAAATGACTACTAAAATGAAGGAATTATTTAAAGAGAACTTTAAGGTGTTAAATAAAAACTTCAATGAAACTTTTAAAGAATTATTTAAGGGTGGTAGTGCAGAACTTATTCTTGCAGAAGGTGATGAATTAACTGCCAATATAGACATAAATGTAGAGCCACCAGGAAAGAAACTTCAAAATATTAATCTTATGTCAGGGGGAGAAAAAGTTTTATCTGCCATTGCATTATTGTTTGCAATATTAAAGATGAAGCCAACTCCATTCTGTATATTAGATGAAATTGAAGCAGCACTTGATGATGCTAATGTATATAGATATGCTGAATTCTTGAAAGAATTCTCCAAAGGAACTCAGTTTATAGTTATTACTCACAGAAAAGGTACAATGGAAGCTAGTGATGTAATGTATGGAGTTACAATGGAAGAAAAGGGTATATCAAAGGTTGTATCAGTAGACTTAACAAAATAGAACTAGGAGGAAGAAGTATGTTTGGAAAATTATTTGACAAACTTAAGGATGGATTATCAAAAACAAGAAATGGATTAACTGATAAGATTAACGAAGCTTTAAAGTTAGCAGTAACAATTGATGAGGATTTATATGAAGAGTTAGAAGAGATTTTAATAACTTCTGATATTGGTATGGATACAACTATGGAAATCATAGAAAAGCTAAGAGAGAAGATTAGAAAAGAAAAAATAAATGATACAGAGTTAGTAATTCCAACATTAAAATCTGTTATTAAAGAGATGATGATGGAAGGAGCTGAAGAAGAGGAAGATCAAGAAGGCAAAAAGGTTCTTTTAGTTATTGGTGTTAATGGAGTTGGTAAAACAACTTCTATTGGAAAACTTGCAGCTAAGAATAAAGCAGAAGGCAAAAAAGTTCTTTTAGCAGCAGCAGATACATTTAGAGCTGCTGCCATTGACCAACTAGAGGTGTGGAGTCAAAGAGCTGGTGTTGATATAATTAAGCAAAGTGAAGGGTCAGACCCTGCAGCTGTAGTATTTGACGCTGTAACTGCTGCAAAATCAAGAAGTGCAGATATACTTATTTGTGATACTGCAGGTAGACTGCACAATAAAAAGAATCTTATGAATGAATTATCCAAAATAAATAGAATAATTGATAGAGAATATAGTGAAGCTAAAAAAGAAACCTTATTAGTATTGGATGGAACAACAGGACAAAATGCTGTTATACAAGCAAAACAATTTATGGAAGCATGTCCTATCGACGGAATAATACTTACAAAGTTAGACGGTACTGCAAAGGGTGGAGTTGTAATATCAATTAAACAAACTTTAAATATTCCAGTTAGGTATATTGGAGTTGGAGAAGGTATAGAAGATTTACAAGAATTTGATGCAGAAGCTTTTGCAGAAGCTTTATTTTAATATTTCTACAGGTGTTAAGTAAAAATACTTGACACCCATAAATTATTCTGTTATTATCTCTTTTGTGGGTAAGGTGATTATATGGAAGATAGAGTTGAAATTTCTTTATTAATGGATTTTTATGGTCCATTATTAACAGAAAAACAAGGTAACATTATGGAGCTTTATTATAATGAGGATTTATCCTTGGCTGAAATTGCTGAATTAAATAACACAAGCCGTCAAGCTATCCATGATTTAATTAAAAGATGTTACAAGCTACTTCTATCATATGAGAGTAAGCTTCACTTACTTCAAAAGAGTATAAAACGTGAAAAAAAGATTACAGTTCTTTTAAAAGACTTTAAGGAAAAGTATTCTTTATCTAATGAAGAACTTGAAGAATTAAGATTTAAGTTAGAAGAGTTGTAATATATTTAGGAGGTTTAATATGGCTTTTGAAGGATTATCAGAAAAACTTCAAAGTACCTTTAAGAAATTAAGGGGAAAAGGGAAGCTTAATGAAAAAGATATAAAAGAGGCTATGAGAGAGGTAAAGCTTGCTTTATTAGAAGCAGATGTTAACTATAAGGTTGTAAAAACTTTTGTATCTAATGTTAGTTCTAAGTGTGTTGGAGGCGACGTTCTAGAAAGCTTAACACCAGGGCAACAAGTTATAAAAATAGTTAACGAAGAACTTACTAATCTTATGGGCGGTAGTGAGAGTAAATTAAATTATTCAAGTTATGGACCAACTGTAATTATGCTAGTAGGTTTACAAGGTGCTGGTAAAACAACTATGTGTGGAAAATTAGCACTTCAATTAAGAAAGGACAATAAAAAGCCTTTATTAGTTGCATGTGATATATATAGACCTGCAGCAATTAAGCAATTACAAGTAGTTGGTAAACAAATAGATATTCCTGTATTTACTATGGGAGATAAAGTATCACCTGTTGATATTGCTAAAGCAGCAATTAAACAAGGAAGAAATGATGGTAATAATGTAATTATTATAGATACAGCTGGTAGATTACATATTGATGAAGAACTTATGCAAGAACTTAAAGATGTGAAATCTGCAGTTGAACCTAACGAAATACTATTGGTTGTTGACTCTATGACTGGTCAAGATGCTGTTAATGTTGCGGAAAGTTTTAATAAAGAACTTGATGTTTCAGGAGTTATCTTGACAAAGTTAGATGGTGACACAAGAGGTGGTGCAGCTTTATCAATAAGAAGCATTACTGAAAAACCAATTAAGTATATTGGTGTTGGGGAAAAAATGAGCGATTTTGAAGTTTTCCATCCAGAGAGAATGGCATCAAGAATTTTAGGAATGGGAGATGTATTATCTTTAATAGAAAAGGCACAAGAGGCTATTGATGAAAAAGAAGCTGGTGACTTAGCTAAGAAGATGATGACCAATGAACTAAATTTTGAAGATTTCTTAACTGCAATGGAACAGATGAAAAAGCTTGGTCCTTTAAACAAGATTATGGAGATGATTCCTGGAATGGAATCTCAAAATGTTGGGAAAATTGATTTTGAAAAGAGTGAAAAGCAATTAGATAAAACTAAAGCTATTATTCAATCAATGACTTTAAAGGAAAGAAGAAATCCTTCGCTTTTAATTGGATCCTCCTCTAGAAAAAAGAGGGTTGCATTAGGTGCAGGTACAACAATTCAAGAAGTTAATAAACTTATTAAAGGCTATGAAGCAATGAAGAAACAGATGAAACAGGTTAAATCATTAACAAAGAAATCTAGAAAAGGTTTATTTGGAAAAATGCCTTTCATGAGTTAGAAATATAAGTACATTTTAAAAGGAGGTGAAATTACAATGGCAGTAAAGATAAGACTAAGAAGAATGGGTGCTAAGAAGGCTCCTTTCTACAGAATAGTAGTTGCTGATTCAAGAAGCCCAAGAGATGGTAGATTCATCGAAGAAATTGGATACTACAATCCAATAACTGAACCAGCTGAAGTTAAGATTAATGAAGAAAAAGCTACTAAATGGTTAAACGATGGTGCTCAACCTACAGATGTAGTTAAGAGATTATTCGACCAAGCAGGCCTTAACAAGTAATTTTTGGAGGTGAACACTGTAGTTATAGTATAATTACAGGCACTATATGAAAGAATTAGTTGAAATATTAGCCAAAGCTTTAGTTGATCATCCAGAGCAAGTTGAAGTAAATGAAGTAGTTGGTGAGCAATCAATTATTTTAGAACTTAAAGTTGCTCAAGATGATATGGGTAAAGTTATTGGGAAACAAGGAAGAATAGCGAAAGCTATTAGAACCGTAGTAAAGGCTGCAGCAATTAAAGAAGAAAAAAGAGTAGTAGTAGAAATAATCTAAATGAAAGAGTTAGGGTGTACCTAACTCTTTTTATACATTTACACAGGAGGGAACAAGTGTGAGTGAATATTTCAAAGTAGGTCAAATTGTTAATACTCATGGAATAAAGGGAGAAGTAAAGGTAATGTCTTTTACTGATGATGTTAACAATTTTAAAAGATATGGAAAAGTTTTAATTGATGATAAGTGGGTTGAAATCCAAGGAGTAAAGTTCCAAAAGGATAGAGTTATTCTTAAATTAGAGGGAATAGACTCTATGAATGATGCAGAAATGTATAAGCAAAAGTATCTACAAGTTTTAAGGGAACAAGAGCCTGAACTACCTGAGGATACTTATTATGTTGTAGATTTAGTGGGATGCACAGTATATGATACAGATGGGAAAGACTTAGGTAAAATATACGATGTATTGCAAACTCCTAATAATGATGTTTATTGGATTGAAAAACCTAAACAATTATTAATTCCAGTGTTAAGAGATATAGTACTAGATGTTAATATAGATGAAAAGAAAGTTCTTATAAGACCAGTAGGAGAATGGCAAGATGAGGATTAGTATTTTAACTCTCTTTCCGGAGATGTTTTCCATATTTGATCATTCTATTATAGGAAGAGCTAAGGAAAAAGGTCTTGTAAATTTAGAGTATTATAATATAAGAGATTATTCTTTAAATAAACATAAGAAAGTTGATGATTATCCATATGGTGGAGGTGCAGGAATGGTTATGACACCTCAACCAATAATTGATTCTATAAAAGCTGCAAAAGAAAAGAATTCAGGAAAGGTAATTTTTCTAGGACCTAGAGGTAAAACCTTTAACCAAGAAATGGCACAAGAACTTTCAAAAGAAGAAAATTTAATTTTCTTATGTGGTCATTATGAAGGTATAGATGAAAGAGCATATAAGTATATTGATATGGAAGTATCTTTAGGTGATTTTGTTCTTACTGGAGGAGAAATGGCAGCTATTCCTGTTATTGATTCTGTTTTAAGACTTATACCAGGTGTTTTAGGTAAAGAAGAAAGTTTTATGGATGAATCTTATTCTGATGGCTTATTAGAATATCCACAATATACTAGACCAGAAGTATATGAAGGTGAAAGAGTACCTGAAGTATTGCTTTCTGGTCATCACGAAAATATAAGGAAGTGGAGAAGAAAACAATCTTTACTTATAACAAAAGAAAGAAGAAAAGATCTCTATAAAAACATTCAACTTACTAAAGAGGATATGAAAATTTTAAAGGATGATAGATTATAATATTTATGTTGCGTTAGATAAAGTTGTATGCTAGAATATAGTTTGTGCTAGTACGGGCGCTCCTCTGCTGAACTAGGCTTCGGTAAGAACGTCAAATTATCTTTAAGGAGGGAATGCACAATGAACGAAATATTAAGAGCTATAGAGCAAGAACAAATCAGAACTGATTTACCACAATTCAACGTTGGTGACAACGTAAGAGTTCACGTAAAGATTAAAGAAGGTAACAGAGAAAGAGTTCAAGCTTTCGAAGGAACAGTTATTAAAAAGCAAAACGGTGGAATCAGAGAAACTTTCACTGTAAGAAGAGTTGCTTACGGAACTGGTGTTGAAAGAACTTTCCCTATGAACGCTCCAATCATCGAAAAGATTGAAGTTACTAGAAGAGGTAAAGTAAGAAGAGCTAAGTTATACTACTTAAGAGACAGAGTAGGTAAGGCTGCTAAGGTTAAAGAATTAGTTAGATAATTTCTTTATAAAAATGGGGACTTTTATGAAGTCTCCTTTTTTAATATTTAGAATTAAACTAGCGTGAAGGAGGGAAATTATATGGCAATAAACTGGTTTCCAGGTCATATGAAAAAGACTCAAAGAGAAATAAAAGAAAATTTAAAGTTAGTGGATGCTGTTATAGAAATAAGGGATGCTAGAATTCCTAGAAGTTCAGCAAATCCAGATATAGATAAATTGGTGGGAGATAAGCCAAGAATAATTTTATTAAACAAGAGTGATTTAACAGAAAAGAGTGTTACAAAGCAATGGATTAAGCACTTATCTTCTGAAAATGTTAAGGTACTTGAAGTTAATTGTTTAACTGGAAGTGGCCTTAATGCAATTAAGCCTGCAATTCTGGAGTTATTAAAAGAAAAGCATGATAGATTAAAGGCAAAAGGTTTAGTAAAAATAATAACAAGAGTAATGGTTGTAGGTGTTCCTAACTGTGGTAAGTCTACATTTATAAATAAAATGGCTAAGAATAATATAGCTAAGACAGGAGATAGGGCTGGAGTTACTAAAAATAAGCAATGGATAAAAACTCCGTTAGGTGTAGAAATGCTTGATACGCCAGGTGTTTTATGGCCAAAGTTTGAAGATGAAGAAACAGCACTAAATCTTGCTTTTACAGGAGCTATTAAGGATGAAGTAATGGATTCAGAAGAATTAGCTTATAAACTTGTAGAAAGATTACAAACTTATTATCCTGAAAAGTTAAAGGAAAGATATAAAATTGATGAGATATTTGAAAATCCTTTAGATACTTTGGATGCTATAGCTAGAAAAAGAGGATGTTTAATGAAGGGTAGCGAAATTGATTATATGAGAATAGCAGTTATTCTTTTAGATGAATTTAGAGGCGGAAAAATTGGAAATATAACTTTGGAACGTCCATAGTGAAAGGTATTAGGGTATGAATAGTGTAGATTTTAATCAACTTAAGTTTAATGAGATAAAGAAAATTGTTTCTAATATAAATATAGAAAAAGATTATAATAGCGAATTAATTAAAAGATACATAGATTTACTCCTTTCTGATAGTAGAAAAAATGTTGTAAAGCTAGGAGAATCTCTTCAAAAGAATAGAGATAAAATTATTAAAGAGATTTCTAGAGTTAAAGTAATGTATGCTTTTGATAAGAGTTTTGGAAACTATCAATATATTGCGGGTGTAGATGAAGTTGGAAGAGGTCCGCTTGCTGGCCCTATTGTGTCTTGTGCTGTAATTTTAGATTTAAATGTAATTGATGATGAACTAATTTTATGGCTAAATGATTCTAAAAAGATTTCTGAAAAGAAGAGAGAAGAATTAGCCCAAATAATAAAAGAAAAAGCACTTGCGTATCATATAGCTGAAGAATCAAATGAAGATATAGACAGTAAAGGAATTGCTTATTGCAATAATAATGTATTCTTAGAAGCCTGCTATGGTTTGAAAATAAAACCTGATTTAGTTTTGTCTGATGGTTATTTGGTA
The DNA here is from genome assembly GCF_015669365.1 of Clostridium sp. 1001283B150210_160208_E6. NCBI lineage: Bacteria > Bacillati > Bacillota > Clostridia > Eubacteriales > Clostridiaceae > Clostridium > Clostridium sp. 1001283B150210_160208_E6. The sequence continues at coordinate 154,064 of NZ_JADPAA010000002.1, read as the reverse complement.
AAAAATATTACTATAGAGAATAAATATGTTATTAAAGGTGATGCTAAAAGTGCTACTATTGCTGCTGCTTCGATCTTAGCAAAGGTATATAGAGATAACTTAATGAAAGAATATTCAAAGAAGTATCCTGAATATTATTTTGATGAAAATGCAGGATATGGAACTGTTAAGCATGTAGAAGCTTTAAAAACAATTGGGCCATGTGAAATACATAGAAAAAGTTTTTTAACAAAAATATTATAATTATTTAAAAGAACTCTAAAGTTTTATTTAAGAGTTCTTTTTTGTTTTTTATTTTATCTAAAAGCATCACTTATTATATTTAATTTGTACGAATTATCGTAGTAGTTAAAATATATTTCTGCCACATCATATCTAACATAATAGTTATAGAGATTATGAATAGTTAAATAGTATTTAGATAAGTACTTTATATTTTTTTGCTTTGAGAATGTTACTGATTCGCAAGGAGTACCGAAGGAGTTGTTACTTCTAGATTTCACTTCAACAAATACTATGACGTCATCTTTTTTTACAATTAGATCCAGCTCACCTTTTTTAATTAGAAAATTTCTATCAAGAGTAGTGTAGCCATTATTTAAATAATAATTAGCAGCGATGTCTTCACCGTGGTTGCCTATTAGTTTGTTCATATTTTTCATTTTATAACTCCCGTATTTATATATTTAAGTATTTGTATATTTATGTGTTTATATATTTTTTTATTTATATAAATAATTATTACCTTTATTTGGTTAATGTAAGCGGGGTTTTATGTTTAGTATAAATTATATTGGTAATAATCTAAGAGGAAATTGTATAGAAGGGATTGAGCGCATGGCAATAAAAATAATTAGTGCCACTTACTCTGGATTAGAAGGGCAGCTTATAGATGTTGAAGTTGATATTACAAGAGGGATTCCATACTTCAGTATTGTTGGACTACCAGATGCTGCTATAAAAGAAGCTAAAGAAAGAGTGAGATCAGCAATAGTAAATAGTGGATTCGAATTTCCTCTAGGAAGGATAGTAGTTAACTTAGCACCAGCGGATGTAAAAAAGATAGGCTCATTATTAGATTTACCTATTGCTATTGGTATACTAGCTTGCTCTAAGCAAATTAACTCTGAGTATATAGAAGATTACATTTTATTTGGAGAGTTATCATTAGCAGGAGATATTAAAGGGGTAAAGGGGACACTGCCAATAATATTAGCTGGTGTTAGTGAAGGGAAAATGAATTTTGTATTACCTTATGAAAACTTAAATGAATGTAAGTATATTAAGGAGGCAAAATATTATCCTTTAAGTAATTTAAAAGAAAGTATATCTTTTTTGAATTATAGAGATATGTTGCCTTATGATTCATTTTTATTAGAAGAAGTATCTAGGGAAAAGTATTTAGATTTCAGCGATATTATAGGGCAAGAAAGTTCTAAAAGAGCAATGGAAATAGTTGCTGCAGGAAATCATAATATACTTATTTACGGTAGTACAGGAGCAGGGAAAACTATGTTAGCAAATGCGCTTCAATCCATATTACCTGATTTAACTAAAGAGGAAGAACTTGAGGTTGCTAAGGTTTATAGTATAGCTGGAAACGATAAATTATGTAATGTAAAAAGACCATTTAGAAATCCTCATCATTCAATTACAAAAGGAGCTTTAATTGGTGGAGGAAATATTGCTAAAGCTGGAGAAATTACTTTAGCACATAGAGGGGTGCTGTTTTTAGATGAGATATTAGAGTTTAAAAGAGATGTGCTAGAGGTTTTGAGAGAACCATTAGAAGAGGGAAAAATAAAAATTAATAGATTATATGGAAGTTATGAATTACCATGTGATTTTATAATGATAGGTTCATTTAATGTTTGTCCATGTGGTAAGAGTGGGTTAGAAAATGGCGATGTAGATGGATGTACTTGTAGTGAGAATCAAAAGATGAAATATTTAAATAGAATGTCAAAAGCTTTAAGGGACAGAATTGATCTATATAATTATGTACCAAAGGTAGGATATAAAGAAATAAGAAATAATAATGAAATGTATTCTTCCTTGAAAATGAAGGAGAGAGTAATTAAGGCAATAGAAGTTCAGAAAGAAAGGTTAAAAGGGACTAAGTATAAATATAATTCAGAAATAAGAGGAAAAGATGTTTTTGAATTGTGTAGAGTTTCAAAAAGTATAGAGAGCATATTAGAAAGTTATTTTGATTTAAATAGTCCTTCATTAAGAGGATATGGAAAGCTTATAAAGATATCAAGAACTATTGCAGACTTAGATGGAAATAAGGATATATTAGAAGAAAACATTCTAGAGGGAATAAATTATAGGAGGGATTATCATGGAGAAATTGTGTAAAGGGGTAGACAGTTTATGAAATATAAGATATGGTTAATAATGTTAAATATATCAAATTCGGATAAAATTTCTCTTATTGAGAGATATGGAAACGAAAAAGTTGTTTATGATGAATTAAACAGTACTTTTAGTAATTCTTCATTACAAGATGCAGAGGAATATGTAGGGATATTAGCTAAAGATAATATAGGGCTTGTTACATATAGTGATCCCCAATATCCTGAGGATTTAAAGAATATAGATGAACCACCATATGGTTTGTTTTATAAGGGAAATATAGAATTACTTAATGAAGATATAGTTGGTATAGTTGGCTCAAGAATGTGTACTCAGTATGGTGCACAAATTACAAAACTATTGACAAAAGAATTAATTAGCTATAATATCACAATAATAAGCGGAGGTGCTAAAGGGATAGATTCAGTAGCACATAAAACAGCATTAGAAGATGGTGGAAACACTATTGTTGTTTTAGGTTGTGGTATAGATATTGTATATCCAAAACAAAATGCATCATTATTTAAAAATGTTGAAGATACTGGATTGATTATTTCGGAATTTCTACCAGGCACTAAGCCACTTCCATACCATTTTCCAATGAGAAATAGGATAATTAGTGGGTTAAGTAGATTAGTAATAGTTGCTGAGGCATCGAGTAAAAGTGGTTCTTTAATTACGGCTAATTATGCTGCAGAACAAGGAAAATCAGTAATGGCTGTTCCTGGATCAATTTTTTCAAAAGGAAGTAATGGATGTAATAAGCTTATTAGAGATGGTGCACAGATTTTTAGTGGAATGGGGGATCTATATTCTATTTTGGAATTAAAAATTCCAAAGAAAGAAGGAATAATATCTCCAATAAAGAGAAAAATATTATCTGTTATAGCAAAGGCGCCAACACATATAGATGAAATCGTTGAAAAGTCTTGTATTGACAGGGCTGCTTTGTTTAAGGTATTATTTGAAATGCAAATTAGAAATGAAATAGTTAGCCTTCCTGGCAATTATTATGCAAAGATTACGTGAGTTTTAAGGGGGTGAAGGCTCCATAAAAATGGAGTTTTTATATGGGTCAAAATTTAGTTATAGTAGAGTCACCTGCAAAGGCTAAGACAATCGCAAAATATTTAGGAAAAAATTATACAGTTGAAGCATCTATGGGGCATGTTAGAGATTTGCCTAAAAGTAAAATGGGTGTTGATATAGAAAATAATTATGAGCCAAAGTATATATCAATAAGAGGTAAGGGAGAATTAATAGATAAGTTAAGAAAAGCAGCAAAAAAAGCTGATAAAGTTTATCTTGCAACTGACCCCGACCGTGAGGGAGAAGCAATTTCGTGGCATTTAGCAAATCTTTTAAAGATATCAGAAGATTCTCAATGTAGAATAGTATTTAATGAAATTACTAAGACTGCTGTAAAAGGATCAATAAAACAAGCTAGAAAAATAAATATAAATTTAGTTGATGCTCAACAAGCTAGAAGAGTATTAGATAGACTAGTTGGATATGAGATTAGTCCTATTTTATGGAGAAATGTAAAGTGGGGGCTAAGTGCAGGTAGAGTTCAATCAGCAGCTTTAAAGCTTATCTGTGATAGAGAAGAAGAGATAAAAGCTTTTAATGCAGAAGAGTATTGGACAGTTGATTGTGTAATGAAAAAGGAAAGAAAGAAATTTCCTATTAAGTTGTCTACAAAAAATGGCAAAAAGATTGAAATAAAAAATGAAGATGAAGCTAAAATTATAGTTAAAGAACTAGAAAAAGGTGAATTTGTAGTAGCTGGGATCAAAAAAGGTAAAAAGGTTAAAAATCCACTTCCACCATTTACTACAAGTACACTTCAACAAGAAGCAAGTAAAAAGCTTAATTTTATGACAAAGAGAACCATGTCTGTAGCACAAGTTTTATATGAAGGTGTTGAAGTTAAGGGACATGGAACGGTTGGTCTTATAACATATATGAGAACAGACTCTGTTAGAATTTCAGAAGAAGCTCAAGGAAAGGCTTTAGAATTTATTAAGAGTACTTATGGAGAAGAATATTCACCAGAAAAGCCTAGGGAGTATAAAGGAAAGAAAAATATCCAAGATGCTCATGAAGCTATTAGACCTACTTATGTTGAAATTACTCCGGAGGTTGCAAAAGCAAATTTAACTAGTGAGCAATATAAATTATATACATTAATTTGGAATAGATTTATGGCAAGTCAAATGGCTTCATGCAGATTGAATACAAATTCAATAGATATAACGAATGGTGATTATAAATTTAAAGCTAGTGGGTCAACAATTGACTTTGATGGTTTTATGAAACTATATCAGTATTCTAATGAGGAAGATGCAGAAGGAGTTATTCTTCCAGTTTTAGAAGAAGGGGAAGTTTTAAAGAAGGAATCCATAGAAGGAAAGCAACACTTTACTCAACCTCCTGCAAGATTTACTGAAGCTTCATTTGTAAAACTTATGGAGGAAAAGGGAATAGGAAGACCAAGTACATATGTACCTACTATTTCAACAATATTAAGTAGAGGTTATGTACTTAGAGAAAAGAAGAATCTTATTCCTACAGAGTTAGGATTTATAGTAAATAAGATTTTAAGTGATTATTTCAATCAAATTGTAGATGTAGAGTTTACTGCTGATATGGAAAAGAAGCTGGATCATATTGAAGAGGGTAGCGAAGAATGGAGAGAAGTTGTAGATGAATTCTTCAAACCATTGAAGGTAGCTATAGATAAGGCTGAAAAAGAAGTTGCAAAAGTAGTGATTGAAGATAAAGTTAGTGATGTTCCATGTGATAAGTGTGGAAGAATGATGGTTATAAAAAGAGGAAGATATGGTGACTTTCTTGCATGTCCAGGTTATCCTGAATGCAAAAATGCTAAGCCAATAGTGGAAGAGCTAGATGTGCCATGTCCTGAATGTGGTAAAAAGATTGTTGTTAAAAAGAGTAAAAAAGGTAAAAAGTTCTTTGGATGTTCTGGATATCCTGAATGTAAGTTTGTAAGCTGGAATGAACCGGTAAAAGACAAGTGTCCTAAGTGTAACGCGTATATGGTTTTAAAATATTCTAAAAAAGATGGAAATTATGTACAATGTTCAAATAGTGAATGTGGATATAAAGAAGTTATTAAGAAGGAAGAAAAAACTGACAAAGAAGATAATCAATAGTAATAAAAATGTCGAAAGAACAAAAATGGAGTTGAAATAAATGGCTCTGTATGATAAACTGAGATAGTCTATAGTAAAAAGAATAAAAATTTTAAAAATTATGAAAATTTAAAATATACTTGAATTTTAATAGATTATTTAAGGGGGAGTTATATGTCATCATTACTTAGCAAAACAAGGATGTTGAACAAGATATTGCAGAAATCAGGAACAGAGCCAGTTGCTTTTGAAGATATATGTAAGCTTTTAAGCGAAGTGTTAGAATGTAATGTGTATATTGCTAGTAGAAAAGGAAAAATATTAGGATATACTTTCGCAAAAGATTTCGAATGTCATGTGATGAAGAAGAAAATAATGGAGGAAAGAAGATTTCCAGCAGATTACAATGAAAAACTTCTTAATATTACAGAAACTATATCTAATTTACCTAATAAAGGTTATTGTGTTTTTGAAGGTGAAGGAGATTGTATGGCAGAAGACAAGCTGTCTACAATTGTTCCTATAGTAGGAAATAGAGAGAGATTAGGAACATTACAACTTGCAAGATTTGGTAGAAGTTTTACTGATGATGATTTGGTTTTAGTTGAATATAGTGCAACAATAGTTGGAATAGAAATGCTTAGAGGAAAACAAGTTGAGATAGAGGAAGAAGCAAGAAAGAAAGCTGTTGTACAACTAGCTATTGGAACTTTATCTTATTCAGAACTAGAAGCTGTAGAACATATATTTGATGAATTAGATGGAACTGAAGGGCTTTTAGTAGCTTCAAAGATAGCTGATAAGGTTGGTATAACAAGAAGTGTTATAGTTAATGCTTTAAGAAAATTTGAAAGTGCTGGAGTAATAGAATCAAGATCTCTTGGAATGAAGGGAACTCATATAAGAATACTTAATGAAAAGTTATTAGATGAGTTAAAAAAGATTAAATAGTTTGTTTTAAAATCTGTATCTGTTTTAGATACAGATTTTTTAATATATAAAATTATAAAATACATTATTATGTGGAAAAGTGTATTTTATGAATAGTTATTTTTTATGAAGGGGAAAATTGTAATGAGTATATTTTATATTATTTTTGAGATGGATAAAAATAATATAAAATTTTGTTGATACAATAAAAACCTTGTGGTATACTAACAAAGGTAATAAAATACACACATTACCCAATGCAGGTAGTTGGTGCCTATTAGGTAGCTACTTGTGAAGAAGGTAGTGGAGGAAAAACCAGGAGGTAAGAAAATGTCAGTAATATCAATGAAACAATTATTAGAAGCTGGTGTACACTTTGGTCACCAAACTAGAAGATGGAACCCTAAGATGGCTCCTTACATCTTTACAGAAAGAAACGGAATCTATATCATAGATTTACAAAAGACTGTAAAGAAGGCTGAAGAAGCTTACAACTTTATTAAGGAAGTTGCTGCAGAAGGAAAAGATATCTTATTCGTTGGAACTAAGAAACAAGCTCAAGAAGCTATCCAAGAAGAAGCTATAAGATCAAACATGCACTTTGTTAACAACAGATGGTTAGGTGGAATGTTAACTAACTTCGAAACAATAAAGACTAGAATTAAGAGATTAGCTGAAATCGAAAGAATGCAAGAAGATGGAACTTTCGAAGTTCTTCCAAAGAAAGAAGTTATAAAGCTTAAGGGAGAATTAGAAAAGTTAGAAAAGAACCTTGGTGGAATCAGAAACTTAGACTGCGAAAACATCGGAGCTATGTTCATAGTTGACCCAAGAAAAGAAAAGAATGCTATTTCAGAAGCTAAGATTTTAGGAATTCCTGTAGTAGCTATAGTTGACACTAACTGTGACCCAGAAGAAGTTGATTACGTAATTCCAGGTAACGATGATGCTATAAGAGCCGTTAAGTTAATAACTGCTAAAATGGCTGACGGAATCATCGAAGGAAGACAAGGTGAGCAATTAGCTGAATAATTAGCTATGTAAAAAAGGTAGGTGAAGAATTCTTCATTTACCTTTTAACCTAAATGATAAGGGTTACTTAATATAAAGGAGGAAATGAATATGATAACTGCAAAATCAGTTAAGGAATTAAGAGAAATGACTGGCGCAGGAATGATGGACTGCAAAAAGGCTTTAACAGAAACTAATGGAGATATAGAAAAGGCTGTAGAATTCTTAAGAGAAAAAGGATTAGCTGCTGCTGCAAAGAAAGCAGGAAGAGTTGCTGCTGAAGGTCTTGTTAAGACATATATTACAGAAGATAATAAAAAGGCTGGTATTGTAGAAGTTAACTGTGAAACAGACTTCGTTGCTGCTAATGAACAATTCGTAGCTTTTGCTGATTCACTAGCTAAGATGGTTGTTGATACAACAGCTACAACTGTTGAAGAATTCTTAAACGAAAAGTACAATGAAGAACAAACAGTTCAAGAAGCTTTAACTGCTTTAATTGCTACTTTAGGTGAAAACATGACAGTAAGAAGATTCAAGAAAGTTGAAGTTGCTAATGGTGCAGTTCAAACTTATATTCACGGTGGTGGAAGAATCGGTGTTGTTGTTGAATTAGGATGCGAAACTGAATCTCAAGTTGTTGTAGATTTAGCTAAAGAACTTTGTATGCAAGTTGCAGCTGCAAATCCATTATTCTTAAATGAAGAAGGTGTTGATAAGGAAGCTGTAGAAAAGGAAAGAGAAATCTACAGAGTTCAAGCTCTTAATGAAGGTAAGCCAGAAAAGATCGTTGATAAAATGGTTGAAGGAAGAATCAAGAAATACTATAAAGAAGTATGTCTTGTAGATCAAGCTTGGGTTAAAGATGGAGATAAGAGCATAACAAAGCTTGTTGAAGAAAAATCTAAAGAAGTTGGTTCTCCAATCACTGTTAATAGCTTCGTAAGATTTGAAAGAGGCGAAGGTATAGAAAAAGTTGTTGAAGATTTTGCTGCAGAAGTTGCAAAGCAAATGGGTAAATAGTTAAAACCAAAGAGAACACTAAGTGTTCTCTTTTTTTAAAGATATAGGAATTTACGTTGGAGGTATAGAGATGTCTAATTCTAAGTATAAGAGAGTGATGCTAAAGATATCAGGTGAAGCTTTAGCAGGAGAAAATGGATTCGGTTTAGATTTTAATGTAGCTACAAGAATAGCTTTAGAAATTAAAGAACTTGTAAATATGGGTATTGAAGTAGGTGCCGTTGTTGGTGGCGGTAACATTTGGAGAGGTAGAAGCGGTGAAGGTATGGATAGAACTACTGCTGACTACATGGGAATGCTAGCTACTTGTATAAATGCTTTAGCATTACAAGATTCGTTAGAACAAGTTGGAGTAATGACAAGAGTTCAAACTGCTATAGAAATGAAGGAAGTTGCAGAACCTTTCATTAGAAGAAGAGCTATGAGACATCTTGAAAAAGGAAGAGTTGTAATTTTTGCAGCAGGAACTGGAAATCCTTATTTTTCAACTGATACAACTGCAGCACTAAGAGCAGCAGAAATAGAAGCAGATGTAATATTATTAGCTAAAAAAGTTGATGGAGTATACGATAAGGATCCTCATAAGTATTCAGATGCTAAAAAATATGATACACTATCATATATAGAGGTTCTTGAACAAGGATTACAAGTAATGGATTCAACAGCTACTTCTTTATGTATGGATAATAATATTCCTATACTTGTATTTGGTTTAGATGAACCTGGAAATATCAAAAGAGCTGCACAAGGCGAAAAAATAGGAACGCTTGTATCAAAAAAGTAGGAGGGTTAAAATGATCAAGGACATTATTAAGAATTCAGAAGAAAAAATGAAAAAGACTATTTCAGTTCTTAATTCAGAGCTATCGACTATGAAAGCAGGAAGAGCTAATCCAACTATGCTTGACAGAATTCAAGTAGAGTATTATGGAAGTTTATGTCCACTTAATCAAGTTGCCAATGTATCTGCTCCAGAACCAAGAGTACTTATGATAACACCTTGGGAAAAACCATTACTAAAAGATATAGAAAGAGCTATACTTAAGTCGGATTTAGGATTAAATCCTTCAAATGATGGTTCAGTAATAAGATTAATAATACCTGAATTAACAGAAGAAACTAGAAAGAACTTAGTTAAGAATGTTAAAAAAACAGGTGAAGATGCTAAAGTTGCAGTTAGATCTGTAAGAAGAGATGCTAATGAAAAGATAAAGGCATTAAAGAAGGATTCAGATATATCAGAAGATGAAATTAAGAAGGGTGAGGATCAAGTTCAAAAAATAACTGATTCTTACGTTAAAGAAATTGACAACATAATTTCAGCTAAGGAAAAGGAAATAATGTCAATTTAGGCTAGCAAATAAAAAACCTGCTCCTAGGGCAGGTTTTTTGTTAATTAGATATTATGGGAGGGGCCAACCTTGTTTAGTTTTTTTAAGAATAAGAAAAAGAATAACTTCGATAATGACGAAAATATAGAATTAGATATGAATAATATCCCTAAACATGTAGCTATTATAATGGATGGTAATGGAAGATGGGCAAAACAAAGGAATCTTCCAAGAACTATGGGTCATAAAGCTGGTGTAGAAACCATAAGACGCATAATTAAAGAAGGGGATAGACTTGGCATTAAATACATGACTTTATATGCATTTTCAACTGAAAATTGGAAGAGACCTAAAGAAGAAGTTGGAGCGCTAATGAAGTTACTTGTTCAATACTTGAAGCAAGAAATAGATGAATTAGATAGAAATGGTGTTGTTATAAATGTTCTTGGAGATATCTCTAGACTACCAGAAGAGTGTATAGGTGAAATAGAGAGAGCGAAAGAAAGAACAAAAAATAATAATGGAATAGTTATGAATGTAGCTTTAAATTATGGTGGAAGAGATGAAATTATAAGAGCAATAAAAGCAATAGCCAATGATTATAAAGATGAAAAAATAGATATAAATAATATAGATGATAGTCTAGTGAATAATTATTTATATACTGCAGGAATGCCAGATCCAGACATAATAATTCGACCATCAGGAGAACAAAGATTAAGTAATTTTCTTTTATGGCAATGTGCATATTCAGAGTTTTGGTATTCAGATATTAATTGGCCTGATTTTAAGGAGAAGGATTTACAAAGAGCAATTTATGATTACCAAAACAGAGATAGACGTTTTGGTGGAATAAAATAGATTGGGGTGAAGGTATTGAAATCAGATAACAGATATCTAGGTGCACTTATGATAGCACCATTTATATTATTTATATTTTGGGGAGGTTTACCTCTAAAAATATTTACTTTCATTTTATCTGCTTTTGGAATGTATGAATTTTATAAAGCGTTAAAAGAAAAAGATTTTAAACCAATTGAAATGGTAGGATATATTTTATTAATACTATTCTATTTGTTTAATAATGATTTTGAAAAGCTTATTTTTATGATAATTTTAGCAACATTTATACTTTTAATAATACCAGTAATAGATTTAAAGTATAACTTTATTGATGTTGCAATTACTTTGCTAGGATTCTTATATGTGGGCATTTTGTTCAGTTTTATATACCTAGTAAGTGAAAAAAGTGGTGGAGCTTTTTATGTATGGCTAATATTTATAGGATCATGGATGACAGATACGACTGCATATTATGCTGGTAGATTATTTGGAAAAACAAAGTTATGTCCAAAAGTAAGTCCTAAGAAAACTATAGAGGGTTCTATTGGAGGACTTATAGGGTCAACAATTTCTTGTGGAATATTAGGATTTGTTGCCCAAGGATATATAGCTACTTTCCCAATATATCATTTCTTTATTATAGGAGCATTATGTGGAGTATTTAGTCAGTTTGGTGACTTAGTAGCATCTTCTGTAAAAAGATATGTTGGAATAAAGGATTATAGTAATCTTATTCCGGGTCATGGTGGTATATTAGATAGGTTTGATTCAATATTATTCTCAGGATTGATAGTATTTTATTACTTAACTTTTATATTATCATTGTAAATTAAAAAAATATTATGTTTTATTTCTGTAAATATAACCCCTTTTCTTTGCATATATTTTAATGTATGTGCAAGGGAGGGGGTTTTTTGGAGTTTAGAAGAAGATATAAGAAACTAATTGATTTGATTATGCTTTTATTAATAATAACGGTTCTAACATTAACTATAAAATACTATTTCAAACCCTTTATATGGATGGTTATAATGTTTCTTATTGCAAATCCGTTATACAAGTTTTTTATAAAGTTAAATGTACATGATAAAATTGCAGGAGCATTATCAATTTTATTTGTAAATTTAGCCTTAGTGATATTTATTATTTATCTTGGTGGCAGTATATTCGTTTTATTAAAAAAACTTTATGAGGGAAATATTAAACTTATAGAAGATTTAATTAGAACTTATATTGGATTTATTGATATAGGAGATGGGAAAAGTATTGCGGGTAGTGTTATATCTATATTAAATCAGGATTTTATAAAAACAGGCGCTATAACAACAGGAGAAGGAATAGCAGCATTCTTTATAGGCAATATATGTGCTTTTTTTATTTTAGTAGATAAAGAAAAAATGAAGGATTTAGTTAAAAGATTGATACCAAAAGATATATTGTATAAAGCTAAGTATCAAGGTGGTAACTTTAAGCAAATGATAGGTATTCAGGTTATATTAGTATTAATATCAACTCTTGAAATAATTATAGGATTTATGGTGTTTAGGGTGCCAAAAGCAGTTTTACTTGGTGTTATTTGTGGAATATTAGACATATTACCTTATGTAGGAACAATAATTGTATTTGTACCTATAATAATATACAATATTATAGTAGAAGATTATATAGTAGCTTTTGGGTTAATATGCTTATATATTTTAGTTCAAGTTATTAGAGAAGTTCTTGAAGCAAAATTTTTAAGTGATAAACTAGAATTACATCCCTTATTAGTTTTATTATCTATATATATAGGTATTAAGTTATTTGGGATTCTTGGAATAGTTGTAGGCCCTATGTATGGGATTCTAGCTAAGGATATAATCTATGGAGAAGATAAGTAGCAATTAGGAGGATAAGGACATGAAGAAACTTTCAATATTAGGGGGAACAGGGTCAATAGGACTTCAAACTTTAGATGTAATTAGAAAATCTAATAAAGAGTTAGAATTAATTGGGGTAACTGCTAATTCATCTGTAGGAAAGATGATAGAAATAATAGATGAGTTTAAGCCAAAATATGTAGGAATGATGGATAGTGACTCAGCTTTAAAGATAAAAGAATATTGCACTGAGAATAATTTTAATATTGAGGTTCTTGAAGGAATGGAAGGGCTAATAAAAATAGCATCCCTTGAAGAAATAGATATTGTTGTTACTTCAGTTGTAGGAATGATAGGGTTAAAGCCTACAATGGCAGCTATTGAAGCAAAGAAAGACATTGCTCTTGCAAATAAGGAGACTCTTGTTGTTGCAGGGGAATTAGTTATGCAGGCAGCAAAGGATAATGGAGTAAAAATTCTTCCAGTTGATTCAGAACATAGTGCTATATTTCAGTCTTTAAGAGGAAATAGCTTAGATAGCTTAAAGAAGATAATATTAACTGCATCTGGTGGTCCTTTTAGAGGAAGAAAAATAGATGATTTAAAGGAGATAACTTTAGAAGAGGCTCTTAATCATCCAAATTGGAGTATGGGAAAGAAGATTACAATAGATTCAGCTACATTAATGAATAAAGGACTTGAAGTAATTGAAGCTCATTGGTTGTTTAATTGTAGTTATGATAATATTCAAGTTGTAGTTCATCCTCAAAGCATTATACATTCTATGGTTGAATATAAAGATGCAAGTATAATAGCTCAACTGGGATCTCCAGATATGAGGCTTCCTATACAATACGCATTGAATTATCCAGAGAGAAAAAAAGAAGTAGCTAAATCTATTGATTTTTGGGAAATATCAAAATTAACTTTTGAGAAACCAGATTTAGAAACATTTAAATGTCTAAGACTTGCGTATGAAGCTGGGAAAAAGGGTGGCTTAGTTCCAACAGTTTTAAATGCTGCTAATGAAGTTGCTGTACAATTTTTCTTAGATAAGAAGATAAAATTCTTAGAAATAGGAGATATTATTGAAGAAGCTATAAATTACTTTAGTGTTGAATGCCAAAAAGAGTTATCCTTAGATAACGTAATTGAATTAGATAGAAAAGTAAGAGAATATGTAGCGCGTAATAGAGGTTAGGAGGAAAGACATTGAATTATATTTTGGCGATTTTAGGGTTTGGTTTATTAATCATAGTACATGAATTTGGACACTTTATAGCAGCAAAATTAAATGGTGTTAAGGTTGTTGAATTTTCTATAGGTATGGGACCAAAAATACTTTCCCATCAAGGAAAAGAAACAAGATATTCCCTTTCATTATTACCTATAGGTGGATATGTTCAAATGTTAGGGGAAGAAGAAGCTGTAGATGACGAGAGGAGTTTTTCAGCTAAATCACCACTAAGAAGAATTTCTATAATATTAGCTGGAGCTTTCATGAATTTTGTTTTAGCAATAGTTATTTTAAGTACTATATTTAATATTTTTGGATTTGCAACTACAAGCTTAGATAGAATTGAGGCTGGAACACCAGCTGCTTCAGCAGGATTAATGCCAGGAGATAGAATAACTAGAGTAAATGGAAGCAAAGTGTTTACAAATAGCGATATTTCTGTTGGCGTAAATATGAATAAAGGAAAAACAATTGACCTTGAGTATGAAAGAGGAGGACTAAAAGATACAGTAACTATACAACCTGCATACATAGAGGATGAAGGAAGATATATGATAGGAGTTTATTTCAAGGGTGAAGAAAATCCTAGTATATTAAGTAGTATAAAGGAAAGTTTTAATGAAACTGCATCTTTGATTTCTCAAACTTTTAAAGGGTTAAAAATGATATTTACAGGAGAAGCCAACTTAAAAACTGATGTTGGAGGTCCTGTTACAATAATTAAGATGTCAGCAGGTGCAGCAGAAGTAGGTGTATGGAACTTAATGAAGCTTGTTGCAATACTTTCTGTTAGCATAGCAGTGTTTAATTTATTACCATTCCCAGCTTTAGATGGTGGATGGGCAGTTATATTATTTATAGAATTAATAACAAGAAGAAAGGTACCAGACAAAATAGTAGGGGCTCTAAATACAGTAGGATTTATGCTACTTATAGGTATTATGATCTTAGTAACAATAAAGGATATAATTTTCCCTATTAGTTTTTAGGAGTGTAGGATAAAATGGATAGAAAGTTAACAAGAAAAGTAAAAGTAGGAAAGGTATATGTAGGAGGAGATGCTCCTGTTACAATCCAATCTATGACTAATACAGATACAAGAGATGTTGAAGCTACATTAAAGCAAATTAGAGAGCTTTATAACGCAGGATGTGAAATTATAAGATGTACAGTGCCTGATATGGAGGCTGCTGAAGCAATTAAAGAAATAGTAAAACAATCACCTATTCCAGTAGTTGCAGATATACATTTTGATTATAGATTAGCTCTTAAAGTTGTTGAAAATGGTATATCAGCAGTTAGAATTAATCCGGGAAATATTGGAAGTATTGAAAGAGTGAGAATGGTTGCTGAAGCTTGTAAGGCTAAAAATATTCCAATAAGAATTGGTGTGAATTCAGGTTCTTTAGAAAAAGAGATTCTAGAGAGAGATGGAAAGCCTACAGCTAAAGGATTAGTAGAAAGCGCGCTAGCTCATGTTAAAATATTAGAAGCAGTAGATTTTAATGATATAGTAATCTCTATTAAATCCTCAGATGTTAGAATGATGATAGATGCTTATAGACTTATGAGTGAAAAGGTTGATTATCCTCTTCATTTAGGGGTTACTGAGTCAGGAACTCCATTTAGAGGAACAATAAAGTCAAGTATAGGTATTGGTACATTACTTGCAGAAGGAATAGGAGATACTATAAGAGTTTCTCTTACAAGTGATCCAATTGAGGAAATTAAGGTTGCAAAGGAAATGTTAAAGGCTTTAGGATTAAGAAAAGGTGGCCTAGAATTTGTTTCTTGTCCAACATGTGGAAGAACACAAATAAAGCTTATTGAAATTGCAAATGAAGTTGAGAGAAGACTTGAAGGTAATAATAAAGATATAAAAGTTGCTGTTATGGGATGCATAGTTAATGGACCAGGAGAGGCTAGAGAGGCTGATATTGGTATAGCTGGCGGTAAAGGCGAAGGCATTATATTTAAAAAAGGTGAAATAATTAAAAAGTGCAAAGAAGAGGATTTAATTGAAGAATTAATGAAGGAAATAGAGTTACTTTAATTAAATATAGAAATATGATGAAGGGACTTAGATTTTGACTAAGTCTCTTTTTGCATAATTCAATATAAGGAGCCTTATTTTTAAGTGAAGATAAATGGTGATTGCATCTTTAGCCTTAAGAGAGGGGTGTATAGATGGAGGAATAGATTGTGATAAACCCTAATTGATGTAAAATTTTATCTAATTACTTGTATTATTGAAAAAAGTATGATATTCTAATTTAAGAAGATTTTATTTCAGATAGCTAGAAAAAAGGAGTGGGAGGAAATACCCGCTCTTTCTATTTGTAACGCAACTACTACAATAGTTGCGTTTTTGATTAGGTAAAAAATATTAAACTAGTATTTGGGAATAATAATCTTGAGAAAATTGAATATTGTAAAGGAGGTTTAAAGATGCAAAAAGATGGGTTAGTAGAAAAGGTATCAGCTCTAATACAACCAATTGCAGATGAATTAAACTATGAATTATACTATGTTGAGTATGTTAAAGAGAGCGGAGAGAATTTTCTAAGAATATACATAGATAAGGAAGAAGGAAGCATAAGTCTTACAGATTGCGAAACGCTTTCTAGAAGAGTTAGTACTATGCTAGATGAAGAGGATCCAATTCCAGATTCATATTATTTAGAAGTATCTTCACCAGGTCTTAATAGAGGTTTATATAATGATAACCACTATAAGAGATTTGTAGGAAGAGAAGTAGCAATTAAGCTAAATGGAGCAGTTAATGGAAGTAAAAATTTTAATGGTATATTAAAAGATGTAACAGAAGATTCAATAGTTGTTAATAATGGAGAAGATGTTACTATACCAAAAAATAAGATAAAAAAAGCTAATTTGGATGGGGAGATATAGCAAGGAGGATATAATAATGAATGAAGAGTTTATAGGCGCTCTAAAAGAACTAGTAAAAGAAAAGGGGATTAGTGAAGAATTAATATTCACAACAATAGAGGATGCATTAGTTGCAGCATATAAAAAGAATTATGCAAATATTAATACTTCAGCTCAAAATGTTAGGGTTAGCATGCATAGAGAAACAGGGGAAATACATGTATATGCACAAAAAGTAGTTTGTGATGAAGTATACGATGATGTAACTGAAATCTCTTTAGAAGAAGCTAAGGAAATAAGCCCAAAATATGATGTAGATGATATTGTAGAAATAGAAGTTACTCCAAAGAACTTTGGTAGAGTTGCAGCGCAATTAGCTAAGCAAGTAGTAACACAAAGAATAAAAGAAGCTGAAAGAAATATCATTTACAATGAATACAAGGAAAAAGAATTTGATATTATTACTGGTACAATCTTAAGAAAAGATAAGGGAATGGTTTTTGTTAACCTTGGAAAGCTTGAGGGAGTAATAGGACCAAATGAGCAAATACCTAATGAAGAATATAAGTTCAACGAAAAGCTTAAGCTTTATATAGTTGAAGTTAAGAATGGATCAAAGGGAGCTCAAATACATGTTTCTAGAACACATCCAGGATTAGTTAAGAGATTATTTGAACTTGAAGTTCCTGAAATCTATAATGGAGTTGTAGAAATAAAGAGCATTTCAAGAGAAGCAGGATCTAGAAGTAAGATAGCTGTTTACTCAAATGATGAATCTGTAGATCCAATGGGAGCTTGTGTTGGACCTAAGGGTGCAAGAGTTCAAAATATAGTAAATGAATTAAAGAATGAAAAGATAGATATAATTAAGTGGAGTAAATCTCCAGAAGAATTTATTTCAAATGCTTTAAGTCCAGCAAAGGTATTAAGTGTAGAAGTAGATGAAGATAACAAGTCTGCAAAGGTTGTAGTTGATGATAATCAATTATCACTTGCAATAGGTAAAGAAGGTCAAAACGTTAGATTAGCAGCTAAGTTAACTAACTGGAAGATAGATATAAAGAGCAAATCTCAAGCAGAAGCTTTAAAAGAAAGTGAAGAAGCTACTGTAACTGAATAATGAGGTGTTTTTATGAAAGTTAAGAAGATACCATTAAGAATGTGTACAGGATGCATGGAAATGAAGCCTAAGAAGGAATTAATAAGAGTTGTTAAAAGTCCAGAGGGTGAAGTTTCTGTTGATTTAACTGGAAAGAAATCAGGTAGAGGTGCTTATATATGTAAAAGTGGAGAATGCTTAGAAAAGGCATTTAAAGCTAAGAGATTAAGTAGAAACCTAGATGTAGCTATAAGCGAAGATATATATAATAGGCTAAAGGAAGAAATTGAGAATGAATAAGTTTTTTAATTTTTTAGGTTTAGCAAAAAGGTCAGGTAACATATTAGAGGGTTACAGTAAATGCAATGAGGAGAGAAATAGAAGAAAGCTTTTTCTATTTATAATTTCTCCAGATGCATCAGAAGCGACAAGAAAAAAGTTTAAAAATCATTGTAAGGAAAATAATATACCATATATTGAAGATTTCTCAAAAGAGGAATTAGGAGGAGCAGTTGGAAGACCAGAGGTTAAAATCCTAGCTATTTTAGACCAGAATATGGCTAATAAGCTTAATGCTCTTTACGAGGAGGAAAAATATATGAAGTAAAATATTCGGGGGTGACTGTATGTCAAAAATTAGAGTATATGAATTAGCAAAAGAATTAAATGTAAGCTCAAAGGAACTAATAGAATTATTAATGACAGAATTTAACGTTGAAGTGAAAAATCATATGAGCGTAATAGAAGATGAAGATGCAGCTTTAATAAAGGAATTATTAGGTGAGCCAAATAAAGATGAAGCTACAAAGGAAGTATCAGCAGATAATGGTAGCATTGTTGAAGAGTACGAAGAACAATTAAATGAAGAAGTTAATAAGGGTAACGGAAAGAAAAAGAAAACTAGAAAGCAAATTGCTGAAGAAAAGGCAAGAAGAGAACAAGAATTTGCTGAAAACACAATCTTAGAAATTGGTGAAACTATTACAGTTAAAGAATTAGCAGATTCTTTACAAAAGCCATATGCAGATGTTATTAAGAATTTAATGTTCTTAGGTGTAATGGCTGCTGTTAACCAAGAAATCGACTTTGAAACAGCTGCAAAGTTATGTGATAAGTATGAAATCTTATATGAAAAGAAAGAAGTATCATCTGAACTAGAAAGCTTAGAAGTAGATGCAGAAGATGATGAAAACTTAGTTAAGAGACCACCAATAGTAACAGTAATGGGTCACGTTGACCATGGTAAGACATCTTTACTTGATGCTATTAGAAAAACAAGAGTAACTAAAACAGAAGCTGGTGGAATTACTCAACATATAGGTGCTTACACAGTAACATTAAATGGAGAAGAAATTACATTCCTTGATACTCCAGGACACGAAGCTTTCACAGCAATGAGAGCTAGAGGAGCTCAAGTTACAGATATAGTTATATTAGTTGTTGCAGCAGATGACGGAATAATGCCACAAACTAAAGAAGCTATAAACCATTGTAAAGCTGCAGAAGTTCCTATGATAGTTGCTATTAATAAGATAGATAGACCAGGTGCTAATATTGATAGAGTTAAGCAAGAATTAACTGAATTTGGATTAGTAGCAGAAGACTGGGGTGGAGATACTATATGTGTACCAGTATCAGCTAAGGAAGGCCAAAATATTGATCAATTATTAGAAATGATTATATTAACTGCTGAAATGCAAGAATTAAAGGCTAACCCAGATAGAAAAGCTAAGGGAACAGTTGTAGAAGCTAAGCTTGATAAGGGAAGAGGACCTGTTGCATCATTATTAGTTCAAAGTGGTACTTTAAGTGTAGGAGATTCTATACTTGTAGGTTCTACTTATGGAAGAATAAGAGCTATGTTTGATGACCAAGGTAAGAAGATTAAATCAGCAGGACCATCAATTCCAGTAGAAATCTTAGGGTTATCAGAAGTTCCAGCAGCAGGAGATAGATTTATCCAAGTTAAGGATGAAAAGACTGCTAGAACTATGGCAGAAGCAAGAAAAGATAAGATAAAGAATGAAACTTTAAATGCTTCCCATAGAGTATCATTAGAAGATTTATATAGCCAAATCAAAGAAGGTACAGTTAAGGAATTAGCTATTATAGTTAAGGCTGACGTACAAGGTTCAGTAGAAGCTATAAGACAATCTCTTGAAAAACTTTCAACAGATGATGTTAAGGTAAGAGTAATTCATGGTGCTGTTGGTGCAATAACAGAAACAGATATAACTCTTGCAACAGCTTCAAATGCTATAGTAATTGGATTTAACGTAAGACCAGACTCAAATGCAATAGCTGCATCAGAAAGAGAAAAGGTTGATGTTAAGACATATAGAATAATATACGATGCTATAGAAGATGTTAAATCAGCTATGGTTGGTATGCTTGAACCAGAATACAAAGAAGTTGTTCTTGGTAAGGCAGAAGTTAGAGAAACTTATAAGATTTCTAATGTTGGTACAATTGCAGGATGCTATGTATTAGATGGTAAGATTCTAAGAAACTCTGATATAAGAGTTATTAGAGATGGTATAGTTATATTTGAAAGCTCTTTAGCTTCATTAAAGAGATTTAAAGATGACGTTAAAGAAGTAGCAGCTGGATATGAGTGCGGCTTAAGTGTTGAAAAGTTCAATGATATTAAAGAAGGCGATATTATTGAATCATTCAAGATAGAAGCTATAAAGAGAAAAGAGCTTTAAAGAGGTGATATAAATGCCAAATTATAGAGGCGGCAGAATAAATGAAGAAGTTAAAAGAGAAGTAAGTAATTTAATTAGAAATGAAATTAAAGATCCAAGACTTACAGCTATGATTTCTGTAACTTCTGTAAAAGTTACTAAAGATTTAAGATATGCAAAGGTATATGTAAGTATATTTGCAAATAGTGAAGAAGAGAAGAAAAGCAATCTTGATGCACTAAAGAGTGCAGCAGGTTTTGTAAGAAGAGAGATAGCACAAAGAATTAATTTAAGGCATAATCCACAAATAATTTTTGAAATAGATGATTCTATTGACTATGGTATGCATATAGATAGTTTGATAGAAAAGATTAAAGATAAATAATATGACTTTAAAAGATATTTCAAAAGATATTATTGAAAGTAAGAAAATAGGGCTAACATTTCATATATCCCCAGATGGAGATGCGTTAGGAAGTACATTAGCCCTATTAAATGGGCTTAGAGAACTAGGAAAAGATTCATATATAATATCAAGAGAAGTTATCGCAGATAACCTCTCTTTCCTACCTCTAGGAGAAGAAATTAATGGTGATATACCTGAACCTCTAGAAGGAACAGATATGGTTATCGTTTTAGATTGTGGTAATTATGAAAGAATATGTGCAAATCTTGAAAATTATGATGGTAAGCTTATAAACATAGATCACCATGTTACTAATGAAAACTATGGAACAAGTAATTATGTTGAAGCATCATCTGCTGCAACAGCAGAAATTGTTTATTTACTTCTAAAAGAATTAGGCTTTGATTTTAAAGAAAAGGATGAAATTAATGAGAAAATAGGAAGATGTGTATATACATCCCTAGTTACAGATACAGGTGGATTTAGACATTCAAATGTAACAGAAAGAACTCATAAAATAGCATCTGAGCTGATAGCCATTGGGGTTAATAATACTAAAATTCATAATAATCTATTTGATAATAGACCTTATGAAAAAATTAAACTTATTGGCGAAGCTTTAAATAATTTAGAGCTTTTACTTGATGGAAAATTATCAGCTATAAAACTTTCTAAAAAACTTTTAGACTCTTATAATTTAGGGAACGTAGATACTTCTGATGTTATTTCTATGGCATTAGGGATAAAGGGAGTAAAAGTTGCCTTAGTATTAAAAGAAGTTGAAGATGGAGTAAAGGGAAGTTTAAGATCAAGAGAAGATTTTGATGTTAGAAAAGTTGCAGAGGTCTTAGGTGGTGGTGGCCATATAAAAGCTGCTGGATTTAAAATGAAAAATGTTTCATTAGAAGAAGCTTTCAATAAAGTAATAATTGAAATAGAAAAAGAGATATAGATATGAATGGTGTATTAAATATATTTAAAAATTCAGGAATGTCATCTTTTGATGTTGTAAGAATTGTAAAAAAAGTTGCTTGTGAGAAAAAAGTTGGACATACAGGCACTCTTGATCCAGAAGCAATTGGTGTCTTACCAGTATGTTTAGGAAAGGCAACCAAGATAATAGATTACATTATGAATGATAAGAAGAGCTACAAGGTGAAATTTAAGCTTGGAGTTACTACAACTACATATGATTTAGAAGGTGAAATATTATCAGAAACGGACACTTCTAATATTACAGTTGAAGAGACATTAGAAGCTATAAATAAATTTAAAGGAACATATAATCAAGTTCCACCTATGTATTCTGCCCTAAAGAAAAATGGAGTAAGGCTATATGAACTTGCAAGAAAAGGAATAGAAGTAGAGAGAGAAGGAAGACCCATAACTATATATGATATTAAAGATATAGAAATTAATCTTCCTTATATATCTATGGAAGTAACTTGTTCTAAGGGAACATATATAAGAAGCCTTTGCTACGATATTGGTGAAGAATTAAAAGTAGGGGCTTGTATGACAGAGCTTAGAAGAACTGAAACATCTTGTTTTCATGAAAGAGATAGCATTAATATTAAGGATTTAACTAGTGAAAACATACATAATTATATTATATCAATAGAGGATGCATTAAAATCCTATCCTAAACTTAAAGTTAATGAAGGGTTTAGCAAGTTACTTATAAATGGTGTTAGAGTAATGGATAGAAGATTAACAAATGAAAAAATAGACAATAATATTCTATATAGAGTTTATGATGAAAATGATAAATTTTTAGGCCTTGGGAAAAGAGAACTTAACGGATTTAAAATTGAAAAACTATTAATATAGTAGGAGCTAATGAAGTATGAATGAGAAGCTTAATAGATTTTTAGAAGAAGGTACATATAGTTATGTTGCCCTTGGTAGCTTTGATGGTTTACATTCAGGACATTTATCATTAGTAAATAAGATTATTGAGCTAGCAAATGAAAACAAAGGTAGAAGTATAGTATATACTTTTAAAAATCATCCAAGAACTTTAATAAAAGGAGCAACTCCTCCTAAACTACTTATGGATAATGAGAGTAAGGAAGAGATATTAGAAGCTTTAGGTGTTGATTTAATATACTTTGAAGAATTTAATGAAGAATATATGAAATTAACCCCAGAGGGATTTATAAAATATTTATGTGAAAAGTTTAAAGTAAAAGGAATTGTTGTTGGATTCAATTATAGATTTGGATATAAGAATATTGGAAATATAGAGATGTTAAAAGAATTATCAACTAAGTATGGATATGAACTTTATGTAATGGAACCTTGCAATTATGAAAATGAAGTTATAAGTAGTACTAGAATTAGGGACGAATTACTTAATGGTAATGTTGATAAAGCTATGAAGATGCTTAATAGACCTTACATTATAAAAGGTAAAGTGGTACATGGTAAGAAGCTTGGAAGAACTATAGGTTTTCCAACAGCTAATTTAGATTATTCAAAGGAAGCTTTAATTCCTAGAAAAGGTGTATATTATACTAATGTACAATGGCAAGGTAAAATATATAAGGGAATAACATCTGTAGGTAATAATCCAACTGTTAATGGTGATAAATTAACAATAGAAACTTATATTTTAGATTTTAATAATGATTTATATGGGCATAATATAAAAGTATACTTTATTAAAAAGATACGTGATGAGAAAAAGTTTAACTCAATAGATGATTTAGTTATTCAATTAAAAAAAGATAAAGATTATGCTCTAGAGGAAAAGTTCTTTGTAAACTTATAAAAAATATTTACAATAAGAATGGCTTTTGTTATAATAGCCATTAGGAACCTAGTCCTATGTTTAAAGAATGCCAACTTTATACATGGCACTAAGGCGATAAATTATGGAGGTGCATTACGCATGGATAAGGCAAAAAAGTTAGAAATAATTAAAGAATTTGGAAGAAATGAACAAGATACTGGTTCTCCAGAAGTTCAAATCGCATTATTAACAGAAAGAATCAATTCTTTAACTGGTCACTTAAAGACTCACAAGAAGGATCACCACTCAAGAAGAGGATTATTAATGATGGTTGGTCAAAGAAGAGGTCTTCTAAATTACTTAGAGTCTCAAGATATCGAAAGATACAGAGCTATTATCAAAAAATTAGGTTTAAGAAGATAATCTTTAGAGCGGATAACTCCGCTCTATTATTTTAAAATTACAAGAAAATTATGTAAAATGTAGATAGTGAAGGGAGGTCCTATCATGAATAAAGTATTAAGCAAAACCATTGCTGGTAGAGAGATGAAGGTTGAATTTGGTAAGATAGGGATGTTATCAAATGCAGCAATTTTTATGAGTTATGGGGATACAGTAATATTAACAAATGTTAATGCTTCAGAACAACCTAGAGAAGGTATAGATTTCTTCCCATTAAGCGTTGAATATGAAGAAAGATTATATTCAGTAGGTAAAATTCCAGGTGGATTTATAAAGAGAGAAGGTAGACCTACAGAAAAAGCAATTCTAAACGGTAGAGCAGTAGATAGAACAATAAGACCATTATTCCCAAAGGGATATAGAAATGATGTTCAAGTTGTATGTACAGTGGTTTCAGTTGAAAAGGATAACTTACCAGAAATTTTAGCAATTAATGCAGCATCAATGGCATTATGTTTATCAAGCATTCCTTATACAATTCCAGTGGCAGCAGTTCAAATAGGATTAATAGATGGAAACTTTGTAGTTAATCCAAATGCTGAAGAAAGAGAAGAATCAATCATGCACCTTACTGTTTGTGCAACAAAAGAAAAGGTTATGATGATTGAAGCTGGAGGTAACGAAATTCCAGAAGATACAATGATAAAGGCTATAGAATATGGATTTGAAAGATGTCAAGATATAATTTCATTCCAAGAAGAAGCTATGGCTACAATGGGAAAAGAAAAAGAAGTTCCTGAATTATACCATGTTGATTTAGATGTAGAAAAGGATATAACTGAGTTTGCAGGAGAAATGGTTCAGAAGGCAATGTACATCACTGATAAGGATGAAAGAAACTTAGCAATTGATGAAATCAATGAAAAGGTATCTGAAGAATTTGGTGAAAAGTACGCTGATAAGACTGGTGATATAAAAGAAGTTCTTTATAACATGCAAAAGAAAGTTGTAAGACATATGTTATTAAAAGAAAAGAGAAGACCAGATGGAAGAGCTTTTGATGAAGTAAGACCAATAAGCTGTGAAGTTGGTATATTACCAAGAACTCATGGTACAGGTTTATTTACAAGAGGATTAACTCAAGTAATGACAGTTGCTACATTAGGTTCAGTTGGAGATATTCAAGTATTAGATGGTATAGATGAAAGCGAAACTACTAAGAGATACATGCATCATTATAACTTCCCAGGATATAGTGTTGGAGAAGTTAAACCATTAAGAGGACCAGGAAGAAGAGAAATTGGTCATGGAGCATTAGCAGAAAGAGCTCTTGAACCATTAATACCATCAGAAGAAGAATTCCCATATACTATTAGATTAGTATCTGAAGTTTTAAGTTCTAATGGTTCTACTTCACAAGCATCAGTTTGTGGTTCAACATTAGCATTATTAGATGCAGGTGTTCCAATAAAGAGACCAGCAGCAGGTATTGCAATGGGATTAATCACATCTGAAGATTTAAGTGAAGAAGCAGTATTAACTGATATTCAAGGAATAGAAGATTTCTTTGGAGATATGGACTTTAAGGTAGCTGGTACAACAGAAGGTATTACATCAATTCAAGTTGATACTAAGCTTCAAGGTTTCTCATTTAATGTAGTTGAAAATGCTATTAAAGATGCTAGAAAAGCTAGATTATTTATCTTAGATAAGATAAATGAATGTATAGGAAGTCCTAGAGAAGAAGTTTCTCTATACGCTCCAAAAACATCTATTATTCAAATAGATCCAGAAAAAATTAGAGACGTAATTGGAACTGGTGGTAAGGTTATAAACAAGATTATAGCTGATACTGGAGTTAAGATTGATATTAAGGAAGATGGTACAGTATTCGTATCTTCACCTGATCATGATGGAGTTAATGCAGCACTTAAAATTATTGAAGGTATTACTAAGGAAGTTCAAGTTGGTGAAGTGTACTTAGGTAAGGTTACAAAGATAACTACTTTTGGTGCTTTTGTAGAAGTTCTTCCAAATAAAGAAGGATTAGTTCATATATCTAAGCTAGCTAAGGAAAGAGTTAATAAGGTTGAAGATGTAGTTACTGTTGGTGATGAAATCTTAGTAAAGGTTGTAGAAATAGATAACCAAGGAAGAGTTAACCTTTCTAGAAAAGATGCTTTAGCTGAAAACGAAGAAAATAAAGAACAAGAATAATATGAACATAAAAAGGGCAATTCATTGCCTTTTTTCTATATATATTGAAATATAGAATAAGATACCACGAATTACTTTATACTATATAAAGAGAATTCGTGATTTTTATTATAGGAGGAAAATATGTATAATTTTTATACTTTAAAAAATGGGTTAAGAGTAATAACAGAAAAAGTAGATGGGGTAAACTCTATAAGCGTAGGGATAATGATACAAAATGGTTCTAGAAATGAAACTCCTGAAGTTAATGGAATATCACATTTTATTGAACATATGTTTTTTAAGGGAACAGATAAGAGAACGGCAAAAGAAATTGCAGAATCAATTGAGAATATAGGTGGACAAATAAATGCATTTACAAGTAAGGAAGCTACTTGTTACTATGTTAAAAATTTATACACTCATTTAGATTTATCCTTAGAAGTGCTTTCAGATATGATATTAAACTCAAAGTTTGATGGGGATGAAATAGAAAGGGAAAAGGGAGTAGTTATTGAAGAAATTAATATGAGTGAGGACAATCCAGAAGATGTTCTTGAGGATTTACATTCAAAAGCATGCTTTGATAATAATTCCTTAGCCTACCCAATTTTAGGGACAATAGATAAGGTTAAAAGTTTTACTAGAGATAAAATAAAGAATTTTATAAAAGAAAAATATACTCCATACAACACAGTAATATCTATATGTGGTAAGTTTGATGAGAGGGAAGTGGAGACTTTAGTAGAACAATATTTTGGAGGGTGGAAAAGCGATAATATCTATGTTCCAACTTATGGTGAAACTTTAGTACAATTAAACTCCATGACAGCTACAAAGGAGATAGAGCAACTTCATGTAAGCCTTGGGTTAAAGGGGCTTCCTTTTGGCCATGATAAGGGATATGGCCTTGTATTATTAAGTAATATATTTGGTGGTGGAGCATCATCTATACTATTCCAAAGAGTAAGGGAGCAACTAGGTTTATGCTATAGTATTTATTGTTACCCTCAACCATATCAAGGTGCAGGAGTATTAAATATATATGCTGGTCTTGGAAAGAATTATGGCGAAAAGGCTTTAGATGCTATTAAACATGAGTTAAATAGATTCGTTAAAGAAGGTATAAGTAAGGATTTATTAGATGTTAATAAGGAAAAGATAAAAGCAAATTATATTTTAGGATTAGAAAGTACTAGTTCGAGAATGTTTAGCAATGCAAAATCTGTATTATTTAAAAATAGAGTAACTACTCAAGAAGAGGTTATAGAAAAAGTTGATAGAATCAATATGGATGATATTGATTTTGTATTAAAGGAATGCTTTGGAAGTGGAGTATTAAATACTTCTTACGTAGGACAAAATGTTGAATCTGATAAGTTAAACTCTATAATATTAGACTCTGATAAAGCATATAATAATAAAAATAATTCTGGAAAAATAGAAATATAAGAATAAAATCTCTCTTTATATCATATGTATTATGTAGGTAATAAGGAGGGATTTTTATGTCAGGAGAAAACATAAAGTTACTTAGTGAAATAGAAAGATATGAACTTATAAACATTAATGATGGAGAAAAGTACGATTATCTTCAAAATAATGATTTAGTAGTAGATGATGATGGAAAGATACGATATCTTATTATAAATACTACTGGAAGTAAGATGGGGCTATTCAGTAGGTCTAGAGAGTTTTTAGAGATTCCATGGGAGTGTGTAAAGAAGATTGGATCAAGAACTATAATACTTGATGCAGAAGATAATGATGTAAAGAGAGCTAAGCTATAAAATCTGGAGGTAATGACTTGAAAATAGTTATACAAAAGTTTGGCGGTACATCAGTTTCTACCAAGGAGAATAGAGAAAAAGTAATGGCGAAAGTAAAGGAGTCAATTGATAATGGATATAGTCCTGTAGTTGTTGTATCAGCAATGGGTAGAAAGGGCAGTCCATATGCAACTGATACTTTACTTTCTTTAGTTAATGAAAATTTTATAAAAGAAAATAAGTTAGCAGCAGATCTTTTAATGTGCTGTGGAGAAATAATTAGTTCTGTTGTAATGTCATCAGATATGAGTAGTAAAAACATTGATGCTTTTCCTATGACAGGAGGACAAGCTGGAGTAATTACTAATAAAAATTTTGGTGAAGCAACTTTAATTTCAACTAATGAAAAAGAAATATTAGATGTAATATCACAAGGAAGAGTTCCTGTTGTAACTGGATTCCAGGGAATAACAGAGAATGGATATTTCACTACATTAGGAAGAGGTGGAAGCGATACTACAGCTTCAATACTTGGAGTAATGTTAGATGCAGAAAGAATTGAAATATATACAGATGTTGATGGGGTAATGACTGCAGATCCTAGAATAGTAAAGAGTGCATCAGTAATTGATATTATAAGTTATGATGAGGTGTTCCAACTTGCAGACCAAGGTTCTAAGGTAATACATCCTAAGGCTATTGAGTATGCTAGAGAAGGTAATATTCCTATTATGATTAAAAATACTTTAAATGATACAATAGGTACATTAATTAATAATGTAGGAGATAGAAAGAAGAGAAGACTAATTACAAGCATAACAAATCATGATGATAGAATTCAGGTTACCTTAAATCTTGATGATAATAAGGGGAATGATAGATATAATGATGTGTTAGAAATAATAGCTGCAAATAAGATTAGTTTAGATTTAATTAATATTTTTCCAAGGCAACAAGTATTCACAATATCTAAAGCAGCAAAGGATATTGTAAAAGATATATTTGATAAATTAAATTTGAAATATACATTAATAGATGACTGTAGTACTATAGCTTTAGTAGGAGCAGGAATGAAGGGAATACCTGGTGTTATGGCGAAAATTTACAAAACATTAAGCGATAGCAATATAGAGGTATTACAAACTGCAGATTCACATATGACTATTTGGTGTTTAATTCATACCGAAAACTTAGAAAAAGCTATAAATGCTCTTCATAAAGCCTTTAAACTTTAAAATTGTATCTTTATAAAGTATAAAAACATTCCTCCTGTACAAAATAAAACTGTACAGGAGGAATGTTTTTATGGAGGATATTAAATTAACAAATAAATCAACAAAATCTGGAAGTGAAGAAACACAAGAAGAATTAAAAGAAAACAATGAGAAAATGAAATCTGTTAAGGAATATGGTAACACAACGATGGCAGTACCAAATGAAAGAATTCAAGTCCTTTCAATAATAGGGCAAATTGAAGGGCATAATGTTTCACCAGCCCAAACCAAAGCAACTAAGTACGAACACGTAATACCACAACTAATTTCTATAGAACAAAATAAAAATGTAAAAGGTGTACTAATCGTACTAAACACAGTAGGAGGAGATGTTGAAGCTGGTCTTGCAATATCAGAAATGATAAATTCAATTTCTAAACCAACGGTTTCAATAGTTATAGGAGGAGGTCACTCTATTGGAGTACCTTTAGCTACTTCTTCTGACTATTCTTTTATAACTCCATCAGCTACTATGATAATTCATCCAATAAGAATGAATGGATTTATTATAGGAGTTTCACAAACTTTCGATTACTTTAAGAAGATGCAAGAGAGAATCAATGATTTTATTGTAAGAACTTCGAATATTAAACTAGAAACATTAGAAGAGTTTATGATGCAAACAGATGAATTATTAAATGATGTAGGAACTATGTTGATTGGTAAGCAAGCTGTAGATTGTGGACTTATAGATGAAGTTGGGGGAATAAGTAAAGCCCTTGAAAAATTAAATGAATTAATAGGAGATGAAAAATAGGGAAGTAAGCCCTATTTTTTTTCTTTCTAAAAAGGAATTAAGGAGAAAGTGTAGAAATTATTATGATGGGGTGATTTTAAGTGAGTAGAAGTAATAGTAAAAGAAAAAATACAAAAGAAACAAAGAAAAAAGTACAAAGTCATAATAGTGAAATTACTGGAATTATATTTATAGCATGTGGAATACTGAGCGCAGTATCAATATATACAAACCTAGCTGGATTTTTATCTACATTTTCACAGAAGATATCACATTTACTATTAGGAATAGGAGCTTATGTAGTACCTATTTATTTAATTTATTTAGGATATAATTATTTAAAGGGAAGAGGAAAAATAAATCTTGATAAAAAGTTTTATGGTATTACTCTATTTGTTGGGGTAATTATTTTATTTTCAGGAACATTTTATGTAGAATCATTAAGTAATATTACCTTTGGAAAGGGTATGAGTGATATAATTCAAAGGATAGTAAAAGCTGATTATGGATTTAATGGAGGTCTTGTTGGACACCTTATATCTTATCCTTTATTTAAAATACTTGGATTTGTAGGTTCATTTATTGTGTATATAGCTCTTCTAATTATAGCTGCTATACTAACATTTAGTATTTCAATTTTTGATTTAGGTGAAAGAGCAAATGTAAAAAGGAAAGAATTTAAAAAGAGAAGAGAAATTTCACCAACAATCAAAAACGAGGAAAGAAATGACTTTATAAATGTAATTGAAAAAGAAGAAAAACTAGAGCCAAATAGGGAAGAGTTTTTAAAGGGGGTAAATCATAAAATAAAGATTCTTGATTTTATGAAAAATGCAACTATTGATGATGAGCTTGAAGTGGCTGTAGAAAATAACACAGAAAAAGAAATATCTTCATTTATTAACAGGGAGGAAGCTATGCCTTCTGTTAAAAAAGAAAAGCTTGATAACGGAATAAAGGAAAGTGTGAATAAAGAAATTGAAGATATACTAAATGAAGACAAAGAAGAAATTGAGAAAAAAGAATATGTATTCCCTAATACAGATCTTTTAAATGTTAATAATAAAACTAAATTAAATAGCTCTGATAAAAAAGAGTTAATTGATAGTGCAAATAAGCTAGAAGAAACTCTAGGAAGTTTTGGAGTAGATGCAAAAGTTGTGCAAGTTACAAAGGGACCTTCAGTAACTAGATTTGAACTTCAGCCTAGTCCCGGTGTAAAAGTTAGTAAAATAGTAAATTTATCAGATGATATAGCATTAGGTCTTGCAGCTTCTGGGGTAAGAATTGAAGCACCTATTCCTGGAAAGGCAGCAGTTGGTATAGAAGTGCCAAATAAAAAGCAAACACCAGTATTTTTAAGAGAAGTACTAGATTCAAAAGAGTTTACTAGTAGTAATAAAAAGTTAGCCTTTGCTTTAGGAAAAGATATAGGAGGAGCTTGCGTTGTAGGAGATTTAAGTAAGATGCCACATACATTAATTGCAGGGGCTACTGGTTCTGGTAAGAGTGTATGTATTAATTCTTTAATTATAAGTTTATTATATAAATATTCTCCTGATGAAGTTAAATTACTTATGGTGGACCCTAAGGTTGTTGAGTTAAATGTTTATAATGGAATACCTCATCTTTTAATTCCTGTAGTAACAGACCCAAAGAAAGCGGCGGCTGCATTAAATTGGGCTGTTAATGAGATGACAAAAAGATATAATCTTTTTGCTGAAATGGGAGTAAGAAATATTGATTCATACAATGCTTTAATGGATAAAGGAATTATTGAGGAGAAGCTACCTTATATAGTTATAATTGTAGATGAGCTTGCTGACTTAATGATGGTTTGTCCTAATGATGTGGAAGATTATATAGGAAGGTTGGCACAAATGGCAAGAGCTGCTGGTATGCATCTTGTAATAGCAACTCAAAGACCATCTGTAGACGTAATTACAGGTGTTATAAAAGCTAACATACCATCTAGAATTTCATTTGCTGTTTCTTCACAAGTTGACTCAAGAACAATACTAGATTCAGCTGGAGCTGAAAAATTACTTGGTAAAGGTGATATGCTTTATTATCCTGTTGGAGAAAGTAAACCTCAAAGAGTTCAAGGATGTTTCATCTCAGAAGAGGAAGTTGAAAAGGTAATAGAATTTATTAAGTCAGAAGAAAAAGATGCAGTTTATGAAGAATCTATTTTAAATCATATAAATAATGAAACAGAAGGCAAGAATATAGATGGTAGTGATGATGCTGACGAGTTGTTACCAGAAGCTATAAATTTAGTAATTGAATATGAGCAGGCATCAACATCTTTCTTGCAAAGAAGACTAAGAGTTGGCTTTAATAGAGCTTCTAGAATAATGGATCAGCTAGAAGAAAGGGGAATAATTTCACCTAAAGATGGAAGTAGACCAAGGCAAGTTTTGATGAAAAAAGAAGATTTACTCCATAATTCAGATAATATGGAAGAAAATTAACTTGTAATACTTATAAAAGCGATATAAAATGTTTTTGATATAGTATTAAAGTAGAGTAATACACAGGAGGAAACACATTTGAAAAAGTATAAAGTTGGAATGGTTAGCTTAGGCTGCGATAAGAATAGAGTAGATGCAGAAATAATTCTAGGTAGAATGAGTGAGCAATACGAAATAACAAATAATCCAAAGGAAGCAGATATAATAATAGTAAATACTTGTGGTTTTATAGAGTCAGCAAAGCAAGAATCTATAGATACAATTTTAGAGATGGCAGAATACAAGAATAAGTATAAGTGTAAAATGTTGATAGCTACAGGTTGTCTTACACAAAGATACGGAAAAGAGCTACAAGAATTAATGCCAGAAATAGATATTACTCTTGGAGTTAATGACTACGAAAAGATTAATGAGTATATAATGAACTTCATTAATAATGATGAAAAGTTAATAGAAGTAAATTATTCAGATCAAAAGATTAATGAAGGTATAAGAATTCTTACAACAAAATCTCATACAGCATATCTAAGGATAGCAGAAGGATGCAACAATTTCTGTACTTATTGTATTATTCCTAAAATAAGAGGAAAATTTAGAAGTAGAGATAAAGAAAGTATTATAAAAGAAGCAGAATTATTAAGTAAGAGTGGTGTAAAAGAATTAATTTTAATAGCTCAAGACCTAACTATGTATGGTACAGATCTTTATGGTGGCCAAAAGTTACATGAATTATTAAGAGAATTATCAAAGGTTGAAGGAATTGAATGGATAAGATTATTATATTGTTATCCAGAAGAAATCTATGATGAATTAATAGATGAAATAGCTAATAACAATAAGGTGGTTAAATATTTAGATTTACCAATACAACATATAAGCAATAACATTTTAAGATTAATGGCAAGAAAAACAAGCAAAGAAGCTATAATAAATAAGATTGAAACATTAAGAGAGAGAATTCCTGGTATTGTAGTAAGAACTTCTTTAATTGTAGGGTTCCCAGGTGAAACAGAAGAAGATTTTAATGAATTAACAAAGTTTTTACAAGATTATAAATTAGATAATGTAGGGGTGTTTAAATATTCTCAAGAAGAGGGAACACCAGCTGCAAAGATGGAAAATCAAGTGCCTGAAGAGATAAAGGAAATTAGAGAAAGAAACTTAATGTTAGTTCAACAAGAAGTGGCAAAAGAAATAAATGAATTGAAAATTAGTAATATTTATGATATTCTTGTTGAAGGACATAATGGAGAATATTACTATGGAAGAAGTTATGAAATGGCTCCTGAAATAGATGGTGTAGTATTCTTTGATTCAGAAGAGAATATAAAAACTGGGGCAATAGTTAAAGTTAAGATTACTAATTGTGCCGATTATGATTTAATGGGAGTTGTGGTTTATGAATCTTGCAAATAAATTAACTGTAATTAGAATCTTTTTAGTTCCCATCTTTTTGATATTTATTGCTGTTCAAGGTATACCATATGGTACATTTATTGCAACATTTATATTTATTTTAGCGTCACTTACAGATAAGTTAGATGGGTATATAGCTAGGAGCAGGAATCAAATTACTAACTTTGGAAAGTTTATGGACCCCCTTGCAGACAAGCTGCTTGTAACATCAGCTTTAATATCTTTAGTAGAGCTACAAATGGTACCTAGTTGGGCAGCTATAGTTATAATTGCAAGAGAGTTTGCTGTATCTGGATTAAGAACAATAGCAGCTTCAGAAGGAAAAGTAATAGCTGCTAGTTGGTGGGGTAAGATAAAGACAGTAATACAAATAATAGCTATAGTGCTATTGTTATTACAATTTAATATTACTACATCTTCATACTTAACAAATTTAGTTGAATCAAGTAGTGTTTGGAATTGGTTCTTCATGAATGTACCTAGTTGGATGTTAAATATATCTGTAGTAATAACATTAATATCTGGTTGGGATTATTTTAGAAAGAATAAGCATACAATTGATATGAATAAATAAGATACATGTGAGATCGTACTAATATATTTAGCACGATCTCTTTTTTGGATAATTTAAAGGTAACTTTAGCAGTTAAATTAGTAATTTTTTATAAAATTTAATAAAAAATATATAGATGTATAAAAACAATCAGTTAGGATAATACTAAAGAAGAATTTGCCATAAAATGGAGAAAAGAAAGTTTTGTGTTGACTATAAATAATAAATACTATATAATATGATTATAGAACATAAGTTCGTTTATGAAAGAGGTGTAGGAATAAAAATGAGTAACATAAATATGGATAAATTAAAGGCTATAGAAAGTGCTATGAGCCAAATAGAAAAGCAATTTGGTAAAGGTTCTGTAATGAAATTAGGAGAAGATAGTACATTAAGTATCGATTCTATATCAACAGGATGTTTAGATCTTGATATAGCACTTGGAATTGGTGGAGTTCCAAAGGGAAGAATAGTAGAAATATATGGACCTGAAAGTTCAGGTAAAACAACAGTTGCATTACATATTGCTGCTGAAGCTCAAAAGGCAGGGGGAGCAGTAGCTTTCATTGATGCTGAACATGCTTTAGATCCTAGTTATGCAAGAAAGATTGGTGTTGATACTGAAAATCTTATAGTTTCACAACCAGATACAGGAGAACAAGGTCTTGAAATAGCAGAAGCCTTAGTTAGATCTGGTGCTATTGATGTTCTTGTAGTTGACTCTGTTGCTGCATTAGTACCAAGAGCAGAAATTGAAGGAGAAATGGGTGATTCTCACGTAGGGTTACAGGCAAGACTTATGTCTCAAGCATTAAGAAAGTTAGCAGGAACTATTAGTAAAACTAATTGTGTTGCAATATTCATAAACCAATTAAGAGAAAAGGTTGGAGTTATGTTTGGTAATCCAGAAACTACAACAGGTGGTAGAGCGCTTAAATTCTATGCTTCTGTAAGATTAGATGTTAGAAGAATAGATTCAATCAAGCAAGCTGATGCTATAATAGGTAATAGAACTAGAGTAAAAGTAATGAAGAATAAGGTAGCCCCTCCATTTAAACAAGCTGAGTTTGATATTATGTACAATGAAGGTATCTCAAGAACAGGTAATATAGTAGATGTTGGAGTTAAGGAAGGAATAGTACAAAAGAGTGGAGCTTGGTTCTCTTATGGAGATGTTAGATTAGGTCAGGGTAGAGAAAATGCTAAGATTTACTTAAAGGATAATCCTGAAGTAGCATTAGAAATTGAAAATCAAATTAGAGAGAAGCATTCTTTACCTTTATACGTTGGTGAAGTTGCTGTTAAACAAGAAGTATCTACAGATAAAGAGTAAAAAGAGACGGTATACCGTCTCTTTTTTGTTGTATGTTATATGTAAAGAAAATAAAGGTGAATGATAGGAAGAAAAAATATGAAAAATAGATAATAAAAAAGAATAAAAAGGTTTTCATAATAGGCGAAATAAATAGAAAATAGGAGGAAAAGCTAGTAAAATAGTGTATTGATAATATAATAAAGGGAATACTTATAAAGACGTGCTAACTTGACATAATTTGATTTTTCAGATAAAATAATAACAAATACTGGTTTATCATATTCCTATAAACAGTGAGAATTATATGATACCTACTATGCTTTCTTGTTTACTTATAATAGAAAGTTTACAAGCTAGGAGGTGTTTACGTGCAAACGTATATGATAATATTAATAGACATTGTTGTTTTATTAGTTTTAGGAATAGTATTTTATAAAACGATTCAAGCAGCATCAAAAAAGAAAATAGAATTACTTGAAAAAGAAGCTACAACTGTTTTAGAAAGTTCAAAGAAAGAAGCAGAAGCTTTAAAGAAAGAAGCTATTTTGGAGGCAAAAGAAGAAGTTCATAGATTAAGAACTGATTGTGAAAGAGATTCACGAGAAAGAAGAAATGAAGTTCAAAGGCTTGAAAGAAGATTAATACAAAGAGAAGAGTCTTTAGATAAAAAGAGTGACTCTTTACAAAAGAAAGAAGATGCACTAAATGAGAGAGTGAACGAAGTTCAAAAAATGGAGGAAAAGGTTCAAGAGGTTTATAACCAAAGAAGAGAAGAACTTGAAAGAGTTTCTGGGTTATCATCTGATGAAGCAAGACAAATCCTTTTAGAAGAAGTTCGTAAAGAAGTATCTCATGATGCAGCTTTAATGATTAAGGACATCGAGAGTAGGGCAAAGGAAGAAGCAGATAAAAAGGCAAGAGAAATCATTACCACTGCTATTCAAAGATGTGCTGCAGACCATGTGTCTGAAACAACAGTACATGTAGTAGCCTTACCAAATGATGAAATGAAGGGTAGAATAATAGGTAGAGAAGGTAGAAACATTAGAACCCTAGAGACATTAACAGGAGTAGATCTAATTATAGATGATACTCCGGAAGCAGTTATCTTATCAAGTTTTGATCCAATTAGGAGAGAAGTTGCTAGGATGGCACTAGAAAAGTTAATAGTGGATGGCAGAATACATCCGGCAAGAATCGAAGAGATGGTTGAAAGAGCTCAAAAAGATGTTGAAAATGACATTAAGGAAGAAGGAGAACAAGCAGCACTAGAAACTGGTGTGCATGGACTTCATCCAGAACTTATAAGACTACTTGGTAGATTGAAATATAGAACAAGTTATGGACAAAATGTTCTAAAACATTCCATAGAAGTTTCATATTTGGCTGGTTTAATGGCTTCAGAATTAGGATTAGATGTTACTCTAGCTAGAAGAGCTGGCTTACTACACGATATTGGAAAGGCTGTAGATCAAGAGCAAGAGGGACCTCACGCTTTAATAGGTGGAGATCTTGCTAAAAAGTATCATGAGTCACCAATAGTAGTTAATGCAATTGCGGCCCATCACGGCGATGTTGAAATGCAATCTTTAGAAGCTATATTGGTTCAAGCAGCAGATGCTATATCAGCAGCTAGACCAGGTGCAAGAAGAGAAACTCTAGAAGCCTATATCAAGAGATTAGAGAAATTAGAAGAAATTGCAAATTCGTATGAAGGTGTAGAAAAATCATATGCCATTCAAGCTGGTAGAGAGATTAGAATTATGGTTAAACCAGATCATGTTGACGATTTAGGTGCGGTTGAACTTGCACATAATATTGTTAAGAGCATTGAAGAACAGCTAGAATATCCAGGACAAATAAAGATAAATGTTATAAGAGAAACTAGAGCAGTAGATTTTGCAAAATAAAGAATCAGAGTTGTTAATATTATTCAATATTAACAACTCTTTTAAATTTATTATTATTTTAGAAAAAAAGTAGTTAAAAAAAAGGATTTTAAAAGTTTACATAGAATATATTTAATAGAGAAAGTAATTATATTTTATTTTGTAAACGATTAGTAGGTCTGGGAGGAGAAATAGAAATGGAAGTATTAAAAGTATCAACAAAATCCAATCCAAATTCAGTTGCAGGTGCTCTAGCTGCAATTATAAAAGAAAAAAATATTGTAGAAATACAAGCTGTAGGGGCAGGAGCAATAAATCAAGCTGTTAAGGCTATAGCTATCGCTAGAGGCTTTGTTGCACCAAGCGGTAAAGATATCGTTTGCATTCCAGCATTCACTGATATAGAAATTGATGGTGAAGAAAGAACTGCAATTAAGTTAATAGTACAACCTAGATAAGAAATAACCTCACCTTTATTATGGTATAAAAGATAAGATTTATAAAAGTCTTGAAATTCTTTTCAATCTCATATATAATAATAAAAGTTAAGTGAAAGCTTATAGAATATTTAAAGAGGTGAATGTAATGGTTTCAAAAGAAGTTGTAGTTAAGAATGGAACTGGTTTACATGCTAGACCAGCAACTTTATTAGTTAAGAAGGCTTCATCTTTCAAATCAGATGTAAGCATAGAATTCAATGGTAAGAAAGCAAACGTTAAGAGCTTAATAGGAGTTCTTTCATTAGCTGTAACTAAGGATTCTGTAATAAACGTTATTGCTAACGGTGATGATGAAGCTTTAGCTGTTGAAGAAATAGTTAAGTTAATTGAAAACTTAGAAGACTAGTATGTCAAAAAAAGGTTTCTCGTAAGAGGAACCTTTTATTTGTTTTCAAAAATATATTTACATCTAAATACTAGTGATATTAAGTCAATACTACTTAAGAATATAAGAAAATAGAAGATTCTAAGTATTAAGGCAGAACCAAATGAAAGTATATAAAAAATATTGATATTTATTAAAGCAAGTATGCCATAATTGAGCCCACCTAAAAGAGAAATTAAAAATGAAATTTTATCGAAAATATTTAATTTGCACATTATATAGTTCACTCCTATCAAAAGTTTATTCTAATCTAATTTATATGTAAACAAAACATAAATATTACTAGGTGAAATATTTTTTTCATAAAGTAATGTAAAACTTAAAAATATATGATATAATACGAATGATGTTTTAGAAAAATAAAAATATATTCGTGTGGAGGTAAGTGATGAGAAATTTATATAATAGTCCATTGAATTCAAGATATGCATCAAAAGAAATGAGTTACATATTTTCAGATGATATGAAGTTCACAACTTGGAGAAAGTTATGGGTTGCTTTAGCTGAGTGTGAAAAAGAATTAGGCTTAAACATAACAGATGAACAAATTAATGAGTTAAAAGCTCATATTGATAATATAAATTATGAAGATGCAATTAAGAGAGAAAAAGAAGTAAGACATGATGTAATGAGTCATGTATATGCATATGGATTACAATGTCCAAGTGCAAAAGGAATCATACACTTAGGTGCTACAAGTTGTTATGTAGGTGATAATACAGATGTAATAATTATGAGAGATGCACTTTTATTAGTTAAGAAGAAGATAGTAACAGTATTAGATAGATTAAGTAAATTTGCTATGCAATATAAGGATATGCCTACTCTAGGATTTACACATTTCCAACCTGCACAATTAACTACTGTTGGTAAGAGAGCTACCTTATGGATGCAAGATTTAGTAATGGATATTGAGAATATAGACCATTTATTATCAACTTTAAAGTTAAGAGGGGTTAAGGGAACAACTGGTACTCAAGCAAGTTTCATGAACCTTTTTGAAGGAGATGAAGCTAAAGTTAAAGCTCTTGATAAAATGGTTGCTGAAAAAATGGGATTTGATAAGAGTTTTGGAGTAACAGGTCAAACTTATCCAAGAAAGCTTGATTCAATAATCTTAAATACATTATCAGAAGTTGCACAAAGTGCTTATAAGTTCTCAAATGATTTAAGATTACTTCAAAATATGAAGGAGATGGAAGAGCCCTTTGAAAAGCATCAAATTGGTTCCTCAGCTATGGCGTATAAAAGAAACCCTATGAGAAGTGAAAGAATGGGAGCTCTTGCTAGATACGTTATAGTTGATGCATTAAATCCAGCAATAACTGCTTCAACTCAATGGTTTGAAAGAACTCTAGATGACTCTGCAAATAAGAGAATTTCAGTAGCAGAAGCTTTCTTAGCTTTAGATGGTGTATTAAATCTTTATATAAATATATCAGAAAATATGGTTGTTTATGATAAAGTAATAGCAGCTCATGTTAATAATGAACTACCATTTATGGCTACTGAAAATATTATGATGGAATCAGTAAAAAGAGGCGGAGATAGACAAGAACTTCATGAAAGAATTAGAGAACATTCAATGGCTGCAGCTCAAAGAGTTAAGGGTGAAGGCTTAGATAATGATCTTATTAAGAGAATCATTGCAGATGATAGCTTTAATCTTTCAAAAGAAGAAATTTTAGCTATAATAGATCCAACTAAGTTTGTAGGTAGAGCCCCAAGCCAAGTTGTTGAATTTATTGATGAGTATATTACTCCAATCATAGAAGATAATAAGGATGCTGTTGATATTCATAGTGAAATTAATGTATAGTTTATTAAAAAGTCCGAGCATGGTATGCTTGGGCTTTTTCTGCTATAATAGTTATTGTTAAAGAAAACATTTACACTGTCTAATAAAAGGAGTAGGAAATTAATTATGAAAAAATATATTATTGCTTTAGATCAAGGAACAACAAGTTCAAGAGCTATTGTATTTGATAAAAATCAAAATATATTAGGGGTAAGTCAAAAGGAAATAACACAAATTTACCCTAAAGAGGGATGGGTAGAGCATAATCCTATGGAGATTTGGGCTAGTCAATATGGTGTACTTCAAGAAGTAATGGCAAAGATTAATATTAGCCCTAAAGATATAGCTGCAATAGGCATTACAAATCAAAGAGAAACTACTATAGTATGGGATAAGACAACAGGTGAACCAATTTATAATGCAATTGTATGGCAATGTAGACGTACTTCAAAGATGATTGACCAATTGAAGGATAGTGGAATAGATAAATATGTACAAAAGAAAACAGGTTTAATTCCTGATGCATATTTTTCTGCAACTAAAATTAAGTGGATTTTAGATAATGTAGAAGGTGCTAGGGAAAAAGCTGATAGAGGAGAGTTATTATTTGGAACAGTTGATACATGGCTTACTTGGAAGATGACAGAAGGCGAAGTGCATGTTACTGATTATACAAATGCTTCAAGAACTATGTTATATAACATAAGAGAATTAAAGTGGGATGAGGAATTATTAAGGATTTTCAATATTCCATTATCCATGTTACCACAGGTGAAAAGTTCTTCAGAAGTATATGGGTACACAAGTTTAAAAGAGTGGAGAGTTCCTATTGCAGGAATTGCTGGAGATCAACAAGCAGCATTATTTGGTCAGACTGCTTTTAATAAGGGAGAGGCTAAGAATACATATGGTACTGGGTGCTTCTTATTAATGAATACAGGAGAAGAATTGGTAGAAAGTAAAGAAGGTTTGCTTACAACCATTGCAATTGGCATTGAAAACAAGGTTCAATATGCATTAGAGGGTTCTGTATTTGTAGGAGGAGCAGTAATTCAATGGCTCAGAGATGAGCTTAAATTAATAAGTGATGCAAGTGATAGCGAATATTTTGCTAGTAAAGTAAAAGATAATGGAGGAGTTTACTTGGTACCTGCATTTGTTGGATTAGGAGCTCCTTATTGGGATATGTATGCAAGAGGAACTATTTTTGGTTTAACAAGAGGAACTAACAAAAACCATATAATTCGTGCAGCCCTAGAGTCTATTGCTTATCAATCAAAAGAAGTAATGGAGACAATGGAAAAAGAATCAAATATAAAGATAAAAAGGTTAAAGGTTGATGGTGGAGCAAGTAGAAATAAACTTTTAATGCAATTTCAATCAGATATTATGAATATAGAAGTTTCTAGACCAATAATAACAGAAACTACAGCATTGGGAGCAGCTTATCTTGCAGGATTAGCAGTAGGATTTTGGAAGGATAGAAATGAATTATCAAAGGGATGGTATGAAAGTGAAAGGTATTATCCAAACATGGCAGAGGAAGAGAGAAATAAGCTTTATTCTAAGTGGAAAAAAGCTGTAGAGAGAAGTTTAGGATGGGAAGAATAATATAAATAGAAGCATAGTACAAACTATGCTTCTTAATTTTAATAGGTATACTAAAAGTTAGAACCATTCCATCCCCAATTATCCACCTCTTCATATTTGACATATATAGTCTCACCAGGTATTCCAAGTTCTCTAGTGAATAATTCACATAAGTGCTTTGTCATTGTATTTAATGAATCTTTTGAGGTTTTACCGAAAATTTTTACTTCTATAAAAGCTCCAAGTTTAAGTTTCTCGCCTTTAAAATAAAGTGTGTAATTATCTTCAAAACCTACCATTAGAAAGTTTTCACTTTTCCCAGGAATGTCACAAATTATTTTTCCTAGTTCTTCCTTTAGCTTATTAACTTTATCCTCTGATAAACTTACTGTTACTTTAGAATTAATATATGGCATTTAAATCACCCCTAATCATAAATGATATGTTTTATATCCATATTATAGCAATTAATCTTGAACTCTACAAATTAAAATGACTTTTTGCAAATTTTATTTAGATTAAAAAAACAACAAAATAATGGCTTAATTAGTCAAAATATGATAAAATATAGAAAAAGTAATTTATTAATAGGGGGGAGCATTATGTCCACGGTTGTCAGTTGTAGCCTAATTATAAGAGATGATTTTAATAACGTATTATTGCTTAAGAAAAAGGTTAAAAGAGGACAAATTGAAGAATGGTCTCTTTTAAATCAAAAGAAGAGAAGTAAGGAAGAGCATGAAAAAACAATACATAGAGGTGTTAAGGATGTATTGAAATCTATTGTTTTTGAGTTAGAGCCTATAAATGAATATTCTATAAATGAAGATGAAAGTGTTATGGTATACTTAGGTACACTAAAGGAAAAAGTAACTTTGGATAAGAACTACAAAGAAGCAAAATGGATTAATATAAATGATATAGATAATTTTGAAATTAATAACTTAGATAAAAAAATTCTTAAGGATTATTTTGAAAGAAGATAGCTAAAGGCTATCTTTTTTACTTACTGGTATGGATATTTACATAAAATATCTATACTATAGAAGTAAGAAAAGTTTTATAGTATTATGTAATTAATCAATGAAGAGAAGGGGTGAAGCAATGCTACAGCATTTGTGGATAGGTCAGGCTATAATCATCTTGGTAATATTGCTTGTATTACTTGGAATAGGTTTTATTTCAGATTTGCCATCAGTGTTAGGTCTTAGTTTCACTAAGAGAGAAACTATAGAAAAATATATTGAAGATACTTTTGTTTCAAAGAAGAAAAAAGAAAAGACAATTTGTACATTTAGAATGATTGGAAGTAGATATTTAAATGATTTAGAAAATGTATATATTTTTATTTGTATATGTAGATATAGAAAAGAAAAAAAAGATTTAAGTTTGTTAGATGTAGAGTATAGAAAGGGAATAGTTACTTTAAGTAGGAAGTTTGGAATTTATAAAGTTATTAATGTAGAGACAAAGGAAGAAAATATAAGTGGATATTTTCCTGAAGAAATAATGAGTAGTGACGATTATGAGGAATCCACTAATGATAGAGAGAAGAGATTATTAAAAGAAGCAAATCAAAAGAAAGCAAATAAGAAATTTAAGATGAAGAAGGTATATAAAGTATAAAAACGGGAGTTAAAATTCCCGTTTTTATTTTGGTTGAATTACACGTATTTTATCGTACATAAAAGGAAATATTTCGCTAAGAGGAAAGTTTAGCTTATCATAGCTATGACAACAATATAAATATTCACCGTAGCCAAGAGCTTTGGTTATTACACCAGAGTGAGAAAAGTATCCTTTGCTATTAGCATAAAATTGTATTACATCACCTTCTTTATAAGGGTGTTTTGAGGTTATATCAACACCAATACCATTTTTGATAAGGTAATTATATAATTCATTAACTCTTATCCAAGAAGTGCTATAAGGTCTCCAACTATTTGTTATTGGAATATTGCCTGCATGTAAACATTGAGATACAAAATTTGTACAGTCTCCTCCAGAAGTATCAAAGCTTTTATATTTAGTATTATAATTTAAAGCATGTTTTTGTGCATATTCGCTAGCTAATTTAGAATTATAGTTGCTTCCTCTAAAAGGGATAAGTGAGTTTGAGGTCCTAACCATTCTTTTATAATCTATAAGAAAAGAATTAAGAGAAGATAATTGATTCTCTAAAAACTTTAATCTATAGTCTAAGTCAAGACATTCCTTAATGTTATAAAATAGAGTTCTTTTTGAGAGTTTATCATATGTAGAAGGAAAGATGTCTTTGTTACACATATCTAATATA
Source organism: Clostridium sp. 1001283B150210_160208_E6 (assembly GCF_015669365.1). Taxonomy (NCBI): domain Bacteria; kingdom Bacillati; phylum Bacillota; class Clostridia; order Eubacteriales; family Clostridiaceae; genus Clostridium; species Clostridium sp. 1001283B150210_160208_E6. Next base: position 109,906 of record NZ_JADPAA010000002.1, on the reverse strand, counting down.
GTCCAAAGTCTATTTACTTTTTTTAAGATAAGGATAAAGTACAGTCTTTCAGAGGATCTTGTCTTTAATGTGCTATTAATATAATTAAAAGAATGAATAGTTGAAATTTTTACTCGGAATATTGTTTTTTCTTTATCAATAGATATGTTTTCTATTTTATATTTTTCATCTTGAATATTATATCCAAAGGTTTTTCTTATTTTATTTTTATATTTATTTTGTAGAGAAATTTCTTTTAAAATACTATCATTCATTATATGGGATGATAATTTTTTAAAATTAGATGATGGGTTTTGTAGAAGATAGAATAATTTATAGATGTATAGCTTTACCATTATAACCTCCTATTTTCTTTAGATATTACAGTATATATTGAATGTATGGATAAATGTGAATGTAGATGATATAATGTTTTTGAAATTAATTTTGTTACAATAAGAGGAGGATTTATAATGAAGATTTTATTAATATCGATAATTTTTGTCATGATAGCAATTAATATTTCTTTATATATATATGGAAGAAAAATATCAAAGAGAGTAAGTGAATCAGAGGAAGAAAATGAAGTTATGAGTAAGAAGGCTATGAAGTTTACTATAATATCCATGGTATGTTCTTTTATAACAATTATAGTGGTTAGTATATTGGCAATATTAAATATATGGGCTTAGAAAATAGAATAATAAGATTAAAAGAGAAATTGTAGAACAATTTCTCTTTTTTTCTTGGCAAATAGAATTATTAAATGGAAAGATAGGAATAATAGTAATGAAGAATATATAGGAGGTAAGATAATGAAAAAGTTTATTTGTACTGTTTGTGGTTATATACATGAAGGTAGTGAACCACCAGAAATTTGTCCTATTTGTAAAGTAGACAGTTCAAAGTTTGAAGAAATTAAAGGTGATTTACAATGGGCTGATGAACATAGAATTGGAATTGCTAAAGATTTATCATCAGAGGTTATTGATGATTTAAGAGCAAATTTTATGGGTGAGTGCACAGAAGTAGGTATGTATCTTGCTATGTCTCGTCAGGCAGATAGGGAAGGATATCCAGAAGTTGCAGAAGCTTATAAGAGAATTGCTTATGAGGAAGCTGAACATGCAGCAAAATTTGCAGAAATATTAGGGGAAGTAGTAGTTGCAGATACTAAATCAAATTTGGAAGCTAGGGTAGAAGCAGAATATGGAGCTTGTGAAGGTAAGAAAAAGCTTGCTACAGTAGCAAAACAAAATAATCTAGATGCTATACATGATACTGTTCATGAAATGTGTAAAGATGAAGCTAGACATGGAAGAGCGTTTAAGGGATTATTAGACAGATATTTTAGTGGAAAGAGGTAAGATGGTATGAATAGAATAGATTGTAGTGTTACAAATTGTTCACATAATAAGTGTGGAACTTGTTATGCTAATAGAGTTAATATAGGGGGAAAAGCAGCGGCAGTAGATGAAGAAACATGCTGTGGATCTTTCTTAAATAGGCTTTTATATAGTGATCTTACAAACAATACAAATTCTGAAGGGGAGTGCGATAGCCTAGTATGTTTTGTGAAATCATGTAAGTATCATGATAATAATTTATGCTCATTAGAGGGAATACAAGTAGCCGGAAATAATGTAGAAGTGTATACAGAAACTAAGTGTCATAGTTTTAAACTAGAATAGTTTTAATTGAATTATCCATAAATTAATGCTACCATTAATTTATGGATAATTTGTAAAAAAGAATTATTTTATACATAAAAAGAGGGAAAGGGTATAGGGGAATATTATGAGGTTAAATGCAAATTTTGACGCAAAAAAAAGTTTTAAGTACAATACAACGAGAACTACGATTTTAATTTTATCTTTTGTTGTATTGGGGATTGTGGGATTGTCGAGAATTATTTCTGGTATAATAATTTCTAGTAACTTAAAAGAGGTTGTTTTTCCAGATGAAATGGAGAGGGTTACTGCATCAATAAATTCATCTCTAAATTTAATTTTAGGAATTTTATTAATATTTAGTATATTAGCTATTGTTGTAGCAGCAATGTATTCTTGGAAGTTTTATGGTAAAACTGCAAGGCTATTAAACGGCTTAAGATTACATATAGAATATTTAACAAATGGGGTATATCATTATAAAATTAAAGATAAATATTTTAAGAGGGAAGATGAAATTGGAGCAATATGTAGAGCATTAGACATTATGCAAAAATCTACAATAGATATGATAAAAGAATTGGGAGAATCAACATATTCTATGAACAATCAATCCTTAGCTCTAACTAGTGTTTCTTCTGAATTAAAGGATACTACAAGTAATATTTCTTCATCTATAAATAGTATAGTGAAAGCGATTTCTGATGAATCATCAAATATTGAGGGAATGATTGAGAAAATAAATACTCTTACAAGCATGGTTCAAGAAGTAGCACAGGATATAAAAACAGTTTCTGATATGACAGTGACTGTAGATAATAATGCTGTTGAAAGTAATGCAGATTTAAAAGAGCTAACTAATTCTTTAAAAGGATTTAATAATATTTTTATGACCTTCTTAAATACATTAGAAGCAATGAATGATAATATAAAAAAGGTAAACGATATTACTGAGTTAATTAATAATGTAGCAGAACAAACAAATCTTCTTGCATTAAATGCTGCAATTGAAGCTGCAAGAGCTGGTGAAGCTGGAAGAGGATTTACTGTTGTTGCAGATGAAATAAGAAAGTTATCAGAAAAGACTAAGGAATCATCTATTTCAATTAATCAGTTAATTAATAATGTACTTATTAATTCTAAAAATCTTGTTGATAATACATCAAGTATGAAAGTTGAATTGGACAAGCAGTGGATAGGGGTAGAAAAGTCTATTAAATCATTTGCTAATATATCAGAGTCTGTAGCCACTATGGCTCCGAAGATGAGTAATTTAGCAAATAGTTCAAATATGATTTATAAGAGTAGCAATATTATTATGGAACAAATACAAACATTGTCTTTAGTAAATCAACAGATATTTAGTTCAGCTGAAGAAATTGCAGTATCCTCAGAGGCAACTAAGGAATCTTCAAGTCACTTAGCAGAATATGCAAAGGAATTGGAAAAGAATGCTGATAATACCTCAGTGTACGTTAATAAATTTGAACTAGAGGGTCCAACAGAAGAGGATTAATATAAAAAAGGACATACAAGAAACGGAAGATTCTTGTATGTCCTTTTTACCATCCTCCAGAAGATCCTCCACCATTTGAAGATCCTCCACCAAAGCCACCAAAGTTGCCGCCTCCACCGGATCCTCCTCTAGGACCACCTCTACCAATATTACTCCAAAATATTATTTGAAGAAGGGTAGAAGAAATCCTTCCACGATTCAGTATGATATCCAGCAAAAATAAAATGAGTATTATACCTCCTGAAAATGCAAAACCTCTTGATGAATTTTCTGTTGTATTACCATAACTAGGGACTGTAAGATCTAAGGATTTATCTAAAGTTACATTGTATTCTTTAGCAATTATATCACAAAATGTACTATAGGAATTCATTAACCCTTGGCTATAGTTTCCTTCTAAGAAGCTTGGTTTACCTAAGGTTTCCATAACTCTATTGCTTAAAGCATCAGGAATAGCACCCTCTAATCCTCTGCCAACTTCAACTCTCCAAGTCTTATCATCAATTGAAATAAGAATTAATAAACCATTATCCTTATTTTTTTGGCCAATTCCCCAATTACGAAATAACTCTAATGAATAATTTTCAATAGGTGTTCCATTAGTTGAGTTAATAATTACTATAGTGGCTTGTGCACCTGTTTTTAGTTCAAGCTCTCGTCCTATTCCAAGTATATTTCCTTTCTCAGGCTCATTTATAACTCCAACATAATCATTTAAATATTTAAGATTTGTTTGATTAGGTATAGAAATCACTGAACTTACGGAGTTGAAACTTAATAGCAGTATCAATAAAAGAGAAGATAAGAATTTAAATACTTTAGATTTCATCTTTATTGTTGATTAAAATCTACTGAAGGCACATCAGCTGCACCTGCACTAGCTTTATATAAAGGTTTTTCTTGAAATCCAAAGAGTGATGAAATAATTGTTGTAGGAAATCTTCTCCTTTTAGCATTATAGTTTGTTACAGCAGTATTATAGTCTTGTCTAGCAACGGCAATTCTATTTTCAGTACCCTCTAGTTGTACTGAAAGGTCCCTGAAGTTTTGATTTGATTTAAGGTCTGGATATCTTTCAACAACAACAAGAAGTCGAGATAATGCATTAGACAATTGGCTATCTGCATCTGCTTGTTCTGTTACTGAAGTGGCTCCAGCAAGTTTACTTCTTGCATTTGCTATGTCAGTAAATATATCTTTTTCTTGAGATGCATATCCTTTTACTGTGTTAACAAGGTTTGGAATTAAATCTGAACGTCTTTGAAGTTGAGTATCAATATTTGATTCCGCTTTATTAACAGTTTGTTCTAAATTAACTAAGCTATTATAGCTACCAACAATGGGAATAGCAATAACTAGAATTACAGCTAGAACTATTAAAGCTATTTTTAGTCCATTACTCATTTTAAAATTCATAGTATCACTCCTTTCTTATATTGTTAGTATGTGCAATAAAAAATATATTTATATAATAAAAGTGTGCTGTCATAATAATTAATATTTTTATAACAGCACACTTTAAAATTTTTATATATAATTATTCGAAATCTAATTTATAATCAGCTATATAATTACCATCTTCACTATCTTTAATGAACATTTTCACTTTAGGCATACCTTTCATGCAAACATCCTTTGCGGCTATAACTTCGTGAGAATTACCTTCAGAATCTTTAAAAGAAATAATTATGTCAGTAACTCCATTTTGTGTGAACTTACCCAATCCGAAGCTTTTGTTATCATTCTTTTTAATTTTTTTACATTTCTCTTTCCATAATGGATGTGTGGAAGTAATATTAACATCCTTTATAAGCATAGAGGTTTGATTGAATATTATTAGCATAGGATATGGTATAAACATTTTATTTCCTCCTTTTTTATAAGTTTTTAAATATAGTAACATACCGTGGTGATTAATACAATATATTGTAAATAATACCATAAATGTTATAATGTTAATATATGTAATTTGTTGTGGGGAGATGAATATATGAATTTTATTAGAATGGCAAAAGACAACTTACTTAAAAATTTAAAAGAATATTATGTATGTATAGGAACCTACGCAATTTCAGTTATAGTAATATTTAATATTCTGAATTCTACTTATGATAAAGGAATATTTTATTCTAGTGATATGAGTGGTGAAATACTAACATCTAATATGACAATAATGCTTGTAATTGTAATTATAGCTTTTTTAATGTGTTGCTATATTAGTAATTATTATGGAACTACGAAAGTACGTGATATAGGTATTATTGGGATAAGTGGAGGATCAGTTGAAAAGACAGCTATTTATATAGGGGTTCAAAATATCATATTACAAGGCATTGGAATTACTATTGGATTAGTACTGGCTGTACTATCTTCACCAATATATAATTATTTTATAAAAATAAATTTAGAAATAGAAAGATCAATATTATATATATCTCCAGAGGCAATAGGACTTACTATAGGGGGTTATAATAATTGAATTTGTTATGTCTGTTTTAGTATCTACAGGTTTTTGCTATAGAAGAACTATTTTGGAACTTATGAATTATAATAGAACTACATTTGAAAAAGATAAAAGGCTATTAAAAAAGCCAACGGCTATGTATTTTATAACATATCTTTTAGGATTAGTATCAACATATTATCTTGCAGGAGAAAACGTTGGCCCTGTAATTTGGTTAAATATGATTATGTGTGTTGGAGGTGCTATGGGAACCATAAGATTTGGTATTCCCAAATATTTAGATAAAAAAAGGAAAACTGGAAAGCTATATGATTCTGAAAGAAGTGTATGGTCAGGAAATGTAATAAATTTAATAATGAAAATATCCCCTCTAATGGCATTTATAATGGTGGCAATAACATCTACAATAGGACCTGTATTAAATTCTATAAATGTGTCATATTCAACTATATTTATAACTAATATACAATTATTTAGTTTATTAGCTTTATTAAGTTTTGCAATTATTTTTAAGATGTTAATTGAAATAAATAACAGAAAAATAATTTATAGAAATTTAAAGTTTATTGGGTATAGTGATAAAAAATTAAAATCTATTATAAAAAAGGAAATGTTTATATTTTACTCTATATTTTTAGTGTTAACATTTATTCCTTTAATTATAATGGGAACTTCATCAGTAATTAAAAATTATTTATTAATAAAAGAGTTAATTCAAATAATTATAGTACCCTTAATTACTATTATTATATTAGGGGGTATATCCTATAAGTTATATAAAGATAGAGTGTTTAGAATGATTAAGGGGTGATTAGAGATGGAAAAAGTTATAGAGGTTCAAAATTTAACAAAGATATATGGAACTGCAACAAGTAAGACAATAGCATTAGATAATATAAATTTAGAGGTTTATAAAGGGGAATTTGTAGGGATAATGGGACCATCAGGTTCAGGAAAAACTACCCTTTTAAATATAGTTTCTACAATAGACAATCCAACAAAAGGACTAGTTGAATTAAATGGAATAGAAGTATGTTCAATGTATGATACTCAATTAAGTAAGTTTAGGTATGAAAATATAGGATTTATATTTCAAGAGTTTAATTTGATTGATAATATAACTGTTGGAGAAAATATAGCTATCCCCCTAACCCTATCTAAAAAGTTAGGCACAAAAGAAATTAGGGAAAAAACAGTTGAGTATGCAAAAAGATTAGGAATAGAAGAAGTGGTAGATAAATATCCTAATGAGTGTTCTGGGGGACAAAGACAAAGGGCTGCAATTGCAAGGGCTCTAGTAAATAATCCTTCTATAATTGTTGCTGATGAACCTACAGGAAACCTTGATAGTAAGAATTCTCATGAGTTATTAAAGACTTTAAAAGAATTAAATAGTAAAGAAGGAAAAACAATAGTAATGGTAACTCATGATTCAATGATAGCAAGTTACTGTGAAAGAATATTACTAATAAAAGATGGGAAAATAGAAGCGCATTTAGAAAGAAAAGGTTTATCACAAAAAGAATTCTTTTACAAAATAGTGGACATGACATCTAAGGAATCACAAAGTTTATTAAATGAAATGGAATAATAAATAATAAAAAGCTAGAGTATAGAATTTTACTCTGGTTTTTTTAATATTATAGATATGTAAAGAATAGTTTATATTGACAGTAATCTACAGTAAAATTAATATTATATTAAGAGATAGGCATAAATAAATGGTATATATAAGGGGGAGCTATGAGTATTATAAAAAGATTTACAAACATAATGACATCAAACATTAATTCTATTTTAACTAAGGAAGATGCTCCAGAAAAGCTGGTTAACGAATATTTAAGAAAAATCGAAGATGATTTAGGAAGTATTAGGTCAGAGACTGCAACTATTATAACTGAGGAAAAGAGAATGAAGAGAAGTTTAAATGAATGCAGAGATGAGATAACAAAAGCTGAGAGATATTTAAGAAGAGCTCAAGATGATAGGGATAGTTCAAGGGAAAGTGAGTTTCTAGATAAAGTAAATGAGCTTAAGATTAAAGAAAGTAAACTAGTTAGTGATTACAATATGATTTTGGACAATTCCAATAAGATGAAACAGATGGAAGAAAAATTGACAAAAGATATTAACAGCTTAAAGGAAAGAATGAATACAATTAAAAATACATTAGATAGTGCTAAAGTGATTGAAGAGAGAAATCTTCCAGGAAAAAATGGTGGGTCTATAGAGGATAAGGTTTCAAGATTAGAGGAAGAGGCAGACAAAAAGTTATTTAAGGCTAAAGCTTTGGAGGAATTAAATGATTTATCAAGTGATAAAGCAGAGGAAGAGGAATTAAAGAGATTATTTGATGAGTTAGAAAAAGAATAAGGGGGAGGGTAATATGTCTAGTACAGTTTACAAATGTGAGGGCTGTGGTGGTGTAATGGAGTTTGATGCTAAAGCTCAATGCTTAAAATGTCCAAACTGTGGTAATAGTGAGAATGTAAAATCTAATGATGGAATTATAGAGGAACATACATTAACAATAGATGCTAAAAGAAGTATAAAGGTAGAAATGAAAGAAACTCAAACAATGGAATGTAAAGGTTGTGGAGCTTTAATTGAGGTTTCAGGATTAGAGACGGCTAAAAAATGTCCTTATTGTGGTTCTGCCTACGTTTTAGCAGATAAGCAAGAGGAAACATTAATACCTGATGGTGTTGTTCCTTTTAAAATTGATAAAAATGATGCTCATGAAAGATTTAATACTTGGATGAAAAAAAGACTATTAGCACCAAATGAACTAAAGAATTTATATCAAAGAGGTGGATTTCAAAGCATTTATGTACCTTATTGGACATTTGATGCACAAGCTTCTTTTAATTACACTGCAGAAGGTGGAAGAGATAGGACTGTAACTAGAACAGGAGCAGATGGTAAGACATATCGTAAGGTAGTTACTGATTGGTATTTTACCTCAGGGCATATAGAAAATTTCTTTGATGATATACAAGTGCCAGCTTCAATTAGATATAAGAGTGGTCTATTTAAAGGAATAGAACCATTTAATTTAAAGCAGTTATTACCTTATTCACCTGATTATATATCAGGGCATTTATCAGAGAACTATAGCGTAGGATTAGAAGGTGGCCATAGGGATGCAATAGGTATTATGAATGATGGAGTAAGATCTATGGCAGAAAGTAATGTTAGACGTAGATATGATAGAGTTAGAAGTGTAAGGTTAAGTGGTGGATATTCTAATGAAACATATAAGTATATTTTAATTCCTGTATATTCTACAACATATGACTATAAAGGTAAAAATTATACTGTTATGATAAATGGTCAAACAGGAAAAGTTAGTGGATTATATCCATATAGTATTGCCAAAATAGTATTAATAGTGATAGTTTTAATTATAGTATTTTGTTTATTTATGTATTTAAGCAATTCATAGGAGGAGAAGAGCATGGGTTTATTTTCAAAACAATTTTCAAATGTAGTTGAATGGGAAGAGTATAGAGATGATTTATTATTTTGGAAATGGGACAATAAAGAAATTAAAAAAGGTTCAAGATTAATAATTCGTCCAGGGCAAGATGCCATATTCATGTATAATGGAAAACTTGAAGGTGTATTTACCGATGAAGGAAGTTATGATATTGAATCTGAAATTATTCCTTTCTTATCTACATTAAAAGGCTTTAAATTTGGATTTAATAGTGGAATAAGAGCTGAGGTATTATTCATTAATACAAAAGAGTTTACTGTAAGATGGGGAACAAGACAAGCTATAAATATTCCTAATCAAGCATTACCAGGAGGAATGCCTGTAAGAGCAAATGGAACATTTAATTGTAAGCTTTCAGACCATATGGCTTTTATAGATAAAATAGCTGGTATAAAGCATCAATATTCAATTGATGAAACTAAAGAGAGAGTTTTATCTTTCCTTGATCAACTTTTAATGAAGTGGATAGTTAAAGAGGGAAAAGATATGTTTAATCTTCAAGCTAATTCTTTTGATATATCAAGAGGAATTTGTGAGGATTTAGACTATGAAATGAGTAAAATTGGAATATCTATAACTAATTTTAATATAGCAAGTTTTTCATATCCTGAAGAAGTTCAAAAAATGATTAATAAAATAGCTTCTCAAAGTATGGTTGGGGATATGAGTAAATATCAACAAGTTAGTATGGTTGAAGGAATGACATCTGGAAAAATGAATGGTGGTAATGTTGCATCTGATATGGTAGCAATGCAAATGGGTATGTCAATGGGACAACAAATGATGAATAATATGCAACAAAATAGTAATACTACTACGAATAATAATACTCAAGATTCAAGCAATGGAGCTTATCCAAAGTTCTGTCCAAGTTGTGGAACAAAGACTTCTGGAGGAAAGTTCTGTAGTGAGTGTGGTCAAAAACTTTCATAAATATAAGAACTCTAGTAAATAATTTTACTAGAGTTTATTTGTATTATTGAAAATTTATTATTCAAATAATATAATAAGTATAAATTTAAAACATAAGAGGTAAAGTGATGGATTTTATAAAAAATTTAGGTGATAAAGAAGCACAGGCTTTTATAGAAAATAATAAAGAATTAGTAATTCTAGATGTTAGAAGATATAATGAATTTAAAGCAGGCAATATACCAAATTCTATTAATATTCCTGTAGAAGAACTTGAATGGGAAATTGAGCAGTTAGAAGATTATAAAGATAAACCGATTTTAGTTTATTGTAGAGCAGGTCATAGAAGTGTTGTTGCATGTAATATACTTAATGATGCAGGATTTGAAAAATTATATAACTTGTCATATGGTACATTAGGATATACAGGAAGATTAGAACCTATTTAAATGTAATAAATAGATAAAAAAATAGAGCAAATTATTTTCGCTCTAAGTCTGGGTTTAAATCATATATGAAATTAAAATATTGATTTGAAAGTTATTTATATTTTAATTATTGACGGAATAAATTATTTTAAACAAATAAAATTTAAAATATAAATTATTTGGGTATAAAAAAATATTAGTTTGGTAAACTAATATTAATCCTAAATTCATAAAAAATTATAATTACTAGGTGGAATAAGTTTAAAATTTATTCCACCCTTTTTTTATAAAAAAAAATGATGTAATATATAATTAAGCTTACAAGGGGAGGAATAAGGATGGGTTTTTTAGAATTATTAAAGAGGTCTCAAAAGGAAAGCTTAATGTTAGTGCAAGCTAAAGAAGCAGAAAAGTTTTTAAAGATGAAGGAAAAAGATGATAAGCTAAAAATAGAGAAATATACTGAAGAAGGTATTTTATATTGTCCAAAATGTTTAGCTACAAATTTAAAAACCACAAAGAAAAAGTACAAGATTCTAAATACTGGTGGTGAAGCTATGCTTACAGATTTTGATGGCAATGTTTTAGGAAGTGTATCATCTAAAAATTTAGATTTAGTATGTGCATGTTGTGGACATAAGTGGAATAATAAATTAGATAAGAAATAATAAGATAAATTTATAATATTAAAGGGTTATTGTTGAAATATACAATAACCTTTTTTATATACATTAATTGAGCAAGGTATTGTATCAGTACAATTGAATAAGTATTTAGGCTATGTTAGTATTTATCTATATTCATAGGGAAAGGAAGATTGGGGATGAATAATAAATTTGTTTATACACCTGGACCAACAAATGTAAGAGAAAATGTTAGATTAGAAAGAGCTAAAGTAACTACTAATCCAGATATGGACATTGATTTTGTTGAATTTTATAAAAATACATGTAATAAAGTTAGCAAAATTCTTAACACTAAAAATGAAACATATATATTATGTGGAGAAGGGATATTAGGTTTAGAGGCTGCTTGTGCAACTTTAACAGAACCAGGAGATAGGGTTTTAGTTATTGATAATGGTATCTTTGGAAAAGGGTTTATGGATTTTGTAAAAATGTATGGTGGGGATGGAGTGTATTACTCATCAGATTATAGAAAAGAAATTGATACTGAGAAATTAAACGAGTTTTTACAGAGAGATCATGATTTTAAATATGCAACCTTAGTACATTGTGATACTCCTACTGGAGTTAAAAATAATCTTTCTAAAATATGTAGGTTATTAAATGAGTATGGAATCTTGTCTGTAGTAGATTCTGTTGCAGGAATGGGTGGAGAAGAGGTTAGAGGCGATGATTGGAAAATAGATGTACTTTTAGGAGGCTCTCAAAAGGCTTTTTCAGCACCTACTGGATTGACTACAGTAACTTTAAGCAATAGGGCTAAGGAAGTTATGGAAAGTAGGAAAACTCCTGTTGTAGGATTTTATTGCAATTTAAATATATGGAAGAATTATTATAGAGAAAAATGGTTCCCTTACACAATGCCTATTAGTGATATTATGGCGCTAGATGTAGCTTTAGATAATATACTTAAAGAAGGAATAGAGAACGTAATACTTAGGCACAGTAAAGTTGCTGAGGCTACAAGAAAGGCACTTCAAGAGTTTGGGCTAGAATTGTTTTTAGAAAATGGATTTTGTAATACTGTAACAGCTGTTAAAGTTCCTGAATATATTGGGGCAATTAAATTAAAAAATTATATAAATGATAAATATAACTCAATAATTTCAACATCACTTAAACCTTATGATAATGAAATAATTAGAATTGGACATATGGGAGAGAATGCTAGGGTAGAGAAAATATCATATGCATTAAACTTCATAGGGAGAGCTTTAGAAGATTTAGGATATGAATCAGAAAAAAGTCTATTAGATTTATTTAATGTTTATTATTCATCTATTTATTCTTTATAAAAAATATTATATAATTGAGAGAAATAAGTTGTTTTTTGGAGGATAAAATGATAAAGAATTATAGAGGAACTACATTAAATATTATATATTCATTAATTTATGTAGCTGCAGCTTTTTTGCTTATATCAATAAAAGCAAGTGAATTATATGAAAATCAGTCAGATTTCATAATTATTACATACATATTAGCTTGTATATTAATTGCATTAGGATTTGCAAAAAGTTATTTAACTACTTTAAAATTTTCTGATAATAAGATTGAACTTTTGGGGATGATTACTAAAAAGGAAATTGTTATTGATAGTATTGAAAATGTAGAGAGTGATAAAACCAAGAATGAAGTTATAGTAGTTACTAAAGAAAATAAAAAGTTTCAAATTAACTTAGGTGATATAAATGGGAAACAGCGAAAAGAATTTGAAGATAGGATATTATCTTTAAATATTTAAAAGAAGGAGAATAACTCCTTCTTTTTTAATCTATTTCTAATATGAGAAATTTACACTTAAAGCCTTGTATATTATTTTCTCCAGTATTAAGTATTTTTATATTAGTAGGTGTGGTAGAGGTATAAAAAATATAGTTGTTACAATTAAGTTCACCATTAGCTGAAGTTTCTTGAGTTAAAGAACTTATTGGGATGTTATTAGCATAAATAATAAAAGAATTAATGCTATTAGCAATATTTTTTCCAATATACCTAGAAAGAAGAATATAGGTATGGTTTTCAGTTATAGAAAAAGAACTCTCCTCCTTATTATAAGTGATATCATTAGCTCCACCAAACTCAATATTATCAAACTTAATATAAGTATTTATCTCGGATAATTGTATGTTAGTATAAGCAGACATAAAGCCTATAAGATCCAATTCTTGAGACAACTCCTCGAAGGTATCAAAAGATTTTGAGTTGATAGTCATAGTATCCTCCTTTGGCCTATTCAGGTGATTGCTTTCTATTATAAGTTATTCAAGTTGGATAAAACTTGTGACATTTACATAATTATTGATAAAATGAACAAGTGTGATATAATATGAACGTAAGTTTTTTAAAAGTTAAAGAAAGGCATAGGTATTTAAGAAATGAGAATATAATCTATTGTTAAATTTTAGTGCAATAAGAAAAAATTCACCTTATAATAAGGTTTTTTTGTTGTGCAAGTTTGAGGGTAGATTAGTTTTACATTACGTTATTTTTCTGCTCTCTCCGTTTAAGATTGGAGGGATTTTTTTGTTGTTAGGAAGCTTATTTAATGTTAAAAAAAGTTATGGAGATAGAATAATTCTGGATATAGATGAACTAAAAATATTCCAAGGTGATAGAATTGGATTAGTTGGTGAGAATGGTTCGGGAAAATCAACCTTGATTAAGATACTTATTGGTGAAGAGGAAAGGGATAGTGGAGAAGTAACTATATGTAATAGTTATTCCTATATAAGCCAAGGTGTAGATTTTGTTGAAGAATGTGACTTTGATTATGAGTGGAATTCTACTAATATTAAAGCACCAAAACTTTTTGAGAAGCATTTGTCTGGAGGCGAAAAAATAAAGTTTAAGATAACAAATGCGTTAAAAAAGAGATGCAAACTTATAATTGGAGATGAGATTACTTCTAATTTAGATAGAAGTACAATAGATTCTCTAGAAAAAGTATTGTTAGAATATGATGGGGGACTTTTGTTAGTATCTCATGATAGAGAGTTCTTAGATAATGTTTGTAACGTAATCATAGAACTAAAGGATGGTAAAGTTAAAAAGTATAATGGGAATTATTCTAAATATTTAGAAGTTAAAGAATTGGAAAAGTTAAGTCAAGAAAGAGAATACATTAAATACATTGATGAAAAAGAGCATCTTGAAAGAGCTATAGTTGGAAAGGATAAAATTAAGAATTCTATAAAGAGAGTACCTAAAAGAATGGGAAACTCTGAAGCTAGACTTCATAAGATGGGTGGACAAAAGGGAAAGAAAAAGCTTGATGGTAATATAAAAGGGTTAAAAAGTAGAATTGAACATCTAGAGGTAAAAGAAAAGCCAAAAGAAGTTGAAAATATAAAAATAAAAGTTCAAGATGGACTAGATATATATTCCAAAATTGTTGTTGAGGGTAAAAATATATCCATAAAGCATGGAAATAAAACTCTTATTAAAGATAGTAATTTTGTAATTAATAAGGGGGATAAGGTTGCTTTAATAGGAGATAACGGTTCGGGTAAAACCTCATTGATTAAAGAAATTATAAATAATAGCGATAATATAAAAGTTAATAAAAGAGTGAAGATTGGTTATTTTGACCAGGAACAAAAAATCTTAAATGAGAATTTAAGTATTTTAGAAAATATAAAATATAACTCTAGGTTTGATGAGAGTTTTATAAGGATATGCCTTAGTGGATTTGGATTTAAAAGAGATGATGTTCATAAGAATGTAGGAATACTAAGCGGCGGCGAGAAAGTTAAAGTGAGTTTATGTAAGATATTATTAGATGACAATAACTTTTTAATATTAGATGAGCCTACTAATTACTTAGATATAAATTCTATATCAGCTTTAGAGCAAGCTCTTAGTGGAACTGATAAAGGGTTTATTATAATAAGTCATGACAGAAAATTAATATCTTCTATTTGTAATAAGATTTTTGAAATTAAAGACTGTAAGCTTATAACTTTTAACGGAAATTATTATGATTATTCTCAGAGTCATAATAAAAAAGTAAGGAATAATAAAGAAGATGAGAAAATGCTTTTAAGGACGAAACTTTCAGAGGTTCTATCAAGGTTATCAATAGAAAAAAGTGATATTATTAAGGAAAAGTTAGAAGAAGAATATAATAAAATCTTAGAAAAGCTGAATAATATCTAATAGATAGAAAAATATCACAGCTAAAGATGATTTTTTAATTTACATTAGAAGAGTTTTGGAGGAACAAGTTTATGATAATTAATTTAGATATATTTGAGACTATGGCACTTGCAACAATAGTGTTTTATATAGGTCTGTATTTAAGAAAGAAAGTAAAATTACTTTCAAAATATTGTATACCAGCTCCAGTAATAGGAGGGTTATTATTTGCTGTATTAGTACTAATTTTAAGAATAACTAATATGGCTATGATAAATTTAGATATAACACTTCAAAGTGTTTTTATGACTGCATTTTTTACTAGTGTAGGATATACAGCTAGTTTAAAAGTACTAAAAAAAGGTGGGCTAAAAGTAGGAATATTTTTAGCTTTAGCTACTGTTTTAGTAATTTTACAAGATGTTTTAGGGGCAAGTTTAGCAACTGTATTTAATCTAGATCCTTTATTAGGTTTATGTACTGGGTCTATACCAATGGTAGGTGGTCATGGAACAGCAGGCTCCTTTGGACCATTATTAGAAGAGATGGGGGTGGCTGGTGCTACTACAGTTTCATTTGCTTCAGCTACATTTGGATTAGTTATGGGAAGCTTTATTGGAGGTTTTGTAGCAAAAAATTTAATTGAAAGAAAAAATATAGATACACCAAAGCATTCAGAAGACCATTCATTGCCGCTTAGCGATTTTCATGAGGACAATCAAGCTATACTTTGTCATAAAAGATTGATGAATGGTGTTGCGTGGATATTTTTAGCTATGGGGATAGGGTCAATCATTTCAAAATTCATTCAAGATTTAGGATTAACTTTCCCATCATATATTGGTGCTATGGTAGCAGCTGCAGTTATAAGAAATATCTGTGATTTTAGAAAGGTAGAGCTTGAAGATAAAGAGATTGAAACTATAGGTGGAATAAGTCTTTCATTCTTTTTAGCTATGGCATTAATGGGACTAAAATTATGGGAGTTATTTGATTTAGCACTTCCTATGGTATTTATGTTAATAGCGCAAGCTTTATTAATGGGATTCTTTGCATATTTTATAACCTTTAGAATTATGGGGAAAGATTATGACGCAGCAGTTTTTGCATCAGCTAATTGTGGCTTTGGTATGGGAGCGACTCCAAATGCAGTAGCTAATATGGATGCCTTAACAGTAAAGTTTGGATATGCACCAACTCCATATTTAGTCGTTCCAATAGTAGGTTGTTTATTCATTGATTTTGTTAATACAGCAGTATTAACATTGTTTATAAATATATTAAGGTAGTTAAGTAAAGACTAGAGTTGAAATACTCTAGTTTTTATTTTTAGGAGGACTTAATATGGAAAAGTATAAAAATAAGTTTGAAGAGATAGTAGAAAAAGCTAAAACTAATATTAATGAGATAAGTAATACAAATGATGATGTTGAGATGGTGACTCAAATGAGTAGTGAGTTAACAACAATGAATATAGGTGAAGACTTTTCTAATGGTGAACAAATAAAATTACAAATGCCACTAGAAACTTATAATTCAAAGAATAAGGTTATGGATTCATTAGATGTATCAGATAGGGGAGATGAAGTAGTGGATAGGACCCAAAATAATCATAATGGGCCAGATTTTGCTTCAACACATCTTATAGATAGGAGATAATAATGAGGTATGTTATAGTTTCAGTTGTGCATGGAGAGGGAGGGGATTTTAATAACGATCTAAGAAGAGAAATATTTAATAAGTTCAAAGCAAAATCCTCTAAACTTCCTGCACACTTTACAATAAAAGCACCTTTTGAGGTAGAGGACGAAATAAAAGAAATAGAATATATTCTTGAGAACTTTACTAAAAAGTATAGCAAAACTCCTTATAAGATAGAAGGATATAACCATTTTGATGATAGGGTTATATATATGGATGTAAAGATGTCTAAGGAAGGGAAAGAGGTCCATGATAGACTTATTGATGAATTATCAAAAGTATCCTATATAAATTTCGATAAAAAAGATGGGAAAAATAAAATAATTCATGTGACTATCTCTTCGAAAAAAATAAGAGATATCTATAATGAGCTTTGGGATTATGTAAATGAATATCCTTGTAACTTTAATTGTAGCTTTGATAATGTAACAATATATAATTGGCAGGATAATACATGGAAGGTCCATAAAGAATACGCGTTTAATGAATAAGACCACACTTATAGTGTGGTTTTTTTATTCTTTAGGAAATTATAGCTTCAATTAAATTGTGGATAACTTCAACAATTTAGCGATACATTAGTTCATATTCTTCCTAAAGAATAAAAAATAAAATATATGCCCCTGTAAGATTTTCCTCAGGCAAGCTTCGGAAGCTCTAATGAGTAAGTTCTATTTACAAAATTTAAATTTGTAATATCACTTATGCAGATGGGCGAAAAAAATCGACGGCTCCACAGTCGCCTTGGCGATTTTTTTATTAAATAAATTTACTTTTGTCAATATATGTATTACTGTGACTTTTATAGAATATAATTAAATATAGAATTGCTTCTTGGTTTTGCTTTAAAATGATTGATATTGTTTCCCATGGAAAATAAATTATATATCAATGAAGGAGAGTTAAGTCATGTTAAAAAAAGCATTTTATAAAAATGCTAAAGCAATGGTAGCCATAGCTACAATTGCTTCTATACTTATGACAAGTACAGTTCCTGTAATAGCTGCTGATCTAAAGGAGAATGGATCAGTTATGACTGTTGAAGCACAAGGATTACAAAAGTACCGTAATGTTATGTATTATGGTGATTGGTCTATATGGGGAGGTCAGAAACAGTTTAATCCAAAGGATATACCTGCGGATCAACTAACACATCTTAACTTTGCATTTTTAGATTTTGATAAGGATGGCAATCTACAATTTACCGATAAAGATGCTGCAATGACTCATGCAGTAGGAAACAGTGACGTCTTAGCTGGTGAACCTAACGCTGGTATTTTAAATGGATTTAAAGTACTAAAGAGTGAAAATCCTAATTTAAAGATTGGCATTTCATTAGGTGGGTGGTCTAAATCAGGAGATTTTTCAACAGTCTGTGCCAATAAAGAAACTCGTGCTAAGTTTGTACAGAATGTAATGGCATTTATTAAATATACTAACATGGACTTTGTTGATGTGGATTGGGAGTATCCAACCTTTGTAAGGGAACCTGACCTTTGTGATAACTCACGGGATGAAGGAACAAAATATAGTACTCCAGCTGATAAAGAAGACTTTATTTCTTTATTGCAAGATTTAAGAAATGCTCTAGATACTCAAGGTAAAGAGTTAAATAAAACTTATGAACTTTCAGTAGCCCTACCAGCTCCAATAAAAAAAGTATCTGCAGGAATAGATGTACCCAAATTATTTAGTTTAGTAGACTTTGCTAATATCATGACCTATGATATGAGAGGAGCATGGGATAATATTAGCGGACACCAAACAGGATTATATACTAATTCTAAAGATCCATTTAAGGGTAAGGGATTATCTGTAGATGAAAGTGTTAAGTACTATCTATCCCAAGGAGCACCATCTGAGAAAATAGTAATTGGTGCAGCTTATTATACTCGTGGTTGGGAAAAAGTTAGTAGTGAGGGAACATCTACCACAACACCTGGTTTGTTTGGAGATGCAGCCTTAGTTACAACAGATGCAGATGGAACGCCAACAACAGGTGCTTGGCCTGAGGCGCCATTAAAGAATGGTGAGGGTGGCCGTATGACAGGGGTATGGTCATACAATGCTTTAGATGGATTAAAAGCAAAATATTCTGGATTAAAAGAGTATTGGGATGATGAGGCTAAGGCTCCATATTTATATAATCCTACAACAGGTGCTTTCTTTAGCTATGATAATGTAAGGTCAATACAAGAGAAATGTAAATATGTGAAGGAGAATAACCTTGGTGGAATGATTGCTTGGATGGCATCAATGGATAAATCAACTACATCTACAAAGCGTGATGAATTAACCAAAGCCACTAAAGATGCCTTATTTGGATCAGTAAGTTTGCCTCAATATAATGTTTCTAACTATAAAGTAAACGTTACCGCAAAAATAGAACCTACAAAGGCGATAATGGGAAGTAGCGGAAATGGTGAATTAAAAATAACAATTACAAATAATGAAAGACTGTCTGAATCGGATGAGGTATTAAGTGCAGTAGAATTACCTGCAAAAACCTTAATGAATCCAACATTATATCTAGAAACCTACGGTCTTACTATATCTGGAGTACAATATCCATTAGAAAGCTCTAATGTAGTAGAAGAGGATGGCAAGTATGCTATAAAATTAAGTGATACTTACGATGGTAAATTTATAAAGCCTGGTGAAAGTAAGACGTATACATTAGATACAAAGGAATCTGTTGATAATTTAGAAGGTGTAATTAGTCTTACTATGAATCAAAAAGTTTATAAGTCTTCACAAACCTATGGAATGCAAACATTATATGGATATTCATCAGATGAGGAAACCCTAACTCCTGATGGAAATACTATACCTAATATTGCTGGAGTTAGAAACAAGAAAATAGCAATAGGAGATAAGTTTAATCCATTAGAAGGAATAACAGCTTCTGATAAAGAAGATGGAGATATAACTAGTAAAATAGTTGTTACAGGTGTTGTAGATGTAAGTAAAGAAGGACAATATAGCTTGACTTATTCAGTTAAGGACAGTAATGGAGGAGAAAGAGTTCTTAAAGCTATAATCACTGTTGCTAAAAAAACAATAATTGAAGCTGATAATTATGTTGCAAATAAGTCTTATACAAAAGGTGATATAGTAGTTTATGGTGGTAGAAGGTATGAATGTATATGGTATTCTGCATCAGGAATAACTCCAGGAACTATGGCTGTAATATGGCAGGACTTAGGCCCAGCTGAAATTGTTATTGAACTAGATCCAACACAAGAAATACAACAACCAAGTGGCAATTACCTTCCTACTTTATGGGGAGTAAAAGATTCAGGTATATTAGTTGGAGCCACTTTTGATCCATTAGCTGGAATTAAAGCTTTAGATAAGGAAGATGGAGATTTAACTAGTAAAATAGTTATTACAGGAACTGTAGATACAACTAAGGCAGGAAAATATGAGTTAGTGTACTCAGTTAAGGATAGTAAAGGTGCAGAAAGAACTGTAAAGGCAGGAGTAACAGTTACAAAAACTACAACAGTCCCTAAGGATGACTATAGTGCTACTAAAACTTATGTCATGGGAGATATAGTAATTTATAATGGACATAAATATGAATGTGTATGGTATTCTACAACAGGAATAACTCCAGGAACTATGGCTGTAATTTGGAAGGACTTAGGAGTTGCAGAATAGTATAAAATAAAAAATGGATCTTGCATTTTTGTGCAGGGTCCACTTTTTTGAAGAGAATTAGTAAGTGTGAACAAGGTGTTTAAATAAATATAAAAAGTAGTTTAGTAGTTATTCTAGCAATCTTATCATAAATAAATTCCTTTTAGAATTTTATCGTGAAAGCTCCTACAAACCCGGAATTTTACTATATATTTATATATTTATGTATTCATATATTTATATATTTATTTCTTTTTATATTTATATATTTAAAATAATATATAAATATTTCTTGGTGTTAGTATTAAAGTGACCGAAGGAATTTGTACAAATCTTTTTAATTGGTTCATTTATTCCCTCAACTATTTTATACGACGTTAATTTATCTTTAAGGGGAGGCTGAATAGTAATACGCTCTTCAAGGGTTTTTTTTCACATGATTCTGTGTTAATATTTGAGTGGTCCATAGTGATTATCGATGTATAGGTGAGAGGATAATACATGGAAGTTCCATAAGTAATTTTTATTTTATAGATAGTTTCACACTTATAGTGTGGTTTCTATTTTGAAAGGAGATAACATGAGAAAAGGTGATTTTATATATACAGGAAAAGAGGTTAAGTTTTATCCTTTAGATCCAAGAGAAGAGGAAATTCTAATAGAAGATATTGGACATGCATTGTCTTTAACATGTAGGGGGAATGGACATACTAATAATTTCTATAGTGTAGCACAACATTCAATAAATTGTGCTAAAGAAGCAAAGGCAAGAGGATATTCAAATAGGGTTCAGCTTGCTTGTTTGTTACATGATGGGTCGGAAGCGTATCTTTCAGATATTACAAGACCTGTTAAAAAGGAACTTAAAGAATATCTTATTATAGAAGATAAATTACAAAATGCAATTTATAAGAAGTATGGTATTGGAGACTTAACAGAAGAGGAGCTTAATCTAATTAAAAATGTTGATGACTCAATGCTAAAATATGAGATGAAGTACCTTATGAATTTTCATGAAATTGTAGGAGAGGATTTAGTGGGTAACTATTCATTAGATTTTGTTCTTATGAATGAAGTTGAAAGGGAATTCTTAGAATTATTTGATGAAATAAAAATCTATGCATAAAAATAGGACAGTCTTGGTTAGGGACTGTCCTTTGACATAGGGGGATTATATATGGTATTGCTACCATATATAGTAGGTTATTATGATTACATTAGTATTATGGACAAATAAAAAAATAAATATACAAAAAAAATAATTTTTTTGAAAAATAAAAGAAGAGTTTATGGCTCTTCTTATTTTAGTAGTAGATTATTAACTTCATTTAGAAAATTTTCAAGAATATCTTTATTCATACTGTAGTAAATTCTATTATTTTTCTTTTCAACTTTAACAAATCTAGCGTTTATTAGTGCAGTCATATGGTGTGATATTGTTGAAGTAGAAAGGTTGAATTTTTCAGATAGTTCTTGGCCATATGCAGAAGTATCTTTAATAGATACTAATATATCAAATTTACTTTTATCACCTAGAAGCTTTAGATTTTGATATACTTCCAAATGATTTGAATTAACTCTAGTTTCAATAGTAAATTTATCATTAAATAAAACACCAATTTTTATAACATTTTTATTTTTATTATCATTATCTAAAGAAAATGAAATATTTGAAGGGTTTAATATTGAGTGAGATACAATTATTTCTTCATATCCAGAACCTAAATCATAGTTTAGAGAAGAGGTAAGAAAATGCAATATATCATTTTGCTCAATAAATGGTTCCCAATAATCTATAAAATCTTTAGTCAACTTAGAGAATTCTTTATCATATTTTTTTAGTTGAAGTACGCAAGTATTTAGTATTGATGAAAGTTCTTCTATTAATGAGTCTATATTTAAAAAAGCCAGTTGAATATTCCACTTGTTTTCTATACTTGTATCTAATGATGATATAAGAGATACAAGTTCCTTAAAAGAAGCAATTTCAGTATTTTTAAGCTCTGTACCTGCAATATCATTGGAAGAAAGAAGTTGGGCAAAGTTATAAATCTTTTCTTTATAACTTAGATTTTTAATTAAAGTGATTTGTTCTTCTAATGAAATATCTAAAAATCTGTTTTGATTTAAGAGTAATATATCTGCAATGCTCAAATCATTTAAGTTTAAATCTTTAAAAAAGAAGTCTAATCTTTCTTTTGAAAAATCCAAATTTGAAAATACTTTGGTAGCAACCCTTGATATTATATCTATTACGGTGCTTGTATAGTCATTACATAAGGGATAATTTCTTTTTAATCTATTTTTTAAATCTTCAAAGCTAAAGTCATTAGTCATTAATTTTAGAAGATCTAGTGATTCAGAATAATAATTTATATCTTTTTTTAAAATTGTTTTCAAAATAAACACCTCAAGTATATAATAGCAATTATTGTTAACTTTTAAAAGAACTTAATCAGCAGTTATAACTCTCCTTTATTTATAAATTTAAATAAATATAGGGAAAATATAAAGCTGAGTAAAAAACCATTGATTAAGAATATACTATTAACGGACATAGAAGATGATGCAATAGAAATAATGAAAGACATAGCTGGTACTGTAGAGCATGAAGAAGCATTAAAAATTGCACTACACCTTGATAAATAGTTTTCTTCTACAGATTTAATAAATAAAACTTGTAACGAAGCAGAGAGCAATGATACAAATAGTCCAAGTATAGCAGAGATTATTCCCAATAGAATATTTGCCATAAAATAAGATAAATTTAAAGTGGATATAAAGATTATTAATATATAATAAATCCCTAAAAATAAGCCAGATATAGACATAAGGAGTGTATTTTTAATACGCTTATTTATTGTAGGATAAATAAGAGAACCAATAATCATACCTAAGCTAAGAGTAACACTTAAAATAGTAAGAAGTCCTACATTACCATTAAAAACAGTCTTTACAAGTGGAGCTTGAAGCGAATTTAGTGGTACAAGTCCTGTATTTAAAAGTGCACATATAATACATAAGGTTAATATAATTTTTTTTGTTTTTATATACTTAAATCCGTCTTTTAAGTCAGTGAAGTAAGTGCTTTTCTCACTAAAAGAAGAAAAAGATTTACTAACATGAGTATTTAACTTTATGAAGCTTATTATAATAGCTGACATAATAAATGTAATTGCATCTAATAAAATAGCTGTTTGCATACCAAATGTTGCAATAATACCACCAGCGACTGCAAGCCCTACTAATTCTGAAATTTTACATGCTGTATTACTAAAAGATATAGCATATTCGTAATAATCTGTAGGCAATAGTTTAGGAAGAATAGAAGAACTTGCAGGAAGTCTAAATGCTTCTACAGTGGAGTTAATAAAAGTTATAAACAGCAATATAAATGGATTTAATAGGCCTAAAATAAAGAGTAGTGCTATTAGAGAAACGCATCCCCCTCTTATAACATCTGTTATAATCATAATTCTTTTCTTATCCATTTTTTCTACCCATACCCCAGCAAATGGTTGAAAGATAATAGATGGAAGCATATTTACTCCAAATATAATTGCAGACCAAGATGGATTATTTGTAATTTCGTAAACTAGCCATGTGAAAGCAATTGAATCTATAGAATCCCCAAATCTACTAACAATATTGGCAATAAAAAGCTTAAATGCTTCTTTCTGTTTAAAAATATCTTTATAGGTTATAGAATCATTCATAAAATATAGCCCCCTTTTATAATGGTTAGATAAGCATGAAACTCAATGTTTGATTATAGTGTAATACTATATTTTATGAATATCAAATAAAAGTGTTCGACAAATATAAAAGAAGCTTAAAACCATTAAGCTTCTTTTATATTTAAAAATTAATATTATCAGGATCTATTCCAGAGCCTTCGCAACCTTTTAAGTTTTGTATTAATTCCATATCTTCTTTTAATAATTCAAAGTCAAATATCATAGAATTTTCTTTTATTCTACTTGGAGTAACTGACTTAGGAAGTGGCAGAATTTCATTTTGAATATGCCAACGTAAAGTTATTTGAGCAATTGATTTACTATATTTATCAGCTATATCCTGCATTTCTTTAACTTTAAATATTCTACCAGTGGAAAGAGGTCCCCAAGCTTCAACTAATATATTATTATTCCTACAGAATTTAACTGTTTCATCTTGATTATGGCTTGGATGTAGTTCAATCTGATTAACCATTGGTTTAATATTACAATTTTCAAAGATAACTTTTAAATGATGTGGTTTAAAATTACTTACTCCAATGGCCCTAATTTTACCTTCGCTATAAAGCTTTTCAAAAGCTTTCCAAGTTTCACAAATTGATTTTTCCCAATCTTCTTTATGCCCTTTCACTACAGGCCAATGAATTAGATATAAATCTAAGTAGTCTAAGTCTAAGTCTTTTATGGTTTTATTAAAAGCTTTTAAAGTACTTTCATATCCTTGATCAGTATTCCAAAGTTTACTTGTTACAAATAAATCTTCTCTATTGATTCCAGAAAGCTTAATAGCTTTGCCAACACTTTCTTCGTTGCCATAACAAGCTGCAGTATCAATGTGACGATATCCACATTTTATAGCTTCCAAAACTGAATTTGTAGCAGTTTCTCCATTTGGAGTTTGCCATGTACCAAAACCTACACAAGGAATATTCACACCATTACTAAGAGTATAAGTATCGTTTAAATTATTCATATCATAAATACCTCCTTAATTCTTCTATATATAACATTATACCTTATATTACCACATTTTGGAATTGTTACGTTTTTAAATTACTATTTTAATTATATAATAATTAATTTTCTGTATTAACAACTGTAAGAAAATGGTAAATAATAACTTTGGGTGAATTTTTTATTAAATTTATATGTCAATTTAGAAATATAAGTAAATAAAGAATAATACCTATATAATGTAAAATAAATTTTTGTGAGAGCAGGTGAGGGTAAAGAAAGGATGAAAAAGAGTTTTAAAAGGAAACTAGCAGCGTGGGTGGGGATATTATTTGTTATTACACAAATAATTCCGGCTAGAACTATTAATGCAACAACAGAAGAAGAAGAAAATAAGAAGTACGGTACTATAGAACACTATAATGGTATTTTATTTGGGGATGATAATTTAGTTTCATATGATAATAAAAATTATGCGTATATTTCTAAAGGTGGTGATAATGAAGGTGCAGTTGCTGTAGGAGGAGATATGCATGTTCCATATTTAGATAATAGTATGGATTTTGGAGCAAGTGCTGCATCAGGTTACACAGGAATAGGTAGCAAGTACGAAGATAACGGAATGCCAACTGTAATGACAAGTGGCAAATGGGATAAGATCAATGGTAGTAATATAACTGTATATGGAAGCAGAGTCTTGCTTGCACAAGAAGATAATCAAGGGTTTACAGTAACAGGATCAGATGTGGAGTATTCAACTAGACAGAATATAAAAAATGCTATTTCTAAATTTAAGAGCAAGGTTTCAAATACTATTGGATATATAGAAGGTATAGAAACTAACGGAATCTTTGAAGATAATTTATATGGTAAAAATATTATTACCAATAATGAAAAAAATATCGTAAAAGTTAAGCTAGATTCAGGCATAATTCCGTCCTTAGATTTAAAAGGAAGTGTGGATTTAGACAAACAATATGTTATTTATAGCAATGCTAAAGATATTAAGTTTAGTGGTGGTAGTGTTAGATATGATGGTGCAGATGTATGGGGAAGCAGTTTACCAAAGGATTCTCCATTATTTAAAATTGCATCGAATTTTATTTGGGTATTCCCTAATGCTGAAACAGTAGAGATAAATAATTATGCAGTTATAGGTAGCGTTGTTGCACCAAAGGCTAAAGTTCATGGTAATGGTTCATCAGTAAATGGCCAATTATTCGCATCTTCATTACATCAAGAAGGCGGATTTGAACTTCATAATTTCACTAGTAGGTGGAATTGGGACTTGGATTCAAAAGGGTCAATAGAAATAGAAAAAGTAGATAGTAAAAATAGTAGCATTAAGCTATCTGGAGCGGTATTTGAAGTATATGATTCAGAAGAAAAACTAAAGGGAACCATAACAACTGATTCTCAAGGAAAAGGTAGCCTTGGAAATCTAGAATATGGAGAATATACATTAGTAGAGAAAACAGCACCAGTAGGATATGTATTATCTTCTGATAGAATTACTGTTAATGTAAATTCAGAAGGAATAACTTATAAAACAATAACTAATACAAAGATCTTAGGAAAGATAAATATTCTAAAGGTAGATAGTGCTGATGAAAATATTAAGTTACCAGGAGCAGTATTTGAGGTTAAGGATTCCGAAGGAACTGTAGTAGATACAATAACTACTGACGAAAACGGAGTAGGAACTTCAAAGGAACTTCCATACGGAAGCTACACAGTAGCAGAAGTAAGTGCACCATCAGGATATGAGTTATCAGGAGAATCTAAGAATGTAACAATAGATTCAAATGGAGAAACAATAGAGCTAACATTTGAAAATACAAAGATTTTAGGTAAGATAAATATCCTAAAAGTAGATGGTGCTGATGAAGGTGTTAAGTTATCAGGAGCAGTATTTGAAGTTAAGGATTCCGAAGGAACTGTAGTAGATACAATAACTACTGACGAAAACGGAGTAGGAACTTCAAAGGAACTTCCATACGGAAGCTACAC